>CANHEA010000025.1 GCA_947459635.1 Flavobacteriaceae bacterium | reverse complement strand
TCGAGTTCTTTTAAAGTATTGTACATCAAATCCAATCGGCCGAAATAAAACTCTGGAATTTGAAGACACATTTCGTTAATCACATCAGTCAGTTGTGGCGATATCCAATGGCTGAAATCTAGGAATTTGGCGCCACGAATGTGATTGCCGTAAGGCACTAAATTGCGTTGTTCTCCGTCGGCTAAGACAGTTTGCAAATCCGCTCCGTATTCTTTTTGTAAGATTTTGAGTTGGAGTTCATGTCGCGGATCTTTCTTAATCAAAGTTTCCATCGTTGATTTACCATCGCCAGTGACGATTAGGAATTCTTTGCCAACAATTCCCGTAATTCTTCCTTTCTTTTCGTGTGGATATCGCACATAGAAAATCCCGATTTCGTTGGGATATGGAATTAAATCTTGGAGCAAATAATCAAAATTTACTTTGTCGTGATAGGCTTTTAGTTCAACTTCATTGTGGATTTTCTTCACCGCCGAACCACGCAATCCGATATCTGGTTTGGCCACAATCGGATAATTGAATTGGCATTCGTTGAAACGTTCTAAAACTAGCTCAAAAGAAGTGTCTTCTTTAATTAACTCTGTTTTCGGATAATATATTTTTGGAATCAGATTGTAGATTTCCTTTTTCGACTCCATGATAAAGCCACCATTTTTGATGGACGGATTTGACGCATTGAAAAAGAAAATAGTTCGTGCTTTTAGTGACAAATACGCCCATTGAAAATAGATTGGAATGTACACCACGTGCATTGGCCAATATTCCCAGTGAAGTAGTTTATGGAAGAAGAGTTTCAAGTTGGTTGTCGGTTATCAGTTGCGGGTTGTCGGTTGTGGGTTGTGGGTTGTCGGTTGTGGGTTGCGTGAGTGATGGCAGCGGCATCCTTTTTTGTTTCTTGAAAAAAGCCCTTCGACTGCGCTCAGGGTGACAAAAAAACAAAAAAGATATAGCGGACAGCACGACGGCGCTTGACATAATTTGATGAAAGCCTTGTTGCACTTGCGCCGGCACGCCCCAATTAGACATGAATAAACGTATTTGAAAATTCTTTTTGTTCTATTAAATCGTGGTGCATGACCGTGATTTTGTTTTGATCGATAACGCTTTGCGTGATGCTTAGCGTTTTGAGTTTATCGTTTCGGTTGATGATGAGTCCATGTTGCGAATTCTCAGCCTCAGTGTAGCGATGAAAATGAAACATTTCTTCAAAAGTCACTTCCGGTTTTGTATCTAAAAATGCAGCAAACCATTGCGCTCTTTGTTGGCGAATTTCCTGCGCATAGAGCGTCGACGAGGACCAAATATGATTTTCGTTGACATCTAGTTGAAGTGTACTTTTCTCGGTTCCGTTCCAGCGCAATTGATAGAGTTTTTGGTCTTGGAATAAGACGAGGGTAAACGGTTCAACGTTCTCTAAATCTATCTCCTGCCAAGCTGAGATTGCAGATGCTTCGCTGAACAAATCGAGGACAATGAGGCCGCGACTTCTTCGGTATGGCGGATTCCATTGGTGTTTTTCTTCCGCGCCATTGAGCAAGACGAGCACATTGGCATTTTCATCTACGACGTACCAAGTTCCGCCCGCTTTGGGATCTTTTGGGAAAAATAAATTCTTTTGGTTGACCAAGTAATTCCTAGGTTCCACAGCGGGACGCGCTACTTGCTCGTCGCGGTTGGAAGTGATGATGATTTTGCCTTGAGAATGTACAAAACTTACTGTGCACATCTTTTTCTGTATTCGATGGTGGAACGGGCGACGCCAAAATTCTCGTTGACTTGTAGATTTCCATTCATTAGGATAGCGACTTTAATCAGCGCTTGGTGGTGAATGCAGTGCTCTAGATTGTAGAGCAATTCTCGGAAATAGTTGCTTTCGATTCGGATTTCCTCGCCATCAACAATTTGTTGCAGTTCTATTTTCTTGTTTTCTTTGTCTAGAGTGTTTTGAATTTCTTTGATTTGGGCAATCGCAAATTCAGCGTTGGTTTGAATTAACTTATTGCGTTGGCGTTGGTCATAGTTCACGACTCCAGTTTCGTATTGCGAATTCAAGCATTGAAACATTTCGATAATGTGTCTGGTGTGCTCGCCTATTGTTGCATTGCTCAATTCGTGACATGGATGCGCATAATCTGCATCGGAAATTTGCTCGAGCAAGTCGTTTAATTCTTCTAAACTATGATGAATAGATGGTAACAACATGTTTTTACAATTGAAACTTTAATAGACCTTGAATTTTATCTCTGTTTTGAAATACTAATATTGCACAACAAATAAACGTAATTATTGCCAAAATAAAAAGTGTTCCGCCATCGTTTTTTACAACAATTCCTAAGAAAACCAAATGGGATAAGATGGCGCCAGCCATGGTTCCTAATCCCATTAGCGCGCCTAGTAATGTGGTTCGTGGAATGAGGATTAAGATCGAGGCGATTAATTCGACAACACCGGAACCAATGCGACCAAATGGTTCTGCACCAAGCGTTGAAAAAATGTAGACGCTTTCTTCTGCGCCGGTAAATTTAAAATAAAGCGTTTGCACTAAAATGACTACTGCTGTGAGTTTGATGATCCAAGTAAATAGGTTGTTTTTCATGATTTTTATTTAATTTGAAAATGAGTTAATTTGAAAATTTGAAAATGGGGACTTAGTTTCTGTTTTTGAAAGCTGACAACTGATAACTGACAACCGACAACTAATTGAAAAACTTCTTCCAATTCGCATCGGCTTTTTTCTTCAAGTTGACTTCGTCTTTATTCCAACTTTTTAAGGTGTTGTTGAAATAAGCATTGTAGAATAAGTTGAGTTTTCCGTCGAAAATTTTGAAAGTTTCTGGATCAATTTCTACCTTTTCTCCAGTAGCGCCCATCGCATAGGCGCACCATCCGCCGTATTGTGGCTCGTAACTCGCTGGTGTTTTAGCAAATGCGTCTTTGTTGGCTTGCGAGGAAAAATAGTAGATGACACCTTCGTAAGAACTAGCGAGTATCGATTTGCCTTTTACCGCTTTCTTTTGCGTGAAATACGCTACAGGATCGTAACCTTGAATAGCGACCTTTTTCTCCAGATTGAATTCTGATGTTCTTTTTCCAGCCGTTTGCGCATAGTTTGTTGCAGATAGGAAGGCAACGAATAAGATTAAGATTGATTTTTTCATAAGATTAAATTTAGTTATTATTATTGAAGCAAAGATAAATTGGACTCTAATTTCAAAATGTCGGTTAGTTTACATTAGCAGTAAAAAAGTCCAATTATTAAAATGAATATTGGTATTGCAATCCAAGAACAAAACTTCGCGTCAAGCCGTCAGGTCTTAGATTTCGCACTACAAAAGGTGTTGCGAGTGACAGCTCCACTTGATTTTGTTTGTTGATGTGATAGGTACTTAAAAGATTTCCATTGACTGTGAGTCCATCAGATCCTGCGATATTTTCTCTTCGTCCAAAAATATTTTCATAAGAATCTTCTCCAAGGTGGTAAATAAACAGAGCGTTCGGCTTAAAAGAAAATTTAGAATGTGGCAAAGTCAATTCATAAGTCGCGCGAAGCAACGCATCGGGTTTGCGCTCAAACAAATTGGTGGATGGAAAATCGGTGGTGCCCGAATACTCCGCAAAATAAGAATTCTTGTTCAAATTGACCACTGGGATTTGTAAGGCAGCATTAAAATCCCATTGCTTGTAATGAAGATTAGTGCCCACGAATGCATTGACAGTTCCCAAACTCGACTGGTAATCAAGCGGTAAAGGATAACCGTTTATTTTTAGATTGGATGCGGTAAAAGGGAATTTTACGCCAAGAAGTGCACTCCATTGCTTTTGTTTTTTTTCTTTGAATGTATAGTTTCCGATTAGAAAAGCATCTCCGAATTGTGTTCGCGTGCCAAAGCTCCCGTTTGCCGTTGATAACGTCACTTTGCTGGTAAATGCAAAATGCGGATTGAAACGCTTCGTATATGAAATGTAATGCGACAAATACTGCACATCCGCTTCACCTAAACTATAAATGGATGCATATTCCAGACTGTTTTTGAACTGCTCTTTTTCGTCCGAAAATCCTTTGTTGATGGAGCAAATCCCCGCATCACTGCAACCTTGAGACCAAGCTACAGTGGTAAACACAAAACCAATTAAAATTAAAAGTGTATTTTTCATAGTGCTTAATTTGAAGTTAATGCTGCAATCGCAAACAAATGATTGTAATGCTGACAATGAATCAAGACATGTGAATACGCATAAACATCAACTTTACTTGGTATTGGATAGACCGTTTGAGAAGTCAAGTTACCGAGGTTAACAAAGTCGGTCGGTGTTGCCGCTTTAGACAAGTAGACTCTTAAATCGGGACCGTTGGAGACACTAAAGTTTTCTAGGTTGACTTTGTACTGTCCGTTTTCTAAGTAAATTTTGGCTTCTCCGCTAACGGAAATTCCAGAGGTCGGAACGAAAACCCCAGAGTACTTCAATTCTGCAATTGGATTGAGCAACACTTTTTCCCGATCTCTCGTAAGCGCTCCTTCTTCCTGGCACGAGACCAAGATGAGGAAAACAGGTAATAAATAAAGTATCTTTTTCATAGTAGTTGTATTTTTATGATACAAACGTACTGTGAAGGAGAAAGGCGTTTTGTCGGGTAGTTTACATTAAAAGGAAAATTATCCTAAAGTTTAGAAAAATCATCAATCAAAATTTCTTTTCGAGCATAAAATATCAATTGCTTCTCCTCCATTTCGTTGAGCAATTGGGTTGCAGTTTGGCGTGAGGTACCGATGATTTGAGCGATGTCGGCTTGCGTAAGATAATTGTCGATGGAGACTTTATTGCCGTTAAATTTGCCTTCACGTTCCGCCCATTCTTTAATAAAAGTATTCAATCGGGTTTTCGCATCTTTAGAAATGAGGTTGGAGTAACTGTTTTTGATGCGCTTCATTTTCAAACCCACAAACTTGGTGTAAGTCAATGCTAAATTGGGATTTTGCAACATCAAATTTTCAAAATCAGAAAGTAGGAAACTACAAATAATGACTTCATCGGTCAATGCTTTGGCGTATTCGCTGGAATTTTTGTCGCTTTCTAAAGTCAATTCGCCAAACAAATCCCCTTTTTGAATGATGTCTTTGATGGTTTCGTTGCCTTCTTCATCAATTTCGACGATTTTGATATTGCCTTTTTTGAGCAGAAATATTCTTGGAACTTCGCTAGAGGAAAAGTAAATGACATCTCCTTTTTTAGCTTTTTTAAATCCGGTAATGATGCACAATTGCTTTACCTGAGACATACTCAACGTCCAAAATAGCTTGTGATCGCGGAGATACCAATATTTCAATTCTTCTGACATACTAAAAAATAATTACGATAATGGTCGTCACGAATGTAAACAAAAAACCCTTTCAGATTAATGTTCCGAAAGGGTTTTCTTTGCTATTGATTGAATTTAGGACACCAATCCTCGTGAAATAACTATTCGTTGAATTTCAGATGTTCCTTCATATATCTGTGTAATTTTAGAGTCGCGCATCATACGTTCTACGTGGTATTCGGCAACATAGCCGTTTCCTCCGTGAATTTGTACTGCCTCGTTCGCCACTTCTAAAGCAATTTCAGAGGCATATAGTTTCGCCATTGCGCCCGAATGTGAAATGTCTTTTCCTTCGTCTTTTTCGCAAGCGGCTTTCATGATGAGCAATCTCGCGGCTGTGATTTTGACATACATGTCCGCCAACTTAAAGGCAATCACTTGATGATTGAAAATTTCTTTCCCAAAAGCTTTGCGTTCATGGGAATATTTTAAGGCCAATTCATAAGCGCCAGTTGCGATACCAAGTGCTTGAGAAGCAATTCCAATACGACCGCCATTGAGCACATTCATCGCGAAATTAAATCCAAACCCATCAGCACCAATGCGATTTTCCTTAGGTACTTTTACATCCGTAAACATTAGTGAATGGGTGTCAGAACCGCGAATCCCCATTTTCTTTTCTTTAGGACCAACTTCAAAACCAGGCCAACCTTTTTCTACGATAAACGCATTGATTCCTTTGTGTTTTTTTTCGACATCGGTTTGCGCAATGACTAAATAAGTTGAAGCTGTTGCGCCATTGGTGATCCAGTTTTTAGTTCCGTTTAATAGATAATGGTCTCCCTTATCAATCGCTGTCGTTTTCTGTGAAGTGGCGTCCGATCCCGCTTCAGGTTCAGACAAGCAGAAAGCTCCAATCACTTCACCTTTCGCCAGCGGAACTAAGTATTTCATTTTTTGTTCTTCGTTGCAATATTTTTCGATACCTGCACAAACCAATGAATTATTTACGGACATGATTACCGCAGCAGACGCATCAACTTTAGCAATTTCGGTCATCGCCAAAACATATGACACACTATCTAAACCAGAGCCGCCATATTTCGGGTCGACCATCATGCCCATAAAACCTAAATCAGCCATCATTTTGACTTGTTCGGTAGGAAATTTAGAATGTTCATCTCTTTCAATTACTCCTGGCAACAACTCGGCTTGAGCAAAATCTCGAGCGGCTTGTTGAATCATCAAATGTTCTTCGGTAAGATTAAAATCCATGTGCTATATGCTAAAGTGGGACGTTTTTTTTATGGTTTTCAAATGTATAATTTAAAAGTTAAAATTTCAAACGTTTTCGTATTTTTTGGGGATTGTTCAATTTGATGTCTTTCATCAATTTTTATTGCTGCTATTGCAAAAGCAAAAAGCACCTACAATCGTAGGTGCTTTTCTATAAATTCTAAAAATAAATTATTGCTTAATCATTCGAATCACTTGCGTTTTATCGCCTTGAGAAACTTTCACATTATAAAACCCAGCAGCATATTTTTCGCCAAATGAAAAAGAATTTATACCATTGCTCTCAATATTAAAATCTTCTATTAATTTCCCCAACATATCATAAACACTCACTTGAACCAGTTCGTTTGAAACTGTAGCTAAGTTGAGTTTGAAAGTATTCGAAAACGGGTTAGGAAAAGCGGTTGCTATTTGTTCTGATGCTTCTAGAGAACCTGTTGCTAAAGAGCTGTTCAAAAGACGAAACATTGGTAAAGGTGCCCCTTCTGTGTAACCCATAGTGACATAATGAGGAACTGTGGTTGTTGAAGCAGTACGTATAAAAGTTGTCGAGCCAAAATCAGTAAATGAAACAATTGTATTTGTTGAACCAGTAGGGTTGGTATTTGTCGGCTGCAACCACAACTCAGGATCGCTATCTACTGCCCATGGCACCGTATTAGTAAACCTAAAGCGACCGATTCTGTAGGATCCTGCAACCAGATCTACAAGAGAATTAGCCTTGGTCGCTTGTACAATTCTTAAATGCCCTACTGGATTAAATCTATTGGTAGTATTCACCATATTCAAACCTCCATTTGCCGTAAGCTCTGGTGCAATAGTTCCCGGTACTAAAGCCCATGAGCCACAATTATTTGTTGTACATGGTGTACCACCATCTAAAATGGCTGGATTGAAATTGATTCCCGCGGACACCGCGCATAAACGAACTCCTTGTGCAGGCGAATCAACAATCAAAATAACATCTACTTCAAAAGTATTAGAAGTTGACATAAAATTATCTAGGGTTACTGTAAAATGTTGTCCGTATCCAATGAGCGAAAAAGCAAGGAAAAAGAGCAACATTATTTTCTTTAGTGTCAAAGTAGTTTTCTTCATCATATTTATTGTTTAGTTGTTTGAATAGCTCTGTTTTGTTAGGTCTCCCTATCAAAAGTAATCAATTCATATTTATGATTTTACTTGTTTTTGAAGTTTTTTTGAGATTGTTCAATTTGGTTTCATTCCTCTAATACTCTCGCTCCTATTACAAAAACAAAAAGCACCTACAATCGCAGGTGCTTTTATTTATGTTTTCAAAATATATTATTGTTTGATCATTCGAATTACTTGCGTTTTATCGCCTTGAGAAACTTTCACATTATAAAACCCAGCAGCATATTTTTCGCCAAATGAAAAGGAATTAACACCGTTGCTTTCTACATTGAAATCTTCTATTAATTTCCCCAACATATCATAAACACTCACTTGAACCAGTTCGTTTGAAACTGTAGTTAAGTTGAGTTTGAAAGTAATCGAAAACGGGTTTGGAAAAGCGGTTGCAATTTCTTCTGATGCTTCTGAAGATACTGTGGCTAAAGAACTGTTCAAAACCCTGAGCAATGGCGCTCCTTGTGTATAACCTAAAGTTAAACCTGTTCCTCCAGCAGGAACAGTTGTTGTATAATTCTGGATAGGAGCTTGCGCACCATAAGGGGAGAAGGAAACGATATTATTAGACGCGCCCCCATCATTTGTCGGCTGCAACCACAGTTCAGGATCGCTATCTACTGCCCATGGCACCGTATTGGTAAATCTAAATCTCCCAACTCTGTATGAACCTGGAAGAAGATAAACTTGAGAGATAGCAGATGTTACTTGTATAATTCGTAAATGTCCTACTGGATTAGCTCTATTAATAGTGGATATGGTATTCATTCCTCCACCTGTGAGCTCGGGCGCAATTGTTCCAGGCAGCAAAATCCAAGAATCGCAACCTGAATTGGAGGAAAAAGTGCAAGGTGTCCCACCATTTAAAATTGCTGGATTGTAATTAATTCCGGCGGACACTGCGCATAAACGAACTCCTTCAGCAGGGGCGTCAACAATTAGCACAACATCTACTTCAAAAGTATTAGAAGTTGACATAAAATTATCTAGGGTTATTGTGAAATGTTGCCCGTATCCAATGAGCGAAAAAGCTAGCAAAAAGAACAACATGGTTTTTTGTAGCAAAGTAGTAGTTTTTTTCATCCTATTTATTGTTTAGTTGTTTGAATAGCTGCGTTTTAGAAAATCGCTTCAACAAATGTAAAGAATTACTATTTAGGATTTGCTGCTTTTCGTATTTTTATCCCATGCAGAAAAATTCCTATACTGTTGTTGGTGTGATGTCTGGAACCTCGCTAGATGGTGTTGATTTGGCGCTTCTACATTTTCATTTTGATAGTGAAAAATGGGCTTTTGAAATTGGTGTCGCCGAAACAATTGGCTATAATGAACTATGGGTTCAACGTTTGAAAACGGCCGTCAATTTTAATGAAAACGAACTTCAAGAACTCAATCACACTTACACGCAACTTTTAGGAAACATCATTCGAAGTTTTATCGAAAAACACCAACTCGAAAACATCGATGCAGTTTGTTCTCATGGACATACGATTCTGCATCAACCACAAAATGGGTTCACTTTGCAAATCGGAAATCTTCCTGAACTTGCCACGACTTGCCAGCAAAAAGTAGTATGCGATTTTCGTGTGCAGGATGTTCAATTGGGCGGTCAAGGTGCGCCGCTCGTGCCTATTGGCGATCGCATGTTGTTTTCGGATTTTGATTATTGTTTGAACTTGGGTGGTTTTTCGAATATCTCTTTTGAACAAGGCGGAAATCGAATTGCTTTTGACATTTCTCCAGTGAATACCGTTTTGAATTTTTATGCGAATCAATTGGGATTAGACTACGATGACCGTGGAAAAATAGCGCAATCTGGAAACCTAAATTCCGGGCTATTCATCGCTTTGAACAATTTAGATTTTTACCAAAAACCCTTTCCGAAATCATTGGGATTTGAATATGTAAAGGAAATAGTTTTGCCGTTGATGGAATCCTTTGCCATCGCCACTGAAGACAAAATGCGCACCTTTGTCGAGCATGTGGCATTACAGATTGCGAACGCATTGCCCTTAAAACAAGGTAAACTTTTAATTACAGGCGGCGGTGCCTATAGTGATTTTTTAATTGCGAGAACGCAATTTTACTTGCCAGAAATAGCGATTACCATTCCAGAACCGAAAATATTAGAATTTAAGGAAGCATTGATTTTTGGCCTATTAGGTGTTTTGAAATTGCGGAATGAAATTAACGTTCTGAGTAGTGTTACGGGTGCCAAAAAAAATCACTCCTCTGGAACTATTTTTTCAATTCCTCCAACATCGTAATAATCTTGTCTAACTTATCGACTTCGAGTTTATTTAATTTCATCGTAAGTGCTTCTATCTCTAATTTGGCGTCGATATTGGTTTGGTAATCGGCCTGTGCCTGAACTCGATCTCGTTCATTTTGACGATTTTGTGCCATCATAATAATGGGAGCAGCATAGGCGGCTTGGGTTGAAAACAACAAATTCAACAGAATAAAAGGATACGGATCCCAATGCGAAATAAAGGCAACGAAATTCAAAGCCATCCAAATAGCCACAATGATGGTTTGAATAATGATAAACCGCCAAGACCCCATTCCTGTGGCCACTTTATCAGCAACGCGACTGCCAAAGGTTAACATTTCTGTATGTTTATCATGCCAATTTTTATCTATTTTTATCATCTTGTTTAGGTGTAAGTAGTAATTATTTGAATAGTGATTCAAACGTAGTCTTTTTTCCATGTCCTTTATCAACAAAGCTCGTTAATACTTTCTAAAAAGAACAACTGACTATTAGCAATTCACGCTTTCTATATTCTTATATTTGCACCCAAATAAGCAAAAACGGAATGAAAGATTTACTGAAAAAATTCGAAGATAAAACACCCGAAATCATATTCAACTGGAAAGATGCCGAAACAGAAGCAGAAGGCTGGACGGTCATCAACTCGCTTCGCGGCGGCGCTGCAGGTGGTGGAACCAGAATGCGAAAAGGATTAGATATGAATGAAGTGCTTTCGTTGGCAAAAACAATGGAAGTGAAATTTTCAGTTTCGGGTCCAGCGATTGGTGGCGCCAAATCAGGAATCAATTTCGATCCGAATGATCCTCGCAAAAAAGGCGTTTTACAACGTTGGTATAAAGCGGTTTCGCCATTGCTAAAAAGTTACTACGGAACTGGAGGCGATTTGAATGTGGATGAAATTCATGAAGTGATTCCAATGACCGAAGAATGTGGCGTTTGGCATCCACAAGAAGGAGTCTTTAATGGCCATTTTAAACCCACAGAAGCTGACAAAATCAACCGTATTGGGCAACTGCGTCAAGGTGTGGTGAAAGTAATTGAGAACCCAAATTTTTCGCCAGATGTTGCTAGAAAGTATACAGTTGCTGATATGATTACAGGTTATGGCGTTGCAGAAGCAGCACGTCACTATTACACCATTTATGGCGGCAACATCAAAGGGAAGAAAGCCATCGTACAAGGTTTTGGAAATGTTGGTTCCGCGGCGGCTTTCTATTTGGCAGAAATGGGCGCCAAAGTGATTGGAATCATCGATCGAGATGGTGGTGTTATTAATGAAAACGGCTTTACTTTTGAACAAATTCGAACGTTATTTTTGAACAAAGACGGGAATAAATTGGTCGCTTTTAATATGATTCCGTTTGAGGAAATTAATGCAAAAATCTGGTCCTTAGGCGCAGAGATATTTACGCCTTGTGCGGCATCAAGATTAGTGACTCAAAACCAAATGGACAGTATGATTGCTTCGGGATTGGAAGTTATTTCTTGCGGCGCCAACGTGCCATTTGCAGATAAGGAAATTTTCTTCGGTCCAATTATGGAGCAGGTAGATCAAAAAATTAGTTTGATCCCAGATTTTATTTCCAACTGCGGTATGGCCAGAGTTTTTGCCTACTTCATGGAAAAGAAAGTGCAAATGACCGATGAAGCGATTTTTGCTGACACATCGAATACCATCAAAAATGCGATTCAAAAAGCGTACGAACTTAATCCATCTAAAACCAATATCAGTGCCACCGCATTCGAGATTGCGTTGAAACAACTGGTTTAATTTAGCTGTGAATTCACAACAATTTTTAGTACATTTATTCGTTTAAAAAAAGAAACGTTGTTCAATAAATTCTATAAATTATGGACATTTCTCTGAATAAAGACCAACAAAAATCGATACTTATGACCACGATTGTCATGGGTTTGTTGCTACTTATCTTATTTTTTGTGAGATTTTGGCCACCTTCCAACCTCAAGGAATTACTTGGCGGCGGCGGTGGCGGTATTGAAATGAATTTTGGCGACAGCGATTACGGCATGGGCGATAATTTCAAAAGTGAAACTTTAAACGTTAAAGACGAAGAGGCGAAACAAGCACCTGCGACTGCTTCACCTGAGGACAACGTAATTACCCAAGATGATGATGCTGAAGATATGGCGGCATTGCCAAAAAACGAGAAACCAAAGAAAACGACTCCAACGGTTGTTAAGCCCGAAACGAAACCCGTAGTTGAAAAACCAAAAGTGTCGAAAAACACCAATGATGCCCTTGCTAATTTATTGAACTCTAATAAAGGTGGCGACGGAAATGACAAAACGGGAGGCAACAAAGGCAGACCAGACGGGAAACTTTCCTCAAGCGGCTACAGCGGAAGTGGCTCTGGAACTGGGTCCGGCACTGGCTCAGGCTCAGGCAATGGTAGCGGTTCTGGAAGCGGAAATGGTTCTGGAAGCGGAAATGGCACTGGTGCTGGAAACGGATCAGGCTACTATTTAGGAAACAGAAAAGCGTTAAGCAAACCAACACCAAATTATACTTGTGATGAACAAGGGAAGGTTGTAGTTCAAATTTCCGTAGACAAATCAGGAAATGTGATTGATGCGAAACCTGGCACAAGAGGAACCACCAATGCGGCAAAATGTCTTTTAGACGAAGCCAAAAGTGCTGCATTACGAACCAAATGGCAACCAGACAGCGATGCCCCGGACAAACAAGTTGGGATTATTATTTATAATTTTAATTTGAACTAAAATTCAAAAGGACATTCAACACGAATTCCACAAATTTGCACTAATTAATTCGTGGAAATTTGTGGAATTTGTGTAATAAATAACCTGAATTCTTACTTTGGACTTGTCGCAATTACAAATTTCAATTTGTTCTTAACGCCAATTTGAAGCACATCTACCAAATCCTGAACTTGCATATTGAATGGGATTCTGACAATTACTCTTTGATCTTTGGAAGCATCCATTTTAGAAAGCAATGTTTCTTCCAATTTTTCAAAAGCCACTTCTTCCTTATCCACAAAAAATCGCTTCTCTTCCGTTACGGAAATCGTGATTAATTGCTTGTTGGTTTTCTCGTTGGTTTTCGATTTGGGTAAAGTCATTCGAATCACATTTGGATTTGCTAGTGTTGATATAATCAAAAAAAACAGCAGCAAGAAAAACATGATGTCGCTCAAGGAGGAAGTAGCTACTTCCGCATGAAATCGCTTATTTCGTTTTATCGGCATGATTCGGTCTTTGAATAATATTTACAAACTCTAACACTTGTTTTTGAATTGATAAGGAGAAACCATCTATTTTACCGTTGAATAAATGGTAGGCGCTATAAGCCAAAATACCCACGATAAGTCCAGCTCCAGAGCTAATCATTTTTTCATACAAACCTCCAGAAATATTTCCGATACTAATATCTTCAGTAACCGAAATACTGTAGAATATTTTGATTACCCCTGAAATCGTTCCAATGAAACCTAAGGTTGGAGCAATTCCAGCGATTAGACCGAGTTGTCCCAGTTTTTTCTCCATTTCGCCAATCTCTATATTCGCTGCACGCTCCATGTTCGATTCGATTTCGGTGATTGGACGTCCAATGGTCAAAATGCCTTCTTTAAGCACATTTCCTTGTGCATTGCCACTTCGTTCCGCCGCAGTGCAAGCCATTTCTAAGTTGCCCGCATTCAAATTACTTCGAATATCTTTGATTAGGTGGTTATCTATTTTTGATGCTTTACTTATAAATAAATATCTTTCAAACACTAGATAGATGGTATAAACCAATAATATTACGATTGGAATTAAGAAAAAACCACCTTTGAAAATAAACTCCAATACTGAAATTTCAGTATTTACGGGAAGACTTTTTGCTAATTCGGCTGGATTCACTTGCGATAAGGTATCGGCTGGTACTTGTAGAAAAGTAGTAATCATATTTGTTGTTGTTTTATAGACTTTTGTGACAAAATAATTTCAAATTTGTATCGGCAAAGACGACTACACAATATTAAACTAAAAAAGAAAGAAATTATTTTACATTTTGAATTTTTTATTAAAAAGTAATGAACTATAACGAGACCGTAAATTGGATGTTTCAACAATTGCCGATGTACCAAAATCAAGGCGCTACGGCATATCGTAAAGATTTGACCAACACTATTTTGCTTGCAAAACAGCTGGGGAATCCAGAAGAAAATTTGCGTTGTATTCATGTTGCTGGAACCAACGGAAAAGGATCAACATCACATATGCTAGCTTCGATTTTGCAAGAAGCTGGTTATCAAGTTGGTTTGTATACTTCCCCGCATTTGAAGGATTTTCGCGAGCGAATAAAAATTAATGGCATTGAGATCTCTGAAGACTTTGTCAATGATTTTGTTGCGCAACATCGAAGCTTTTTTGAAGAAAATAATCTTAGTTTTTTTGAAATGACCGTAGGATTGGCGTTCGATTACTTTAAGAAGAAAAAAGTAGCTATTGCCATTATTGAAGTTGGCATGGGCGGCAGACTCGATTCAACTAACATTATTACACCCATAGTCTCCGTTATTACGAATATAGGTTTCGACCATACAGCATTTCTGGGTAATACGCATGAATCTATTGCAAGTGAAAAAGCGGGCATAATTAAACACAAGATTCCAACAGTTATCGGTCAATATACAACAGAAACAAAACCAGTTTTTGAAAGGATAGCACTCCAAAACGAAGCTGCTTTGTACTTTGCTTCTGACAACATAAATCAAGCATACGACTCGCCTTTATTAGGAAATTATCAATATCATAATAAAAGGACTGTTTTGCAAACCATACAAGTCCTAAGGTCGACTACAGAATTTCAAATTCAAGAAGAGCATATTGCAAATGGCTTTATGAATGTGATCAAGAACACCGGCTTGCAGGGAAGATGGCAAAAATTACAAGAGCACCCAACGGTTATTTGTGATACCGCACATAATGTAGATGGACTGCAAATAGTACTAGCGCAAGTGTTAAATCAAGAATTCAAACAGTTGCACCTTGTTTTGGGAGTCGTAAATGACAAAGATTTGGAAGAAATTTTGCCTTTATTTCCAAAAAACGCAGTTTATTACTTTTGCAAGCCCAATATTTCTCGTGGACTTGAAGCTGAAACGCTAAAGGAAAAAGCACGCACTTTTAGACTTAATGGAAACGTTTACAATTCAGTTTCAGAAGCTTATGAAGATGCAAAGAAAAACGCCGTTACAGAAGATTTGATCTTTATTGGTGGCAGCACGTTTGTCGTTGCAGAAATTTTGTAATAATATTGAATTTTGTTTGCAAATATGAAAAAGTAACTTATATTTGCACACGCAATAAGGGCGATTAGCTCAGTTGGTTCAGAGCATCTGGTTTACACCCAGAGGGTCGGGGGTTCGAATCCCTCATCGCCCACAAAAAAAATCCACTAGAAATAGTGGATTTTTTATTTTATATGAGTTCCAAAGTTCTTTCTAGCGCCATGCCACGTGAACCTTTTATTAGAATCATACAATCTTTAAAAGCGGCATTCTTCAGTGCATTGGTAAATGAGTCAAAAGATTCATAGAAATCAAAATATTTCTTGTCAATTCTGTTTTGGAAAAAATCTTTACCTACAAAATAGCAGCTTATATTTTCTGTGTTTGATAGCATATCAACGATTGCTTTGTGCTCTGCAACGCTTTCATGTCCAAGTTCAAACATATCTCCTAGAATAACAATCTTCTTCGTTTTATCAAGTTGAACAAAATTCTCTATCGCCACTTTCATGCTACTCGGATTGGCATTGTAGGCATCTAAAATAATTTCATTTGAATTTTTGCGTACTAATTGAGACCGATTATTCTCTGGAATATAGCTTTCAATCGCTTCCTTTATCCCCTCCTTACTAACACCAAAATATTTTCCGATAGCAATCGCGGCGCTAACATTTGTCGCATTATACAAGCCAATTAAATGGGATTGAATGCTAACATTTGAAAATTGAACTTTGACAAATGGATTTGCTACTACACTATCAACACAAGTATCGGCTGACGCATTACCTAGTCCGAAAGTATGACGTTTTATGGACTGTGTTTTCTCCAACTGAATTGGGTCGTCAAGATTTACGAACACCATTTTGTCATTTGTTGCAAGAAAGGAGTACATTTCGCTTTTACCCTTAATAACACCTTCCACACCGCCGAATCCCTCTAGATGCGCTTTTCCAAAATTTGTGATATAGCCATAGTCCGGTTGTGCAATCTCACATAAAAACGAAATTTCCTTTTGGTGGTTCGCTCCCATTTCAACGATTCCTATTTCTGTACTACTATCAAAGCTCAATAAAGTCAGTGGCACGCCAATATGATTGTTTAAATTTCCGATTGTTGCTTTAGTCCGATACTTTTTCGAGAGTACGATTTGAATCAACTCTTTCGTCGTTGTTTTTCCATTGCTACCTGTCAGCGCTATAATCGGCAATTTCAAGTAATTTCTATGGAATTTAGCTAATTCCTGTAAAGTTTTCAAACTATCCGAAACGACAATAGTCCTGGTGTCTATATAGTATTCGGCATTGTCAATAATCACATACGACGCTCCTTTTGACAGCGCCTCAGCAGCAAAAGTATTCGCATCGAAACGATCGCCCTTAATGGCAAGAAAAATAGATCCTGGTTCAATTTTCCTAGTATCAATTGAAACAGATTTACATTTTAGAAATAACTGATGAATGTCCTGGATATTCATAATAAGAATCAAAAAATAAAAGCCCTAAGAAAGGGCTTTTATTGTAATATTAAATAAGAAATTAGTTTCTTGGTCTTTTCTTTTTGTCAGCTTTTGGACCAACTCTTGACATAGCACATCTAAATCCGATATAATCTGTTGCCATATCTTGAGGGAAATATCTTCTTTGAGCTGGATCTAACCAATAAGCTCTGTCTCTCCATGATCCACCTTTATATACTCTAACGTTGTCGTTAACCAATGTAGTTCTTTTGCTTGACTTATCAAATTTTCGAACCATATTACCTAAACTATCTGTGGTAACATTATGTATTGGAGAATCGTACATTTTGTGCTTCTCTTTGCTTTTCGCATCTTCTTCTTCGGACGAACCAAAATCAAAATATCTTGTAGATTGTTTATCACCATCGCGATAATTTCTTTCGTCACTTTTGTCGAAATTTTGTCTCAAGTACGTTTCTTTTTCATCAACCGGAACTTGAGCTAATTGACCTGGTAAATTTCGAGCCATTACTCGCCCATTAGCTAAAGTATCGAAAACTTGCGTTTCTGGTGTCACTAATTCAGCTTTTCCATCTTCTCCAATTTTATTCTTGGTATATACGTTTCCTCTAAAATAGTTGAAATCACTAGCTTCATCATCAACAATCGGACGATAGACATCGGCAACCCATTCCGCAACGTTTCCAGCCATATCATACAAACCAAAATCATTTGGTGGATACGACTTAACAATATTTGTAATATCAGCACCGTCGTCAGACCACCCTGCAATTCCACCGTAATCACCTTTTCCTTGTTTGAAGTTAGCCAATTGATCACCTCTAACTTTTCTTTTTCCCGAACGGGTATATGTTCCAGACCAAGGATATTTCTTTTGTCCTTTATAGATATTATATTCTCTTTGACCTACATCTGCAGCTGCAGCATATTCCCATTCTGCTTCCGTTGGCAGTCTGTACTCAGGCAAAATCAAGCCTGAAGAACGTTGCGCATACACATTCTTTGCAGGGGCTTCAGTGGCTGGCTGATCTTTAGTACCTTTAGTCTTAACTGGTTTAGCTTTTGAGTTTCTTCTTCCTTTCAAAACAATTTTTTCATCACCACCAAATGCTTTTGTTGGTTGATTTAAGTATGTCTCAGTACTAAAGGTAGCTTCTGCTTTCGTATCAACAATTTTAGCGTCCTTTTTCAAGAATCCCTCTTGTTCCAAAGTATTTTCGTTTACTCTGTCTGTACGCCACTTACTAAATTCAACTGCCTGAATCCAATTTACTCCAACCACTGGGTAATTAGCATAAGCTGGATGTCTCAAATAGTTGTTTGTCATCGTTTCATTATAACCTAAACGATTTCTCCAAACCAAAGTATCTGGCGATGCTCCTTCATAGATATTCTTGTAATTTTCTTGGTCTGGTGGAAAAACTCTCTTTAACCAATCTAGGTATTCCATATACATCAAATTGGTCACCTCAGTCTCGTCCATATAAAAGGACTGCACATGTTGTTGATTTGGCGTGTTGTTCCAATCGTGCATCACGTCATCTTGAACTTTACCCATCGTAAATGTTCCTCCTTCAACCATGACTAATCCGGGTCCAGTTGCTTGCTTTTTAAAATTTGAAGCATATTGGAAACCTCCCTTTTTGTCATTTATCTTCCAACCAGTAGCGGTAGATGAATTCTTCGAACTTGACTTTTTACTACAACTCACTGTCGCCCCTAATATTATCACTAAGGTTAGTAAGAGTTTGAATGTCATAATTTTGTTTAGTTTCATACTTTTAGCAGGTAATAAATTCGTGGCGCAATATAAGAATTAACCTTTATATAGCAACAAATTTTATTTAATTTTTTTTTTTGAAATACCGTTCAACCTCAACAAAACGTAAAAATATTCTAAATAGTATCCAGAAAACTATTAAAAAAATTAATTTTACGGCTTTCGTAATAATTACCGTTAAAATACGTTTGTACCATCAATGAAAAAAATTGCAACATATTTACTGTTTTTTATTTGCTTGTATTCCTTTGGACAAACAAAAGGCGATATAGCGATAAAATGGACTCCTAAATCTCCACTGAATATAGGAGATCAAAAACTCAAGGTCCCTCAATTTGACCCCAACCATTTTCAATACGATAGTAGTACAAATCGTATCTACTTCGTTTTTCAAACTCCAATTGCAAGTGAGATCAACGAAAAGTCGCTACAAATTTCTAATATTGTTTACGAAGAGATAACCGAAAATGAATTGGGAGATTTAGCACTTTCTTCGATTCCAAATGCACCAAATGCAGTAGCTCAAAATCTTAAATCAAAGAACGATTTATATGTTTCGATATTGTTATCCCCAATTGTAAAAACAGGGAATACAGTAAAAAAAATTACGTCTTTTTCTTACACTTTAAGCACTAGTTCAAATAGGATTACTGCTCCTAATAGTGAATTTAGTACACTTTCAAATTCTGTTTTATCGACGGGTGATTGGTACCGATTCTACCTCACAAAATCTGGCGTTTACAAAATTAATAGCAATTTCTTGAGCAGCCTAGGTATAAACATGAACGGTGTTGATCCGAGAAAAATCAAGATTTACGGTAATGGAGGCAGAATGATTCCCTTAAAAAATAGCGAAGATTATCCTGCAGACTTAAGGGAAAATGCGATTCAAGTTATTGGCGAAAATGATGGTGTTTTTGATAATTCCGACTACATCCTTTTCTATGGCGAAGGTGTCGATCAATGGAATGATGAAAGTCAAACCACCAACAACTTATATGATTCTAAATCCTATTATTACATTAACGTGCAAGGCAATGATGGAAAAAGAATACTTCCGATGCAACAACCAACTGCACCTACAGACGTATTAGTGACTCAATTTGACGACACGCAATACTATGAAGTCGATAAAGTAAATATCGTTCGATTGGGAAGACGATGGTTTGGGGAAGAATTTGATTTTGTTGATCAACAGAATTTTCAATTCAAAATTCCAAATATTGTAACTTCTACTCCTGTAAATTTGTATATTTATGCAGCTGCCGTCTCTATCATTGGCTCTTCGATGGAGGTTAAAGCAAACGACGCACTCGCTGGAAACATGATATTTACACCCATTGGGTCTTCTGTAAAAGCAGATGCTGCAATACTGAACGTTACAATTCCGGCCGTGGAAGACATAAAAATATCTTTGAAATACAACAATGGCGGCGTACCCGATTCGAAAGGATATTTAGATTATATTTCTCTAAAATCAAAGCGAAATCTTATTGGTTACGGAAAGCAATTTGCTTTTCAGTATGCGCTCTCGAGCACAAGTACTCAAATTGGTGAATTTCAAATTGGAAATGCAACATCTGTAAAACAAGTTTGGGATATAACCGATATTTATAACGTAACCCAGGTGTCCAACGAAAATCAATCTGTCTTTTCTTTCAAAACAAATTTTGGAAGTGTGGAGAAATTTATTGCATTGGACGAATCCGATTACTATCAACCACTAACGGAAGGCAGATCAAAAGTTACGAATCAAAATCTAAAGGGTAATATCTTTTTGAATGGACAAGGGCAATTTCAAGACGTCGACTATCTCATCATTACGCCCGCCTTTTTGCGAGCTCAAGCCGAAAAACTAGCAAATTTCCACAGATCTTATTCTCAATTAAACGTCAAAGTCGTTCTTCTTGAAGACATTTATCAAGAGTTTGGTTCAGGAAAGCAAGATATTGGCGCTATTCGTAACTTTATCAAATACGTTTACTTTAATGCGTCTGCTGATGATAAAAAAGTGAAATATGTTAATCTATTTGGTGATGCTTCATTCGATTTTAAGAACAGAATTTCGATTGCGTCCAATATTGTCCCAATATACCATGCATTAAACAGCCTAACCGTGGATCCGAGTTCATTTGCATCTGATGATTATTTTGTTCTCATGGATTCTAATGAAGGTAACTTAGACGTCAGCTATCCTCAAAAAGCTGGGCTAGTTGACATTGCAGTCGGGCGAATGATTGCTAGCACAACAACGCAAGCAGATGAGTTAGTCAATAAAGTTATTGATTATCACGATGTCAAATCATATGGCAATTGGCGTAATAATATCGTGGTAGTTGCTGATGACACAGATAAAGAAAGTGATCTTAGTCTTCAATCGAATATCAATTCACTAGCAGAAACTATTGTAGCAGAAAAACCTTTTCTAAATTACGAGAAAATTCTTTTGGATTCCTATGTTCAAGAAACCAGTGCTGGTGGAAGTCGGTATCCAAAAGCTCGTAAAGATCTTTTTGACTTTTTTGAAAAAGGTGCCTTGGTACTCAATTACCTTGGACATGGCGGAGAAGATGGATTATCGCAGGAGCGTATCTGGGAAAAAGCAGACGGACAAAATCTGCGCAATCAATACAGGTATCCACTTTTTATAACAATTACCTGTGAGTTTTCAAGATTTGACAATCCGTTTAGGCCAACCGCCGGGGAGTATACTTATTGGAACCCAAAAGGAGGCGCTATTTCAATGATTACAACGGTCAGAGAAATATATCAATCAACTGGAGAGAATTTCAATAATATCTTGGCTAAGTATCTATTTTCCTATGATTCCAATGAATATGTTCCAATAGCAGAAGCGTTGCGATTGGCCAAAAATGAATTTACACCTCGAACAGACGTTGTATTTTATCTCGGTGACCCAGCGCTCCAATTGGCAATTGCAAAACCCAAAGTAAGTCTTACAAAAGTAAATGATGTGCCTGTGACCGGTGCGATTGACGATTTTAAATCACTATCTTATGTAAAACTAACAGGGGAAGTAACCGATGAAAACAACAATCCATTACCTGCTTATGATGGAGAATTATCCGTTCAAATATTTGACAAAAAAATTACACGAACCACTTTAAATAATGACAACAACAGTCCACCAATTAATTTTGATGTATTAGGAGAAACAATATTCAGAGGAAATGCAACAATAAACGACGGTAAATTTGAATTTGGATTTGTTGTGCCAAGAGATATTGCAATCCCACTTGGCAATGGTAGAATTAGTTTTTATGCCAAAAGAACGCAAACACTTTTTGACAAATCTGGAGTCAACACTACAATTAAAATCGGCGGTATCAATGAAAATGCGGTTGCCGATAACACACCGCCAAAAGTCAAATTATTCATGAATGATAAAACTTTCGTTTCTGGTGGCATAACCAATGAATCTCCTTTGTTCTTAGCTTATTTGGAAGATGAAAATGGCATCAATACTGCTAGTGGAATTGGACATGATATCGTTGCCATTCTTGATGGAAATGAAAGTGCACCTTACAAATTAAACGACTATTATGAAACCGAATTAGATAACTATAAACAAGGTAAACTTAAATTTCCTTTTCGAAATCTGTCTAAGGGATTGCATACGATCAGCTTCAAAGCCTGGGATGTATATAACAACCTAGTGACTGCTGAAATTCAGTTTATGGTGCTTAGCGACGAATCCATTTCTATTTCCAACGTGCTAAATTATCCAAATCCTTTTGTAAATTATACGCAATTCTGGTTTTCACATAACAAACCTTTCGAAACTCTTGAAGTGCAAGTGCAAGTGATGACCATAACTGGAAAACTAGTTTGGACAAAAAACCAAACCGTATCTAGCGCGGAAACAATTTGCAGAGAAATATCCTGGGACGGAAAAGACGACTTTGGCGATAAGATTGGAAAAGGGGTTTATATCTATAAACTTACTGTAAAATCTACTTTGAGCAATTCAAAAACAGAAAAGTACGAGAAACTTGTAATACTTTAATAAAATACTATATTTGTAAACTTTTTAAAAATTGAGGATGAAAAATAAATTTCTAATAATTGCTTTCTTTACCACACTTTATTTCATCAATGCTCAAGAAAGAGTAATCACTACAGGAGTTCCATTTCTTTTGGTGGCAGGCGATGCTCGTTCGGCAGGTATG
This sequence comes from Flavobacteriaceae bacterium, assembly GCA_947459635.1. Lineage (GTDB taxonomy): Bacteria > Bacteroidota > Bacteroidia > Flavobacteriales > Flavobacteriaceae > Flavobacterium. The sequence continues at coordinate 7,871 of CANHEA010000025.1, read as the reverse complement.
GGTGACAATGGTGTAGCTACTTCCCCAGACGTATATTCGCAACAATGGAATCCTTCAAAATATGCTTTTTCAACTGATCGACAAGGCTTTTCAGTAGGTTACACACCTTATCTGGTAGAATTAGTAAACGATATTTCACTATCTCAAATATCCTACTTTAATAAATTTAACGAACGTCAGGCATTTTCAGGAAGCATCAGATACTTCAGTTTAGGAGAAATCGAATTAAGAGAAAATGTAGACGATCCAGCTGTTGTAGTTAAACCAGCAGAATATGCGCTTGACTTAGCCTTCGCAATGAAGCTTAGTGATTATTTTTCGATGTCTGTTGGCGGGAGATTTATTCGCTCTAATTTAAGAATCCCGACCGCGGGACAAAGTTCATCAGCAGCAAATTCCTTTGCATTTGACGTGTCTGCTTTTCACCAATCAGAAGAAATGGCATTCAATAGCTTTAACGGAAAATTGCGTTGGGGTTTTAATTTCCAAAATTTAGGTCCAAAAATCAATTATGATAAGTCAGTCGGTGACGAAGGTGCAAACTTCCTTCCTGCGAATATGAAATTAGGGGCAGGATTCGATTTTATTTTAGATGATTACAATAAAGTAAGTTTAAATGCTGAAATTAGTAAATTATTAGTTCCAACTCCAATAGAGCCGAAACCAATTGACTTAAATGGCGACGGAGTTTATGACCAAACTGGAGAAACAAATGGCGTAGCAGAAGCTGATATTGAGTATAACAAAATCGGGTGGGTTTCTGGTATTTTTAAATCATTCAATGATGCTCCTGGAGGAATGAGCGAGGAATTAAAAGAAGTAACCTATTCATTAGGAACAGAGTATAATTATCAAGATTCTTTTGCTTTTCGTTTGGGATATTTTCATGAGCATCCGGACAAAGGAGGAAGACGATTCTATTCGTTAGGTGCTGGATTTAAGTACAACATTATTAAAGTTGATGTTTCCTATTTATTCTCCGCATCAAGAGTTAAAAATCCACTAGAAAATACGTTACGATTCTCCCTAAGCTTTGCCTTCGGAGATAAATATGATGAATTCTAGAAATCAAATAATATCAATTAAAAATCCAAATTTCAACTTTAAGAAATTTGGATTTTTTTTCCCTTATACCATATGAAAAATATTTCAATGTCTACCCAATTATCGGTCTTCGAAAATCTTTCTGAATTACCTGAATCAGTTAGAGATTTGATGGAACAAGCTATTGCAATTAGAAAAAAAGCATACGCTCCCTACTCGAAGTTCCGCGTAGGAGCCGCTATCCTCTTGGATAATGGAAAAGTCGTTTTGGGTTCCAATCAAGAAAATGCAGCGTATCCGTCGGGTTTATGCGCAGAGCGTGTCGCTATTTTTCAAGCCGGCGCCATCTACCCAGACTCCAAGATTGTCAGAATGGCCATTACAGCAGCATCAGACACGAATCAAACAACGTCTCCAATACCTCCATGTGGCGCTTGTCGACAGTCTATTGCAGAATATGAATTTAAGCAAGATGAGCCTATTGAAATTTATTTTATGGGCGAAATTGGAGCGATTTACAAATCAGATTCACTCAAAAATTTACTTCCATTTAGCTTCGATAAAAACTTCTTGTAGATTCCTAAAAATTCCGCTTTTAAATTTTAGTTCTAACAAGGAATGTTTTACTTTTGCCTTTCGCAAATCTGTGTGAGGAAACTATTTTGCGCTCTAGTTAATTATAATAGACACAAAAGAAAATTAGCCTAATGAAAGAAGTTACAAAAGAAGTTTACTTGAAGTGGTATGAAGACATGCTACTTTGGAGAAAATTTGAAGACAAACTAGCCGCTCTTTATATTCAACAAAAAGTAAGAGGATTTCTTCACTTATATAACGGACAGGAAGCTGTACTTGCTGGTGCTTTGCACGCCATGGATTTATCAAAAGATAAAATGATTACTGCCTACAGAAATCACGTTCAACCAATTGGTATGGGCGTTGATCCAAAAGCAGTTATGGCGGAACTCCTTGGAAAAGTAACTGGAACGTCCAAAGGAATGGGAGGTTCGATGCATATCTTTTCTAAAGAAAAAGGTTTTTACGGAGGTCACGGTATTGTCGGAGCCCAAATTCCGGTTGGTGCTGGAATTGCTTTTGCCGATAAATATTTCAATACTGGCGGAGTTACATTAACCTATTTTGGAGACGGAGCTGCGCGTCAAGGATCTTTGCACGAAGCCTTCAACATGGCGATGCTATGGAAACTTCCTGTTGTATTTATTGTAGAAAACAATGGATATGCCATGGGAACTTCCGTTGAAAGAACCGCAAATCACACTGATATTTGGAAACTTGGTTTAGGTTATGAAATGCCATGTGGACCAGTAGACGGAATGAATCCTGTGAAGGTTGCGGAAGCTATGCATGAGGCTATCGATAGAGCACGACGTGGCGATGGACCCACTTTCTTAGAAATGAAAACGTATCGCTACAGAGGTCACTCGATGTCTGATGCACAATTATATCGTTCTAAAGAAGAAGTCGAAGAATACAAAAAAATCGATCCAATTACACAAGTATTAGACGTCATCAAAGATCAGAAATATGCTACCGATGCCGAAATTGAAGCCATCGACGAACGAGTAAAAGACTTGGTAGAAGAATGCGCTACTTTCGCAGAAGAATCACCATTTCCAGAAGTACAACAACTGTATGACGTTGTTTACGAAGAAAAAAACTACCCATTTATTCCCCATAAACTATAATCGATATGGCAAAAATTATCACGATGCCACGCTTGAGTGATACTATGACCGAAGGTGTTGTAGCAAAATGGCTTAAGAAAGTGGGAGATAAGATTAGCGAAGGAGATATCCTAGCGGAAATTGAAACAGACAAAGCAACGATGGAATTTGAATCTTTCAATTCCGGAACCCTTTTACATATTGGCATTAATGAAGGCGAAACCGCCCCAGTGGATGCACTTTTAGCCATCATAGGAACGGCTGGAGAAGACATCGCACCTTTATTAAACGCAGCGAAACAAACGGCAGTACCATCAGCTACAATCGCAGAAGATAAAGTGGAAGCTGTTGCTATATCAACAGAAAGTGCACCAGCAACTACATCACTTCCAAAAGGAGTTGTAGTGGTAACCATGCCTCGATTAAGCGACACCATGACTGATGGAACAGTGGCTTCTTGGTTGAAAAAAATTGGAGACAAAGTTTCTGAAGGCGATATTTTAGCTGAAATTGAAACGGATAAAGCTACTATGGAATTCGAATCGTTCAACGCTGGAACATTATTGTTCATCGGCGTTAACGAAGGTGAAACTGCACCTGTCGATAGCGTACTTGCCATTATTGGACCTGCGGGAACAGACATTACAGGCATTGCCGAAAATTATAGAAAAGGCAGTTCTACTGCAGCCCCAAGTAAAGAAGCAGCTAAAACCGAAACTATTGCTGAAAAAACGGAAGAAGCAATTCAAGTTGTTTCCGATGGTAGAAGAATCTTCATATCGCCATTAGCGAAAAAAATAGCGGAAGAAAAAGGAATCAATATCGCGCAAGTGAAAGGTTCCGGCGAAAACGGACGTATCGTTAAAAGCGATATCGAAAACTACACGCCTTCAAGTGCTGCAAGCGCACCGCAAACGCAATCAGCACCAGCTCAAGAACTGAGTGCTCCTGCGGTAAGACCGTTCGTTCCTGCAGGAGAAACCCTAACAGAAGAAATCAAAAATTCGCAAATGCGTAAAATCATTGCGAAACGTTTGTCTGAATCTATTTTCACTGCACCACATTTCTATTTGACTATTGAAGTGGCGATGGATGAGGCGATGAAATCAAGAGCGACAATCAATACAATTCCAGATACCAAAGTTTCTTTCAACGATATGGTCATCAAGGCGTGCGCAATGGCGTTGAAAAAACACCCAAAAGTAAATTCACAATGGAGAGAAGATGCTATTCTGATCAATCACCATGTAAATGTAGGCGTAGCCGTAGCTGTAGAAGACGGACTAGTAGTTCCTGTATTGCGATTTACAGATCAAATGAGTTTATCTCAAATAGGAAATAGCGTGAAAGACGTAGCCGGAAGAGCCAAATCGAAAAAATTACAACCTGCAGAAATGGAAGGCAGTACTTTTACGGTTTCTAATCTGGGTATGTTTGGTATTTCAGAATTCACGTCTATAATCAATCAACCGAACTCTGCAATTTTATCGGTTGGTGCGATTGAAGAAAAACCTGTCGTAAGAAACGGACAAATTGTAGTAGGAAACACTATGAAAGTCACTTTAGCTTGTGATCATCGAACAGTTGATGGTGCTACTGGCGCGCAATTCCTTCAAACACTAAGACAGTATTTGGAAAATCCAGTCACGATGTTAGCCTAATTTACTCGAGCACAAGCAAAGGCATCATTATAAAAATACAAATTCCCGTTGTGATACTTCAGAACGGGAATTTTTTATTTAATTTACAGTATAAATACCACTTCATGAAAAAGCTAATTACTCTTTGTTTCTTATCAACCATTTTGTCTTGCCAAAAGAAGGAAGTTGTTGCAGCACATCAATTCGTTAAAGATGAACATTCTTTCTCCAAACCCAATGATGCCGTAGCTAAACATTTGGATTTAGATATAAACGTTGATTTCGAATCGCAGTCTATTTCCGGCAAAGCAATGTGGACCATTGAAAACACCTCCAAAGGAAAAGAAATTATCTTCGATGAAAACACACTCAACATTACCAAAGTAACGCTTGGCGATGAGGAGAAAGAAGCGAAATTTAGCTTAGGAAACGAAGTGGAATTCCACGGAAAACCCCTTCATATTCAGATTGAACCCAACACGACGAAAGTCAATATCTATTACAACACAACCAAAAACGCGGTGGCTTTACAATGGCTCAAACCCGCACAAACCGCCGACAAAAAGAAACCGTTCTTATTTTCCCAAGGGGAAAGTATTTGGTCACGAACCTGGATTCCGTGTCAAGATTCTCCTGGAATTCGTTTCACCTACAACGCTACAGTTACCGTTCCAAAAGATTTGATGGCCGTCATGAGCGCCACCAATCCGCAACAAAAAAACACTACAGGAATTTACACCTTCAAACAAGACAAACCCATTCCGTCATACCTAATGGCGATTGCCGTGGGTGATTTACAATTCAAATCTATCGATAACCGAACAGGCGTTTACGCTGAGCCTTCACAAATCGACAAAGCCCAATGGGAATTTGCCGAATTAGGAAAAATGGTTCAAGTAGCCGAAAAACTCTACGGTCCATATCGCTGGGGACGTTACGATGTATTGGTGCTACCACCAAGTTTCCCTTATGGCGGCATGGAAAACCCCAACTTAACTTTCTTGACACCGGGCGTATTGGCAGGCGATCGTTCCTTGACGAGTTTGCTGGCGCACGAATTGGGTCACAGTTGGAGTGGCAACTTAGTGACCAACGCGACTTGGGATGATATTTGGCTCAACGAAGGCTTCACCACTTACGTAGAACATCGCATTGGCGAAGCCGTATTTGGAGTTAATGAAGCCAAAATGCAAGACGTATTCAGCAGAAAAGTACTAAGTCAAAACATCGAAGAGTACGGAAAAACGAATCCAGACACCAGACTTAAAGTCAATACAACTGGAAGAAACCCCGATGATGGTTTGAGTGATATCCCTTATGAAAAAGGCTACGCGCTGTTACAAACCATCGAAGCCACAGTCGGTCGCGATAAAATGGATGCTTTCCTAAAAGACTATTTCAACGCACACGCATTTCAATCAATAACCACGGAAGACTTTGTAAAGTATTTCAAAAAAAACGTATTGAAAAATGATACAGCTCTAGCAGACAAAATCAAACTCGACGAATGGATTTACCAACCTGGAATTCCATCCAATATTATCGTTCCGATTTCCAACGATTTCAACACCATCGATAGCATTCAAGCCAACTGGCGCAAAACAGGAATCAAAGGTTTGAGTAACATCATCAAATCCACCAACGAAAAACAATACTTTATTGATCATCTTCCCGAAGATATCACTACCATGGAAATGACTGATTTGGATGCCGAATTTCATTTCTCTGACAAAGGCAATTTCGTCATCAAACGCCAATGGTTTGTCATCGCCATTAAGCACCAATACCAACCTGCGTATCCCGCCATCGAAGCGTTTATGATTGCCACCAGCAGAACTGGTTCGTTACAAACGCTCTACAAAGAAATGGTCAAAACACCTCATGGAAAAATCTGGGCGAAAAGCATTTTTGAAAAAGCGAAATCAGGGTATCATCTAACGACCGTTCAAAGCGTCGCTGGTATTTTGAAGTAAGGTTTTTTGGGCGTGCCGGCTCATGAACAATATACCAATTCATGAATTTCTCGCGAGCCGTCGGGCTATGCGCTGCAATCTTTGTTGCCACCCGGGCCTTTTGGTGAACTGACGAAGTAAACAACGGCAACAAAGGATTTCCGCTGCTATCCCTCACGCGAGACACAAAACTAAAATTAATCTTTGATACAACGGACAGAAAAACCTATCTTTTTATTACCGTAGCCACTATTGAAACTACTATGATCATAGTCGAGACCTACACCCCAAGAGAATGATGTATCTTTCTCTGACGAACTCCACCAGGAACCATTGGTGAGAAGGTTGTAGTCGTATGAAGATCCGCTGCGCAACCCTCCTGGAAGACCTGTAAAACCACTAGTATTGGTATTAATTATTCCGATATAAGAAGTCCATCCTGTGGTAGCTTTCATCTTATTTGCAACAAAAATTCCACCAAGAAATGTGGATAGAGCATTCCATTCGACGTAACTCGGAACATGCCAGCCTATTGGTGCTAAACCACGGGGATCATTGACCGCATACCAATTATATAATTTACCATAAATAGGACCATTCACTTGACCATTATTATAATAACACCAAGCACCAGTCGTCAAATTTGCCCATTCTGCTGTGTCGGTCACTTGCGGAATGGGGTCTCCATTTCTGTAGTGACTTACGTTTAAATTGGTTTTTGTCCAACTTTGGTTGCCTATTGTTACAATCCTATATACATTACCATCTATATCAGTGACGGTATTTGGTTGGCTTGGAACCGTTGGTCGCAAAGCTTCTTGGTTTTGCGTTTTGGTTTCTTCGTTAGAACAAGAGAGTAATCCAAAAAATAAGATGGAGGTTATAGTGAAGTAGTATTTTTTCATGGCAATTTATTTTATGTTTATAAAAGTAGTAAAAATCTTCAAGCCTACAACTTTCCTACTCCTACTCTTTGTGCCTTAACGTCATTGCCTGGAAGATTCGTTTTGTTTTAGACTTTGACAAAACTTCAACATTCGTTGTTCGTTAATCATCTGTTCAACCTTTTTTTTGAATGTTGAATATTGAACAACGAATATTCAATTTTGAACAGAAAACAAAAAACCCCGTTCGTTAGAACAGGGTTTTTCTTAAAAAGGCGACGACATACTCTCCCACAAATTGCAGTACCATCTGCGCAGGCGGGCTTAACTTCTCTGTTCGGGATGGGAAGAGGTGAGCCCCGCCGCAATAACCACCTTAAGTCGTTAGTTGCTTTGGGCAACTTTCAATTCGTAATTCGTAATTAAAGAATTCGTAATTGAATAATATCTTAACATACTGAGATAAAGAATATATTTTATTTAGAAAGTTTCTTCCTGCCCCGAAGGGCAGGAAAAGCGTACATAAGCTTACGGGTTATTAGTACTACTCGACTATGACATTACTGCCTTTACATCTATAGCCTATCAACGTGGTCATCTTCCACGACCCTTAAAAGAAATCTCATCTTGTGGTGGGTTTCGCGCTTATATGCTTTCAGCGCTTAT
>CANHEA010000024.1 GCA_947459635.1 Flavobacteriaceae bacterium | reverse complement strand
GTGGCTAATCTTACTTTAATTCAGATTATGCAGCAAGAGCGTAGTTTCCTTCGCCGTGTAAAGTTTTGAGACATGGATTTACGAGATTTGTCTCCGTTCTCGACGTGCTTACTGTTCAATTCGACTTGCTGTCAAAACCAGTCGACCCCTTTTTAATTACGAATTACGAATTAATAATCAGGTGCAAATATAGCGATAAAGTGTTGGTAGTTTTAATTACGGAAGCGTTAAATATTTTTAGGAGCGTGAACCTGCTATTCGCTAAATCTTTTGCGTCGAACGCCGCCGCAAAAGGATACCGCTACTATCAGGGCTAGAGCATTAGTTGTGAGGGAACGACTTCGAAAAAAAGCAAATCGCAAACACTGTAATAACCAGGAAGAAGTTTATTGAAGGATTCTTAATTTACTATAAATCAAAAATTCGTAATTAGCTTCGCTCAGTTCGACTGCATTCTCCACTCTAAATTCGTAATTCTTAATTCGTAATTAATCTAGTCCTCATCCCCAAAGTCAAAAGGATAATCCCCAAATACCGGCGCCAACTTCCGCATCGCATAGATATTTTTGTTGAATTTATTGGAAAGCGCAATAATCGTTACGCCTTCTTTCATCAAAGTAATGTAGGAAGAAGTATTACCGTGCCACCAGCCATTGTGGAAAAAGAATTTCTGTCCAGTTTCCCATTCCACCATGCGCATTCCAAGGCCATAATTTTTAGTGCCTTTATGCTCATTGCTGTAGCCTACATATATTTGGTCACGGAGTTTTTTCTTTAAAAACGTCGGTGCTCTGCGTGCCATGTCAAATTTGAGCAAATCTCTTGGCGTTGAATAGATATTTTTATCTCCATAAACGGCATCCAAATAGTCATACGCCAAACGCATATTACTTGCTTTATAGGAAGGCATCGCCGTTTCTAAATGTTTGTCGTATTCAAAAACGTAAGTGTCATTCATTCCCAGTGGCGTGAAAATCATTTCCTTCATTGCCTGCGGATAGGACATTTCTGTTACCTTTTCAATAATAGAAGCCAATACGGCGTAATTGGTATTGCAATACGCAAATCGCGTATCTGTCGTCGATTCCAATTGGATGTTCTTTTCAACAAAAAGATTCAAAATATCCTGATTGGTCAAGGTTTTATGTCTGTCCCAAACTCCTTTGTCTTCTGTAAAGTAGGCGTAATTGCGGAGCCCACTTCGGTGATCTAATAACGTACGAACGGTAATTTCTGGAAAAGGAAAATTATCTAAAATGGTATTTACTTTCTGATCTAGTCCAATTTTGTTTTGATTGACTAAAAGTAAGGTCGCAGTCGCAGTCAGTACTTTACTTACAGAAGCGATATGCATCGGGGTATTTTGTGTGATGGCAATGTCTTGTTCTCTGTTGCCAATGCCTTGATATCTTTCGTAAATAATTTGACCATCTTTGGCTACTAGAAAACTCAAGTTGTTGTTTTCGTTGCTCCAATATTTACCGCAGTACTTTTCTACCGACGCTTTTTTACTAGAGAGATAAAAATTTTCCAATTTTGAATAGGGCACTTTGGAAGGAATCATCGTCGGTAAACCTTTTTCATTTACGCCAATTTCCTCTGATTCGCTGCGCTCTTGTCGGGTGCAAGTAATCATTAGAACAATAATACCGATGAGAAATATATAGTAGAAAAATTTTGTTGACTTCATATTAAATTGCTTGATGAGCAAATATAGAGAAACAAATCTACGAGAATTCTGACGTATTTTTTGGTTTATGAACATTTTATTAACCATTTTTTAGGTTTTGAGAATCCCCTATTTTTTTAAGAAAAAAAGTTTTGAAAACGTTGTAGTTATGGATTACATTTGATGCCGTTAAAAAAGTCCCAAGTCTATGAAATTCGGAATTATAAAAGAAAGAAAAAATCCACCTGACCGCAGAGTTGTATTCACACCTGAGGAATTGGGGCGCATGAAAAAGGCGCATCCTGAAGTGCAAATTAAAGTAGAACGTTCAGATATTAGGGTATTTTCAGATGATGAATACCGAGCGCAAGGCATTGAAGTTGCCGACGATATGACCGACTGTGAAGTGCTTTTTGGTGTTAAAGAAGTACCTATTGACGCTTTGATTCCAAACAAAAAGTACTTTTTCTTTTCGCATACTTTAAAGAAGCAAACGCACAATCGAAAATTATTGCAAGCCATTATTGCCAAGAAAATAGATCTTTATGATCATGAGACGATTGTGGATGCGCATTACAAAAGACTCATTGGCTTTGGAAGATACGCTGGAATCGTTGGTGCTTACAACGGTTTACGCGCCTTTGGCATCAAGTTCGAATTGTTTTCCATTCCAAAAGCAGAAACGCTTTCTAGCAAAGAAGATTTGGTTGCAAGATTAAGACGTCAGGTGTTACCGCCAATAAAAATAGTACTCACAGGTCACGGAAAAGTTGCCATGGGTGCGAAAGAAATCCTCGACGACATGAAAATTAAGGAAGTTTCGATCGAGAATTACCTTACTAAGAATTATTCAGAACCGGTTTATACGCAGATTGATGTGATTGATTACTATCAACGCAAAGATGGACAAGCTGCAACCAAAGAAGACTTCTACGCAAATCCAACAGCATACACTTCTAACTTCGAACGTTTTTCCAAAGTTTCGGATATCTTCATGGCTGGACATTTTTATGGAAATGATGGTCCAGAAATTTTGTCGCAAGCGATGCTGCAATCGGTTGATTGTAAAATAAAAGTAGTGGCTGATATTTCCTGCGACGTCGATGGTCCCATTGCATGCACGGTAAAAGCATCAACGATTGCTGATCCGTTTTTTGGTTATTTGCCTTCAGAAAATAAGGAAGTTCCGTATACGCATCCTGGTGCGATCGTGGTGATGTCCGTCGACAATTTGCCTTGCGAATTACCCAAAGATGCCAGCGAAGGATTTGGTGAAATGTTTATGAAATATGTGATCCCCGCTTTTTTTAATGGAGATAAAGACGGCATCTTGCAACGATCAAAAATGACAGAAAACGGCAAACTAACCAAACGATTCGAGTATTTGCAAGACTATGTAGACGGCAAATAGTCAACAATAATAAAATTTTAAAAATCCTATTTAGTTTTTACTGGGTAGGATTTTTTCTTTTGTAAAAGTTGTTATCTTTAGTCAAATTTTTTGACATGAAATCTCTCTTTTCTTTTGTTGTCTTATTACTGCTAAGCGCTGCTCATGCGCAATCTGTTCAATCGCCATCAAAGCAAATTACCCTTACTTTTGGCTTCGCCGAAAAAGGAAAACCTACCTATTCTGTTTCCTATAAAAGTAAGCCAATTATCAATCAAAGTTACTTAGGAATTACATTGAAGAATGGCGCCGATTTGGCATCGCACTTCAAATTAGAAGATTCCAAATCGTCAACCTTTAACGAAACTTGGCAACCTGTTTTGGGAGAACAATCGAATATAGTAAATCATTATAATGAATTGATTATCGCACTTTCTCAAATGGGAACGGGTCGAAAAATCAATATTATTTTCCGAGTATTTGATGAAGGTGTAGCATTCAGATATGATTTTCCATTGCAAAAGGATTTGAATTATTTTACTATCGCAGAAGAAGTTAGCGAGTTTAATTTAACCGATAATCACAAAGTATTTTGGTTGCCTGGCGATTTTGATAGCAACGAATATATTTACCAAGAATCGCTGTTCTCCGAAATTGACACCAAGAAAGTGGATTTGAATAATGGCATCGGAATGAAATCCATTGCTGGCCAATTTATCGTACAAGCGCCATTGATGATGAAATCGAAAGACAACATTTATCTCAATATTTTTGAAGCCGCGGTCGTTAATTATCCCTTGATGCATTTGGATGTTGATGTGGCGAAATTTTCATTGAGATCACATTTGGTTCCTAATGCCGTGGGAGACAAGGCTAATTTGAGAACGCCCTGTGTGTCGCCATGGAGAACGATTATGGTGAGTGATGATGCCCGAGATATTGTTGGATCCAAGATGATTTTGAATTTGAATGAACCTTCCAAAATTGACGATACCTCTTGGATCAAACCGATGAAATATGTTGGTATTTGGTGGGAAATGCACGTTGGAAAATCGACTTGGGATTATGCTGGTTCTCAAAATGCGCAGAACAAACCTGAAGATGCTTTGAAACCCACAGGAAAACACGGTGCAACCACAGAGAACACCAAAAAGTATATTGATTTTGCGGCAAAGAACGGTTTCGATGGCTTATTGGTAGAAGGATGGAATGTCGGTTGGGAAGAGTGGTTTGGCGACCGTAAAGAAGAAGTATTTGATTTTGTGACGCCTTATCCGGATTTTAATTTGAAGGCAGTTAATGATTACGCAAAATCAAAAGGAATTAAAATGATTATGCATCATGAAACTTCCGCTTCTGTATCTAATTATGAAAGACATTTGGATCGCGCTTTCAACTTGATGAAAGAATATGGTTATCCTGCAGTGAAGACTGGTTATGTGGGATGGATTATTCCAAGAGGCGAATTTCACGACGGCCAATCGATGGTGAATCACTTCAATTTTGTCGCACGACGAGCAGCAGATTATCAATTGATGGTCAACTCGCACGAGAGTTCACGTCCAACAGGTTATAGCAGAACCTATCCGAATTATATTTGTGCAGAAGCGGCGCGAGGCAACGAATTCAACGCCTGGAGTATTGGAAATCCACCGATGCACGAAACCATTTTACCCTTCACCAGATTACTTGGTGGCCCGATGGATTATACACCCGGAATCTTCGAAATCAAAATGAGTGCGTATGATAAAACCAAAACAGCACAAGTGCATACGACTTTAGCCAAACAATTGGCCTTATATGTGACGATGTATTCTCCATTGCAAATGGCGGCGGATTTACCGGAAAATTATGAGAAATATCCTGATGCATTTCAATTCATCAAAGACGTTTCGGTCGATTGGCAAGACAGCAAGTATCTCGAAGCAGAACCTGGAGATTATGTTACAATTGCCAGAAAAACAAAAGGAAAAGAAAGTTGGTTCTTAGGATCTATTACCGACGAGAATGCTAGAAATACGGAGATTAAATGTGATTTTCTTACCGCTGGAAAAAAATACCAAGCCACTATTTATGAGGACGGAAAGGATGCCTCCTGGAATATGAACCCAAAATCATACGCGATAAAAACAATTAAAGTGACCAATAAATCAAAAATTAAATTACATTTAGCTCCTGGAGGAGGAACCGCAATCAGCTTTCAGCCCATTAACTAACCAAACCAAATTTAACTATGAGTACACAAAATTTAAAAACCAACTGGGCACAGTTTGTTCCATTGGCAACCGTCTTCTTTTTTTGGGGATTTGTTGCAGCCAGTAATGATATTCTAATTCCAGTGTTTAGAAAAGCATTTGATTTGACACAAGTTCAAAGTCAATTGGTTTCCTTGGCATTTTACATCGCTTATACCGTTGGATCTCTAATTTACTTAATGATTTCCTATCTCACCAAAGGCGATTTGATCAACCGAATTGGCTATAAAAATTCACTAGCATTGGGATTGGGAATTTCTGCCTTGGGAACTTTGTTGTTCTATCCTGCGGCTAATACCGGGTCATTTACCTTAATGCTTTGCGGTTTATTTACCGTTGCCTTAGGATTTTCTTTGCAGCAAACCGTGGCCAATCCATTGGCGATTGCTTTGGGTCCGATTACGACGGGTTCTCAGCGATTGACTTTGGCAGGTGGTATCAATAATTTAGGAACAACCATTGGACCATTGATTGTTAGTTTTGCCATTTTTGGATCGGCAACTTCTAGCAATACAGATATGAGTATTGAGAGCGTAAAAATTCCTTATTTGATTTTGGGATTGGCGTTTTTGGTGGTTGCAATTCTGCTCAAGTTTTCCTCCTTGCCTGATAAACCACAAGCTATTGTGGAGTCGGAAAGTGAAGCAGCTTCCAGTCGAAATTCTGCGTTGCAATATCCGCAATTGGTGTTAGGCATGATTGGTATTTTTGTGTATGTAGGCGTTGAAGTATCGACGGCAAGTAATCTGCCTGCCTATATGGAAAAGAATCTAGGCTTTTTGACTAAAGACATTGCACCTTATATTTCCCTTTATTGGGCTAGTTTGATGATTGGTCGTTGGACCGGCGCGGTTGAAGCGTTTACAGACAATATGAATAGACAAAAGATATTGCGATTTATTGCCCCGTATTTGGCGTTTGGTGTTTTCTTATTGGTCAATGCCATCGCTAAACACGACTTGACGCCGTTTTATGTTTATGCACTTGTCATCCTCGTTTTGATTATTGCGGATATGGCGAGTAAAGGGAATCCAGCGCGAATGCTTTTGATATTTTCGGCATTGGGCATCTTGGCATTGCTGATCGGAATGGCGACTGACGGCATGATCAGTGTGTATGCCTTTACCAGCGTTGGTTTGTTCTGTAGTACATTATGGCCTTGTATATTTACGTTAGCTATTAGCGGCTTAGGAAAACATACGAGTCAAGGGAGTAGTTTCTTGATTATGATGATTATGGGCGGTGGATTTATTAGTTTGTTGCAAGGTTATATTGCTGACATTTCTACCATTCATTCGAGTTATATAGTGGGTGTACTTTGCTTTGTTTATTTAGCTTATTACGCTTGGAAAGTAAGTAAAATATTGAAAAGTCAAGGTATTGATTTTGATCAAAAAGTGAGCGGAGGACATTAATTATTCTAATATTATAGCAATTTCGTGAAGCATTTATTCTATCTGATATTACTAGTCGCCACTGTGACCTATTCTCAATCTCAAGACGAGAAAATGTTACGGCAAATCTATTCTGCTGCGTTAACCCAAGGAAAATGTTATAGTTGGTTGGATGATCTGTCTAATAAAATTGGATCCCGCTTGTCAGGTTCTGAGGGTGCTGAAAAAGGCGTTCAATATACCAAAGCACAATTGGAAACCTTGGGCCTAGACCGTGTTTATTTGCAGGAAGTAATGGTACCACATTGGGTGCGTGGCGAAAAAGAATCAGCTTACATTTTAAATAACGGAAAAAAAATAGCAGTTCCGATTTGTGCCCTTGGAAGTTCGATAGCAACACCTAAGAACGGATTGACTGCTGAAGTCATTGAAGTCAAAGGAATCAAAGACCTAGCGGATTTAGGCGAAGATAAAATAAAAGGCAAAATAGTATTTTTTAATCGGTCGTTTGAACCTGAAAATATTGAAACTTTTGAATCTTATTCCAAAGCGGTTGATCAAAGATATGCCGGTGCGCGCGAGGCTTCTAAGTACGGCGCTGTTGGAACCATTATCCGGTCGATGACTACAAGGCTAGACGATTTTCCACACACAGGCAATCAAGGTTACGGAGATATCCCCAAAGACAAGTACATTCCAACCGCAGCAATCAGTACAAATGGTGCCGAGTTACTCAGCAAACTTCTAAAAGAAAATGCCAAATTGAAGTTTTATTTTAAGCAAACCTGTCAGCAATTGCCTGATGTTTTGTCTTATAATGTTGTTGGTGAAATTAAAGGCTCTGAACATCCAGATCAAATTATGGTCGTGGGTGGTCATTTGGATTCATGGGATTTAGCGGACGGTTCGCAAGATGATGGAGCAGGTGTGGTGCAAAGTATGGAAGTAGCGCATATTTTCAAAAATATTGATTATAAACCCAAAAACACTTTGCGTATTGTACTCTTTATGAACGAAGAAAATGGTGTAAGGGGTGGAAAAAAATATGAAGAACTTTCAAAACTTCACAACGAAAATCACATCCTTGCTTTTGAAAGTGACTCTGGGGGATTTTCGCCACGAGGGTTCTCGATTGAAGGAGATCCAGAAAGTTTTTCGAAGATAAGTGGTTTTAAGTCGTTGTTTGAACCTTATTTGATTCATAGTTTTAAACATGAAGAAAGCGAAACGGATATTGGCCCATTGACCGGAAACCACTTAATCAAAGTGGGTTTGCGAACAGATTCTCAGCGTTATTTCGATTATCATCATGCTGCGAACGATAAGTTTGATGCAGTCAACAAAAGAGAATTGGAATTGGGCGCCGCTGCTATGGCATCCTTAATATATTTGATGGATCAATAGTGCGCTGCACTTTACAAATAAAAAAAGCCACTCTTTTGGAGTGGCTTTACTTTTTATTATTTTTTGAATCTTTTATCAGGTGTTCCGTCTTTTTTCAACACCACTTCTTTCACTTCTTTAGCTTCTTTGAACCTTTTGTCTGGAGTTCCGTCTTTTTTCAAAACTACCTTTGACTCTACTGCTTTTGTTGCAGCAGCTTTTGCTTCTTGTTTTACTGCTTTAGCAGCACCTGGATCTGCTTTTGTGGCTTTAACATCTTGTTTTACTTCTTTAGCTACCGCATCTGCTTTCTTAACCGCTTTCTTAGCTCCTTCTTGTGCAAAACCTGAAAATGCGAAACCTACCAAGGCAATTACTGCCAACATTACTTTTTTCATTTTTTTATAATTTAAAATTCATTAGCTAATGTACAAATCAAAATCATATGTAGTAATTCTCAAAAGCTAATTTTTACTTAAATTCTAAAGATACCTCCGAAGGCGATAATGCGTTGAAAAAAGAAAAATTCTTGCGACGCCCGATCCGCAGGATCATAAGTAGTTCTGATGTCTGGCATATTAATGTAGCCACCTTTTAATTCCCCTTGCACGTAAAAGTGTTTAAAGACAGTAATGTTTATACCTGCTTTCATTGACACGCCATAACCAGAAACGTGAAAATCATCATGGCGTTCTTTGCCAAGGACTTTGGCATTGGTCTTCGGATATAATATTCCCGTACCAATTCCTTCTGTCAGATTGATTTGAATCTTATCTGTGTTTCCGATTTTAAAAAGTTTAGAAATGTCGTCAAACCTAGACACTTCTGTATTGATATAATTCAAACCGTCCGTATGTTCAAATGTCAAGAAATCTGTTGTTAATAGCGTTTGGTTGTTCGACAGTACTTCGCCGTAAGTTCCAGGATTTGGATAATAACCATTAAGATTAACCGCTTTGTCTTGATACATCACATATTTCATATGATCTACACCGATACTTACGCTGTAGTGGTCACTGAAAAAATAACCCAACCTAAAATTGGTTTGTGGAATGGTCATCCGGCTAGGATTGACGTAATCACAGTGCCAACCTTTAGGCTTATCATGTGCTTCTACATTGTGAATGGTAAAATTATAATTGTCACCGGTAAAGGTAATGTCTGATTTGGAAAAGCTGTCGCGATTTCCGCCCCACGCCACAAAGAATTTACCTTTATTATGGGCGGTGTATTTTGGTTGTATTGCCACTGCGTCCTGAGAAAAAGCAACTGCAGAGTAGCATAAAATGCTAAGAATAGAAATGTAAATATTTTTCAAAATAATACTTTTAGAAGGAATTAATGGTTTGTCGGATTGCCACCAATCGGGTCATCAATCCTTCGAACAAATCTAAGTGAAGCATGTTGGCACCATCGCTTTTTGCGTTGGCTGGGTCAAAATGAGTTTCTATAAAAATTCCGTCGACACCCACCGCAATTCCTGCCTTAGCAACCGTTTCAATCATATCGGGTCTTCCGCCTGTCACACCAATCATTTGGTTGGGTTGTTGCAAGGAATGGGTCACATCTAATACAGTCGTGGCATATTGTTGCATGGTTGGAATCCCTCTAAAATCAACAATCATATCTTGGTAACCAAACATAGTTCCTCGGTCGGTAACCATGACATTTTCGTTTTGACAATCGAGTACTTTTTGCACGGCGTGTTTCATACTCTCTGGACTCATAAATTGTCCTTTTTTCAAATTCACGATTTTCCCCGTGTTGGCAGCCGCAACGACCAAATCGGTTTGACGTACTAAAAATGCTGGAATCTGCAAAACATCTACGTATTGCGCGGCCATCGCTGCATCTTCATTGGTATGAATATCAGTCACTGTTGGAATATGAAAAGTCTCTGAAACCTTACGCAGAATTTTCAACGCTTTTTCATCGCCAATGCCTGAAAAACTATCGATTCGAGAACGATTGGCTTTCTTAAATGAGCCTTTGAAAACGTAAGGAATTTGAAGTTTGTCCGAAATACTCACTAACTTTTCTGCAATTCGCATGGCCATTTCTTCGCCTTCAATGGCGCATGGACCTGCTAACAAGAAAAAATTGCCGCTATCGGTATGTTTGATTTGGGGTATGTTGTGTATGTTCATCGTCTCAATTTAATGGCGCAAATATACTTAGGATAGATGACTTTTTGGCGAAGTTTGGCATTTTTTTAAGGAGCTTGATCCAGCTGTTCGCTCTCCTCTTTTGCAGCGAAAACCGCTACAAAAGGATTCCCGCTGCCATCTGGGCTAGGGCAGTTCGGATCTTATGGTGTTAGTCTTGTAGTAAAACCTACAGGAACCATCAAGGCGCCTTTTTCATACGAATTGAGATATAAGGTGATGGGCTTTTTCAACCCTTCCCATGTAATGTCGTAGACGTCTAAATAAGCCACTCCCATTTCAGTCTTCGTGTTGGGAAATGGACAGCAAATCCCTGTTTTGGTATAGGTTATTTTTTCTCCTTTTGGTCCTGACAACGCATTCAAAAAGCGTTCTTGGTTTTCCGTTGCAGCCGATACCGTTTTGTAAAAGACATTAATGGGATAATCTTTCTCATAGCCGTAATTTTTGTCTTTGCTATAAGTCGTTAAGACAAAACAGTTCGTTTTACTGAGTTTGGGTATAACGGCATGATCATCTACGTTTTGCAACGTCGATTGTGTGCTGACACAGGAGCTCAAAATACCCATCAGCAGTAAAGTAAAGAGACTATTTTTCATGTGTTGTTATTTTTGTTTTTAATACAAACGCAACAAAAGCAGAAGTTAGTACACCAAACGAGAAAGCACCAAAAATACCTTGAATCGTAAAACTTTTCAAATTGAAATACATTTCCGCTTGGCTTTGCGTTTGCACTTTATGTTGTACCATATAAGTTGTGATGTTTTCGAAAAAATGCGGTGTGATATACGTGTACGTAATGGATTGTACCATGGGATTCAAAACAGCGATAACCGTAGAAAGAATCATCCCGGACATAAAACCTTGCCGCCAATCCATGGTGCCTTTGTAATAGTTTTTCTTCTTGTCCGAAAGCGCAATAAAATAAATTCCGATGCCAAACAAGGCAAATAAATTGGTATAGATTGCTTGCTTGCTAATGAGTTCATCATGCCAACCCATCGTTTTTTCAAATATCATCCATACCAACGAAACAATACTAAATTGAATTGCCCATCGGATTTCTATCGCAAACTTCTTCATCTTAATTTTGGTTTTCCAAGCCCAAAATTAGCAGTTTATTTTAATACCTTGGCATTTTCAATTGAAATTCAAATGAATTATTAAATTTGTAAAAAAACGAATCACATGGATTTTCTTTTTCATACTTGGCATTGGTCAATAACAGGTTTTCTTATCGCGTCGATAATGCTGACCCTAAACTATTTTGGTAAAGTTTTCGGCATGTCGTCGAATCTCAGAACGCTATGTACGATGGCTGGTGCGGATAAGTTTGCCGATTTTTTTAAGTTCGATGCGAAGACGCAATATTGGAACTTACTGGTGATTTTGGGTGCCATGATCGGCGGATTTGTGGCGGTGCATTTTATGAGTGACCCAACCAATGTGTCGCTCAACCCGCAAACAATCTCACAATTGCAGGCGATGGGATTTGACGCGCCCAACGGAAAATTACTTCCCGATGCTATGTTCGGAGTGCATGTATTTGAATCACCAAAAATGATGTTGATTCTACTGTTTGGTGGACTCCTTATCGGTTTTGGTTCCCGTTATGCTGGCGGTTGCACCTCTGGACATGCCATTGCAGGTATGAGTAATTTGCAGCGACAATCGCTAAAGGCGGTGATTGGATTTTTTGTAGGTGGACTTTTGATGACGCATTTTATTTTCCCTCTAATTTTTTAAACAATGAAGTCAATAAAATTTATTCTTGTTGGATTCCTCTTTGGAATTATCTTAACCAAATCAGAAGCAGTATCGTGGTATCGTATTTATGAAATGTTCCAATTTCAGTCATTTCACATGTATGGTATTATCATGGTCGCGATTATGGTGGGTGTTGTTGGACTTCAATTAATCAAAAGAAATCAAATCAAAAATAGCAGTGGAGATCCGATTACGATTGCAGATAAAGAAAAAGGTTCCTTTCGTTATTGGATAGGTGGTTTGTTTTTTGGACTGGGTTGGGCGTTGGTTGGCGCTTGTCCGGGACCAATATTTATTCTTTTAGGCGCAGGATTTTTGCCTGTGGTATTTGTACTGGTTGGCGCCCTGTTGGGAACATTTTTGTATGGTGTCGTGAAAGACAAATTGCCTCACTAGGAGGGAAGCTTTATACTATTTCAGCACTCAAACCAGCTTCTAGCAACTGTGTACATTGTGGTTTTAGTTCGTCGAATGAACCTGTCTTTACGGTACATTTTCCCTTATAATGCACCAAGATGGCACATTGTTCTGCTTGCTCTGCTGTGTGCTTGCAGACTTTGATCAAGGTGTCAATGACATGGTCAAAAGTGTTGACGTCGTCATTATAAAGAATGATTTCGTTATTTACATCAACCGCTTCGAGAACGGCGGTCTGTCTTTTTGTTTTTTCAATGGTTGCCATCGTATTCTAATTTATGAAATCTAATTGATTAACAGTGATTTAAATCTCAGAATGCTAATTTACATATTTCAAAGAAACCCAGTTATTTCTTTGTAATTTTTTTACAAATGTCAATCCTTTATCCGTGCAAGACGCATCGATAAAAGGAATATCTTCCTCATAAAATCCGCTTAGCAACAGCACCCCTTTTGAATTCATACAAGCTACATAGCGCTGCATGTCATTCAATAAGATGTTTCGGTTGATATTGGCAATAATCAAATCGTATTTTTGATCTACTAACAAACTCGCATCTCCTTCGTATACAGTGATTTGTTGGCAATTGTTGCGCTCTGCATTCTCAATTGAATTCAAATAACACCAGTTATCAATGTCAATCGCATCGATAGGTTGAGCGCCCTTCATTTCAGCCAAAATTGCCAAAATAGCGGTACCGCAACCCATGTCTAAGGTCTTCATATTGAGTACGTCCATGTCTAACAAATGTTGAATCATCATATGTGTCGTTTCGTGATGACCAGTTCCGAAGCTCATTTTTGGTTCGATGATGATGTCGAATTCGGCGTTGGTTTTCGGGTGAAAAGGTGCACGAACATGGCATTTACCATCTACATCGATGGGATCAAAGTTCTTTTCCCATTCTTCATTCCAGTTGACTTGGTCAATTTCTTCGATGGTATATGAAATGGTAAATTGAGGAGAATTCAACACAAACACCTCTTCCAGAATCGATTCTGTCCAAAGTTGCTTTTGGATATAAGCCGTGACTCCGAATTCACTTTCAACAAAGCTTTCAAAGGGCAATTCACCCAATTCGGCGATTAAAATTTCTGAACCTAATTCTTTGGGCTCGATGGTAAAATGATAACCTAAATATACGTTTGACATGTTTGACAATTTAAAAAAAATAGAGATCTGAAAAACCTCAAATCTCTATAGTATATAACTCTTTTATTGTGATTAGATTGCGTTGACAATAGCTGCAAAATCATCGGCTTTCAAAGCAGCGCCGCCGATCAATCCACCATCTACATCTGGCTTAGAAAAAATCTCTTTTGCATTATCCGGTTTCACACTTCCACCATACAAAATAGAAACACTTTCTGCCACATCACTTCCGTAGGCTTTTCGGATGGTTTCGCGAATAAATTCGTGCATTTCTTGTGCTTGTTCTGGACTTGCTGTTTCACCAGTTCCAATCGCCCAAACAGGCTCGTAGGCTAGGACTAAACTTTCCCAAGCATCTTTGTTTAGATGAAATAAACCATCGCGCAATTGGTTTTCAACGACATTGAAATGTTGTTTGCTTTGTCTGTCTTTGAGTTCTTCCCCAAAGCAGAAAATCACACGCATTTGATGTTGGAGCGCCTTGTCTACTTTGTAGGCAATAATCGCATCTGTTTCGTGAAAAATGGAACGTCTTTCTGAGTGACCTAGGATGACGGTGTTTACGCCAATACTTTTTAGCATATCAGCCGAAATTTCTCCAGTATAGGCACCATTTTCTGATTGGTGCATGTTTTGCGCAGCCACAACAATATTGGTAAATTCTACGTGGTCTACTGCCGACGCTAGATTAACAAATGTTGGTGCTACAATGATTTCTACTTCTTTATCATTTGGTAATTGATTGATTAATGCGTTGAGTAAGTCTTCGGTTTCTTCCGCATTCTTATTCATTTTCCAATTTCCAGCTACAATTTTGTGTCTCATTATTTTAGTGAATTTAAAGTCGAATTGATGGTTTCAAAGTCCGTTTCTATGGCTCTGTATAATACGATTTTTCCGGTTTGATCTACAATGATGTACCGTGGAATCCAATCTAAGTTTATGGCGGTGCCGAACGTTCCTTTCATGCCGTCGTTGGCCATATAGTGATCGCCTTTTAGTTCATGTTTTTCAATCCCTATTTTCCATTTATCCGCTGTTTTGTCCATAGAAACAAATACGTAGTCCACGTTTGGATGATCAGCTTGTAATGCTTTGACTTTAGGCATGGCTTTTACACAATCACTGCACCACGACGCCCAGCATTCGATAACAATTGTTTTACCTTGGTGTTTTTTGAGGACGTCTTTAAAAGCCATTTGTGACCCATCAAAAGCTAATAGGTTTTCAGTTAGCGCTTCCTTAGAAAAATCTGATTTTTGAGCATTCATGCATGAAGTCGCTGAAAATAGCATGGTTAGGTAGACGAGTACTTTTTTCATTCTTTTTTTATTTGCAAATGTAAGTTTATGTGAAGAAAACTATCCTAAGAAAATGTTATGTTTTGCTGCAGATTTTGCACCAATTTTTTATTATTCTGTTTCTACTTCATGGCTTTTTCGGAAGTCAGTATCATCGAGAAAGACATGCTTGGTTCTTTTTCTTTTCTTAGGAAAGAATTGTTTCTTGACGGTATACACAAACACCATGGTGGTAATCGCCATGATGCTGCAGCCTAAGACAATATTAAAAGTGGCGCCCAATGGTGGTTTCTCCATAGAAGCGACATAGTTTAGCAGATAGTATCCAATCATGAATGAGACAATGCTTACTACAATTATGGCGCTGTTTCTGTTTTTTCTGGCTTTTCTAGCCCTTTCAATGCTTCCTTGGCTTTGACTTCTTCTTTTGGTTGGTATAGTATGATCCCCCATCATTTGTTAATTCAAAAATTTGTAATTTTATAATTTCAGTAAAGCTTGATCGTTATAATGCACTTTCTGAATTATGGTTCCTTTTTTTAATAGTATGATACTTGGATTGGCGCGTTCGATGGTTTTCAGAGCGGTTCCGTCGCAAAAATAAAAATCAAATGTATATCCGAATTCTTTTTTTGCTTTTTCAATTTCGCCTTCTGGAGAGGCCGTCATTGCAACAACTTTGTAGCCTTTTGCCTTAGCTTTCTGGTTTAGGTTTTCTAAGATTTGCATTCCTTTTTTGTCGGCTTTTGACAAATCATAGGTGACAAACATCAATAGTTTAGGTTCCTGAAGCAATTCGTCTTTGTAGTCTGACCCATCTTTTTCCATCACAAAATCATGAATAGGTGGTTTGTAACCTTCGGAAACGATATGGTCTATTCGGTCTACAAAAGTGGCGCCTTCGGGAAGATTCATTAAATCCTTTTCTGTGAAATTTTTGTTGACACCATTTACTTTGTAGACAAACACCATTTCGACTACTGTTTTTGGAGCGCCTTCGGGAATTTCCATTCCTTTTTGAATATTGGTTCCGACCTTATACGCTCTAAAATCTTTTAGAGGTAAATGGTTCAAAACCCAATAGCCCATAAATCCACAAAGAACAATTGTTAGGCTCACTAGTGCATTTCGGAAATTGGCATTGAAAAGTGGTTTTACCAGTTTCATATTTAAAAATAGAATCACGATAAAAAACGACAAAATCACATCTTTGGTAAAAGACTGCCAAGGCGTTAATTTTAGCGCATCACCGAAACAGCCACAATCCGTTACTTTGTTGAAATAGGCAGAATAGAACGTCAAAAAGGTGAAAAACACAATCATCAAAAGTAAACTCCAGATTGTAAATCTAGGCTTGAAACCAATCAACAACATAAATCCTAAAACAGTTTCAAAAATTACTATAAACACTGCGATTGCTAGCGAATAAGGTACGAAAACGGGCAAGTTTAGCACCGTCTCGCTAAAATATTCACCTAGTTTGTATGAAAAGCCAACTGGGTCATTTAATTTGATTAATCCCGAAATAATAAATAGTAATCCGACAAAAACTCTAGAAAATTGAACTATAATATTTTTCATATGTGGTTGTAATAGTTTTCGATACGTAAATATAGGCTAAAATAAGTAGGATTTTGTTTTTTACAAAAGGAAATTAAGAATTTGACTCAATCAAAATCATCGCAAAAACAGCGTAGTTAATCATATCTTGATAATTGGCATCTATGCCTTCCGAAACAATTGTTTTGCCTTTGTTATCTTCGATTTGCTTCACGCGAAGTAGTTTTTGTAGAATAAGATCGGTTAATGAACTTACACGCATTTCTCTCCAAGCTTCGCCGTAGTCGTGATTTTTGTCTTCCATCAACGATTTGGTCATTTTGATTTTGTCGTCGTACAATTGAGCTGCTTTTGTAGGGTCTAAGTCAGGCTGGTCCGCAATTCCTAACTCTAACTGAATGAGCGCCATGATTGAATAATTGATGATTCCAATAAATTCACCACGTTCGTCTTCATCTATTTTGCGCACGTCATTTTCTTGTAAACTTCGAATACGTTGTGCCTTAATATAAATCTGATCGGTCAACGAAGGCAAGCGTAAAATTCGCCAGGCACTTCCGTAGTCTTTCATTTTCTTTACAAACAGGTCGCGACAAAGGGCAATTATAGCGTCGTATTCTTGTGAAGTATTCTTCATTATTATTGCAGTATATTTGTATTCAAAATTTAACTAGGTTTGGTTCAGCTTAATGGTGCAGCGTCAAAAATAGTTTTTTTTTTTGAAGTGTACACATTTTAGTAAATTACAATGACAATTAATTGCCTCGGCCAGCTGATCGATTTGAGTTCCCCAAAAGTGATGGGAATACTAAATATTACGCCAGATTCCTTTTATGATGGAAATCGCTACAACAGCGATAAACTAATCCTAGCACAAGTTGAAAAAATGCTTCGAGATGGCGCGACATTTATAGATTTGGGCGCTTATTCTAGTCGACCGAAAGCTGCGGAAATTTCTGAACCCGAAGAGGAAAGTCGTTTACTTCCAGTATTGCAATTAATCTTAGCTCATTTTCCCGATGCCTTGCTTTCGATCGATACTTTTCGAAGTACTGTTGCCCAAAAGAGTTTAAATCTTGGTGCAGCTATGATTAATGATATTTCAGCCAGTACAGTCGACGAGAAGATGATGGACGTAGTTGCTGCTCATCAAGTGCCGTATGTCATGATGCATACGCGTGGAACCCCGCAAACCATGTCGACATTGACGCAGTACGATGCTATTGTCAAAGAAATGCTTTTTTATTTCTCGGAAAAAGTCGCAAAGGCTAGGAGTTTGGGAATCAATGATTTGATAATTGATCCTGGATTTGGATTCGCCAAGACATTGGATCAGAATTATGAAGTTTTACAAAAATTGGATTTATTTCAAAATCTAGATTTGCCCATCTTAGCTGGAATTTCACGAAAATCGATGGTATATAAAGTATTGAATTCTTCGGCTGAGGAAGCTTTGAATGGCACCACCGCATTGCATATGATTGCGTTAATGAAAGGCGCATCGATACTTAGAGTGCACGATGTTAAGGAAGCTCAGGAATGTATACAATTGTATGATGCGTTCTCCAATTTGAAGTAGTGCTTCTTTATTTGAATTCGTAAATCCAAATTCGTAAATCCTATATCGTAAATCCTATATCGTAAATCCTACATCGTAAATCCAATATCTTACTTCTCCAATCCAAATTACTGATGGTGATACGGTTCGTTTTTTAAAATCGTAAACGCCCGATACAATTGCTCAATAAAGAACAGGCGTACCATCTGATGCGAAAAAGTCATGGCCGATAGCGCGATTTTGCCTTGTGCTTTGTTGTAAACTTCTGTAGAAAAACCATATGGACCGCCAATCACGAAAACTAAGGTTTTGATTCCGGAATTCATTTTCTTTTGTAATTCTGCTGCAAAATCGATACTCGAGAAGCTTTTACCATTTTCGTCTAAAAGGATTAATTGGTCTGCAGGTCCAATTTTCGAGAGAATAAGTTCGCCTTCTTTTTCTTTTTGTTGGCTTTCAGAAAGGTTCTTGACGTTTTTGATATCGGGGATAATTTCAAGTTCGAACTTGATATAGAAGGATAATCTCTTTTGATATTCATCAATCAAAAGTTGCAAATTTTTATGGTCTGTTTTTCCGACAGCAATGAGTTTGATATTCATAGATTACTCCTCGTTTTCTTTACCAAAAACGACATTAATTAAAAGCGCGGAAATGGCTCCAATAGCAAAAATCGATAAGAATTCGACCGTACGAATATC
Source organism: Flavobacteriaceae bacterium (assembly GCA_947459635.1). GTDB lineage: Bacteria > Bacteroidota > Bacteroidia > Flavobacteriales > Flavobacteriaceae > Flavobacterium. The sequence continues at coordinate 11,883 of CANHEA010000024.1, read as the reverse complement.
CTCTGTTCCAGCCATTCGCGCGTAGTTACCCAAAGCGAGTAGGAGCAAAATGGTGAGTAGTATTTTCTTTTTCTTACTATTCATGCCATACTAGGTTAAATCCAAAAGTACTAAACATTTCTTTTCGTTCGATTTTTGGGCTATAAAATTGTTATTTGCCTTTAATGGAAGTCCAATTTTGAAATGTCATTTCGAATTTTATTTCGTTCTTCCCATGTAGTCCGATTTCTTGCCAGCCTGACTTTCTGTACAATTGTTCGGCTCTCGAATTGGCTTCAGTTCCTAACCAAACCGCAGTTCTTGTTTGCGCAAAGTACCAGTTGATCATGGTGTCGTGCAGCTTTTTACCGATTCCCTTTTTCTCAAAATCAGGATGCATAAACAAAGCCCAAATGTTATTTCCGGCTAAGTCCACTATTGAAAATCCAACAATATTGGAATCCAGTTCATATACCCAACCTTTGCCTTGGGTGAAACAAAATTTGACATAGTCTTCATAGGGAATTAATGCAGGATCGGACAAGGTGTTTTCTTTAACAGCCATTCTAATTTCCATTAATTGCGGAAAGTCGAGTACAGTAGCTTCTCTAATGTTGGAATCCAATATCATTTGTTAAGGAATAAGTCTTTTACAGCGGTGGCTGTTTCGTAGTATTTTGTATTGCTGTCATACGCAGTGTGAAAGAATTTCTTTTTATTGATTGCGGTAAAATAGCCAGTCTGACTTGAAAAGGACGTCGATTTTCCATTGATAAAAAACCGAATGGACTCGATGTCAACCTTTTGCAATCGACTCATTTCTAACTGAGAAAAAGCATAGTAAGAGACGATTTGATTGCCTTCGGTTGCTCGTTGTCCTTTATCGGTGCAAATAATCGCTGTGAAATCTTTGAGGTCAACGTAAACATTACCAGTAATAGTAAACGCAGGATTGTTAGTTTCTACTGCGATTTTGAGATAACCGCCTTTGTCTGATTTGGCAATTTGAATGGTCGCCATGCCAGACAAGATATAATTGTCACACATGAAATTCCAACTCGGGGTGGCAGGATAGGATTTGGATTGTATGGTCATCAATTCTTGACCTAAAAGTATGGATGTTATGAAACAGAAATAAAAGGCGATCCATTTTTTGCTCATACTTTTTTCTAATTTGTTTTTCTTTTTTATTGATTAATTAATTAATTAATAGCACGTCAACTGCCAATACTATATGTCTTGATTGTATTATTTATTAATGAAAATATCCTTCCAATCTTTCGAATTGACTGCAGCAATTTGGTTGTTCTTATTGACAGTCATTCGCAATTCTTTATTCGCAATTTTCTTTTCGTATAACGCTTTATACCGATAGATAATCGTTTGATTTTTATTATCCTGATAGGCTTCAACGAATTTTAGTTCTTTAAAATCACCGTATTTTTGTTGAAATTTGGCGCAAATTTTTGATATCCGTTGCAGTGTCATATTCTTTCTTACTTCTGCTGTCGCTTCCTTTTCTGTAAAGGGAATAAATTTAGAAGTGTTGCAAGTCATCAAAATCTGTTTGCCTAAGGTTGTTGTTTTGTCCTTTTGACCTTTATCAACTTGAACGTCGGATAGTTTTTCCGTAGCAACAACGGGTGTTTTGTCGACTGCAACTTTTTTGGATTTGCACGCTAACACCAAACAAAAAATCAATAAGAACGATATCTTTTTCATAGTCTTGCCTCTTAGGATTCCATGTATAAACGTTTTTTATTCATTTATATTGGAATGCTCAGCAACAAAACAATTGTAACAATGCTTTTTGGGCTAGTTACACTCTAGAACAGGCTTGGATATTTTGTCGGATTGACTTCGCTCATCATCGCATATACTTTTTCATAAATATCTTCTATAGAAGGTTTAGAAAAATAATCGCCATCAGTACCATATGCTGGTCTGTGTTCTTTTGAGGTTAGCGTTTGCGGTTTGCTGTCTAAGTAATCGTAGCCGCTCTGCACTTCAAGAATTTGTTGCATAATGAATGCCGATGCACCGCCAGGAACGTCTTCGTCGATAACCAAAAGTCGGTTGGTTTTCATCAGGCTTTTTACAATATCTCTTCTTGTATCAAAAGGCAACAACGATTGAATGTCGATAATCTCGCAGTCGATTCCTTTTTCAAGTAGTTCTCTCGCAGCTTGTTCGACCAATCGAAGTGTTGATCCATAAGAAACCAGCGTAATGTCATTGCCTTCTTTGATGGTTTCAACAACGCCAATTGGTGTCTTAAATTCACCCAAATTTGTTGGCATTTTCTCTTTCAAACGATAGCCGTTCAAGCATTCTACAATGAGTGCAGGCTCGTCGGTTTGTAATAGTGTATTGTAGAAACCAGCAGCTTTGGTCATGTTTCTAGGAACGAGAACATGAATGCCGCGCAGTGCATTAATGATCATTCCCATCGGTGAACCAGAATGCCAGATTCCTTCTAATCGATGTCCACGTGTTCTGATAATTAGCGGCGCTTTTTGTTTCCCATGCGTTCTGTATTGCAAGGTGGCCAAATCATCGCTCATGATTTGAATCGCGTATAACAAGTAATCGAGGTATTGAATTTCTGCAATTGGCCGAAGTCCACGTAGTGCCAAACCGATTCCTTGCCCCAAAATAGAAGCCTCACGAATCCCAACATCAGCCACTCGATCTTCTCCATATTTCTCTTGCATTCCATCTAAACCTTGATTCACATCGCCAATGTTTCCGGCATCTTCTCCGAACACTAGAACTTCTGGGTATTTTGAAAATAGGGCGTCAAAATTGTCTCTCAAGATCATTCTTCCATCTGCATCTTCCGCATTTTGATCGTAGGTCGGTGCTACTTCTTTTACAGAAAAAACATTTTTGCTTGAGGTAGAATAGAGGTGTGAACTAAATTTCGGTTGTATTTTTTCTAGGTAATTTGTAATCCAATTGGATAATTCAGGCTTACTGCTTTCCGTGGCGATCATACGTAAAACCTTGCGTGCAGTCGTCAAAATATCTTTTCGATTCGGTTCCTTAATGGCTTTTAGGTCATTCGAAAATTTCTCGATGAATACTTTATTTTCACTTCGATTAGCAACTGATTCTAAAAGAGTTAGCAAATCATTCTTTTCATTACTTATTGGCAATGTAAAAGCAGACCACGCTGCCTTTTTTCCTTCTAAAACGTCTTTCTTGGCAGCAGCATCTACTTCGTCTAAATCTGCTTCAGTAGCGATATTAAACGTAATCATCCACTGTCTCATTTGTTTGATACAATCATGATCACTTTCCCAGTCCAAGCGCTCGGCATCTTTATAACGTTCGTGTGAACCAGACGTTGAGTGTCCTTGCGGTTGCGTCAATTCATTGACGTGAATCAAAACCGGTACATGTTCCGTTCTTGCAATTGCTGACGCTTTTTCATAAGTAGCCACCAGTTCGGCATAATCCCAACCTTTTACGCGAAGAATTTCGTAGCCTTCATTTTCCTCATCGCGTTGGAAACCTTTAAGGATTTCTGAAATGTTCTCCTTCGTGGTTTGGTGTTTGGCGTGCACTGAAATCCCATAGGCGTCATCCCACACGCTAATCACCATAGGTACTTGCATCACACCCGCCGCATTGAAAGTTTCGAAGAATAAGCCTTCGGAGGTACTAGCGTTTCCGATGGTTCCCCATGCCACTTCATTACCATTAACAGAAAAATTGGTTGTATCAATCCCGGGTACGTTTCGGTATATTTTGGAAGCCTGTGCAAGGCCTAAAAGTCTAGGCATTTGTCCTGCTGTAGGCGATATATCAGCACTTGAGTTCTTTTGTAGTGTCAAATTTCTCCAAGAGCCATCTTCATTGTTGCTCTTTGTTGCAAAGTGACCGCCCATTTGTCTGCCGGCAGACATCGGATCAAAGTTGATATCCGTGTGTCCGTACAAACCAGCGAAAAACTGTTCGATGTTTAATTCACCGATTGCCATCATAAAAGTTTGGTCGCGGTAATATCCAGATCTAAAATCCCCTTTTTTAAACGCCTTTGCCATAGCTAATTGCGGCACTTCTTTTCCGTCGCCGAAAATACCAAATTTGGCTTTCCCTGTTAGCACTTCTCGTCGGCCAAGAAGACTGCATTCTCTACTAATGATGGCAATTTTATAATCGTTCAGTACTTCTTTTTTGAAATCTTCAAAGGAAAGCGCTGTGGTCGTTTCAGCTTGTGTCATAAAGGCGGGGTATTGCTTTGGAAAGCAAATTTAATTAAAAAACTCATAGATTTTTGAATCCTGTCGAAAATAAATATCGTGATATTGTTAGTTATTTTCGATAATAACTCTGAAAATTATTCAAAACGCAAGAAAACAAAGTTTTACTTCTTAAAATGATATTTTCGGACTTTTGCGCTTGGACAATTAGAACCACTTGCGCGTAAAGAGGTTTACGAGGACTTTAGGATCGATGGTGAATACGATTCGAATTTTTTCGCCATAACGATCTTGGGCGATTTCCCATCCGTTGTTGGAGTAGACTGGAAAGTAAAATTCAAAATAATCAGGCACAAGATTAAAGCGAATTCCGTTATCGTACACAAATTTTTCTGCCACGCTGCTGTTTTTGACCAGACCTAGATCGCCATAAACTTCAATCCAATTCCACACATTGAAACTCAAGTTTGTCACAGCTAACCATTTGTTGACCGCTTCTGGAAGTACTTTCGATTTGAAGCCGCCATCTCCCATAATAAATTGTTGACTAAAAATTCCAGACTTTTCAGATCGACCGAGTAATTCTTGTTCGAAGAGATAATCATTAATTTTCGAAACGCCGAAATAGAAGGTATTGGACGAACTTCTATCATACAAGAAACTACCGGCGAACAAACGGAAATTGAATTGTCGATTGTTGTTAAATAGTCGTCTGTAATTGATTTCCGTGGATACTCTTCCAAATGAATTGGAAAACTGCGTATCTGTTATGAAATTAAAATAATGCACCAATTCTTGCTTGCTGGTGATGTATTTGACGTTGAAAATAGAATAGTTTTCCAATGTATTGTCTAACACAATTTTGGATTCTTGCTTTTGCACTGCATTGTATCGAAAAATAAGTGATTGCCGGTCGTTTTTTCGCATATCACTATCTCTAAAATTCAATGAGATATTTGGGTTAACGCGAAGAAAAGCTGCGTCCTGTGCGTAATTAAAATAAGAACTGCTGATACCATAGCGCACGAAAAACAATCTGCTATCGCGCATAAATTGATTGTAACTGATGGAGGCAAGTCCACGTAATGAGCCCGTATTCGGCGAATACACTGGATTTACATCATACAAAAACGGCTTATTGAGCAGCGTTCTGTTTCCAAATCGAATTCCTGGGGATAGGCCGTCGTAGAGGTTATACGTAATCGATGGCACATAGATAATTTGGTTGGAATCTGGGTCTTCGATGTCTTTAAATAAAACGAATTTGAACGGTCTATTGTTTCCAAGAAAGCTTCTCATCGATTTCCAATTGTTTCTTCTATTATATTCAGGAACTTCGTTTTTATAATTGAGGACAATCTTATCAGCATCTTGGCGCGAAACCGTAAATGTGCTGTCTTTCCTAATGTTTTCGAACCATTGTTTAAAAACCACCTGTTTGTTCTTTAAGCCATAAACCGGAATAGGCACGGTAGTTCCCGTCCTGTTTTTGATGGTAAAAGTGATGCTGTCTTTGGTTTTTGACACGTGTTTAAAAGTATAATCAATCAAATCTCGTGTGCCAATCACAGACGTAAAGAACCAGCTCAAATCTTTTGGCGTTTGTTGTTGCAAGGTCTTTTGAAAATCTTCCGCGTTGGTTAATTGTTTTCCGTTTAACGCATAAAAATCTTGTAATGTCTTCTCGACAGCATTATTTTCTAGGTAATGATCCAAATAGTTTAAGCTTAATCCAGCGCGGTATTTGGAAGCTATTTTTTCGTTGAATCGTATTAAAGAATCCTTGGCACTTGACAAAGGTTGGTCTAAGTTTTTACGCGCCATAAACAAATAGTAATAACTATATTGTTCATTAAAATCGAGCCCGATGATGTTAAAACTCTTGAGGACTTTGAGTCGTGAAAGTCCACCAAGCATTTTCATTTCAGGTCGGTTTTCTTCCATGTATTTCATCATCAAATAGACTTGCATGCCGTCGTAAATCCAATTGTCTTTTCGTGGATCTAGTCGTATAGTATTCTTGAGGTAATTGTTGAGATAAGTCTTCAAGAATTTCAATTCGAAGACAAATTCATCCTGAAAAACATTGATAAAGGAAGGCAATTGATTCAGACCGTAAAATGGATTTCGGTCGTAATCGACTTCGGAAACAGTAATTTTTTCGAAGGGATATTTTCCGACATGCGTCTGAACAAAATTCACCACGCGATCAATCATCAACGCTTTTTGAATATCTGTTAAATTGTTGTCTTTTAGATTTGTAACAACTTCTACTTCATCGTTTTTATAATTATAGAACTTCGAGTTTGGACTGATATATAGACTAAAATTCTGACGTTGTTTGCCTGAAATTGTATAGGTTGTACTGTCGACAGATTTCACGACCTCATTTTCATTTAAGTCGGAACTCAATTTAAAATCATTGGGCAAAGTCAATTGTAATTCATAATCACAAACACCATTGGCAATATCGTCAGTATCGGCATTGCTATGACGGACAAACTGATGATTTTCGTAGCGCGCGGGAACCAAATGCCAATCTTTTAGGTTGATACTTTTGGTGGAACTGTCGTAGCCGTATTTTGTAAATCGATCATCGGGAATTTTCACTTGATATTTCAAATGAATGGTCTTCTTCTCGAAAGGTAGAATTTTTTCTGTTAGTGTTATTTCAAGTAAATCAACTTGGTCTGGAGGTCGATTCCATGTCAATGCGCTATGCTGATCATCAACAATAAAAAGGTCATTAGTACCACCTAAATCCTTGGCAGGAGCAAAGTGAAAACTTCTGACAAATTCATCTGAAAATCGCTTTCCTATATTAGAATTTTTGTCGGAATACGCATTGATCCAATCATTCAAAACCAAAGTTCCAATCGTATCATTGGTTTGATTGAAGTAGGTGAGGTCTTGCTCGACGAGAAGGATGTTGTTTTTGCTATCTAGATTGGCTTTCAATTTAATGGTATGCTGAGCTTGCAACACATTGGTCGCTAGTAGCACAAACAAGAAAGAAAATCTAAGTAATAGTGAATTCAATTAAAAAAGAAATTAGTGCATAAGACAACGAAAAAAGTGCCGCAATCGTATTAGAAATTTGGACTCAAATCGTATTTTTTATAGAATTTGTCCAAAACGTCAAGCACTTCATCTTCTGTGTCTACGATTTTAAACAATTCTAAATCTTTCTCACTTACGGTTTTTTCCTTTTCTACCATGACTGTTTTAATCCAATCAATCAAGCCAGCCCAGAATTGCGTTCCCACCAAAATGATTGGAAATTTAGCAATTTTTTTTGTCTGAATGAGTGTCATTGCTTCAAACATTTCGTCTAAAGTTCCGAAGCCGCCCGGCATCACGACAAAGCCTTGCGAGTATTTAACGAACATGACTTTTCTAACAAAAAAGTAGTCGAAATTTAAGTTCTTATCGCGATCGATATACGGATTATAATGCTGTTCAAAAGGCAATTCGATATTCAAACCAACCGAAGTTCCGCCACCGAAATGTGCACCTTTATTGCTGGCTTCCATGATTCCAGGACCGCCGCCAGTAATGACGCCATAGCCAGCTTTACTGATTTTGAACGCAATTTTTTCCGCCAACAAATAAAACGGATCCTCAGGTTTCGTGCGCGCCGAACCAAAAATAGAAACACAAGGTCCGATACGTCCCATGCTTTCGTAGCCATTCACAAATTCCGCCATGATTTTGAAAATCGCCCAGCTGTCGTTGGTACGGATTTCATTCCACGTTTTTTGCTTCAGTTTATCTTGGATTACTTTATCCTCGTCATTGTCAAAATCTTCTAATCTCATCTTTTTCAATTAATAATGAATAATTAACAATTAATAATTATTCATGGTTGTATATCTTTTAGGAGCTACTTCCAGCTTTTCGTTGCAATCTTTTGTTTTGTAAAAAATCCCTCGACTGCGCTCGGGAGGACAAAACAAAAGGATTTCCACTTCAATCTGGGCTAGAGCTTTCGTTGTCAATCGAAAAGCGCGCTAAAGTAATGCTTTTTTCAAAAACTTGCGCCGTATTTTTTGTTTTTTGATTTAACCCAAAATCAGTTACACTGCCTTTTTTAATTATTAATTATTCATTATTAATTGTTAATTAAAGCAACTCTTTTTTCAAGAATTGCGCGGTATAACTTTTTTTACTTTTCACAATTTCTTCCGGAGTTCCTTGCGCAACAACAGTTCCGCCACCTTTTCCACCTTCTGGACCAATATCAATAATATAATCCGCCAACTTAATCACATCCATATTGTGTTCAATGATTAAAATCGTATTGCCTTTGTCGACCAACTTATTGATCACTTCCATCAAGACTCGAATGTCTTCGAAGTGCAATCCAGTCGTCGGTTCATCAAGGATGTAAAACGTATTTCCCGTGTCTTTCTTCGCCAATTCACCCGCTAACTTAATGCGTTGCGCTTCGCCTCCAGAAAGTGTGGTGCTTTGTTGCCCGAGCGTAATATAACCCAAACCTACATCTTGAATGGTTTTGACTTTGCGGTAAATTTTTGGGATGTTCTCAAAAAACGGAACTGCTTCGTCAACGGTCATGTTTAAAACATCAGAAATTGATTTGCCTTTATAGCGAATCTCTAAAGTTTCCCGGTTGAAACGTTTGCCCATGCAGGTTTCGCATTCGACATATACGTCGGGAAGGAAATTCATTTCGATCGTTCGCACACCAGAACCTTCGCAGGTTTCGCAACGTCCGCCTTTGACATTAAAACTAAATCGACCTGCCTTGTAACCGCGAATCATGCTTTCGGAAGTCATCGTAAACAAGTTCCGGATTTCTGAAAAGACATCGGTGTACGTCGCTGGATTCGAGCGTGGCGTTCGTCCAATTGGGCTTTGATCGATATCAATCACTTTGTCGATGTGCTCCAAACCTTCAATTTTCTTGTAAGGTTTTGGTTTTTTGACGCCGTTGAAATAGAATTCATTGAGAATAGGATACAACGTTTCATTAATCAACGTCGATTTGCCGCTGCCCGAAACGCCTGTTACGCAAATCATTTTACCTAATGGCAATTCGATGGTCACGTTTTTTAAATTGTTTCCTGTGGCGCCTGACAATTTCAAGAATTTTCCGTTGCCTTCGCGACGTTTCTTTGGAACTTCAATCTTGAGTTCACCATTGAGATATTGCGCCGTCAGCGTATGATGTTTTAAAGTTTCTGCTGGCGTTCCGATGCTGATAATTTCGCCTCCGAATTTTCCGGCACGTGGACCGATATCAATGACATAATCTGCGCGTTCGATCATGTCTTTATCGTGTTCGACGACAATCACCGAGTTGCCAATATCGCGCAATTGCTCTAAAGATTTGATCAATTTATCGTTGTCGCGTTGGTGCAGACCGATGCTGGGTTCATCTAAAATATACAACACACCGACTAGTTGTGAACCGATTTGTGTTGCCAATCTGATGCGTTGCGCTTCACCACCAGATAGCGATTTTGAACTTCGGTTGATGGACAAATAATCCAATCCGACATTGACTAAAAAGTGCAATCGATCTTTGATTTCTTTGATGACTTCGGTGGCAATTTGTTTTTGTTTTTCGGATAGTGATTTTTCTAATTCATCAAACCAAGTCGACAAATCAGAAATATCCATCGACGATAAATCGTTGATGTTTTTGTCATTGATTCGGAAATACATCGAATCCTTTTTCAATCGAGAACCTTCACATATCGGACATGCTATTTCGTCCATGAATTCTTTTGCCCAACGTTTGATACTCGAGGAACCGCTTTCGTCGTGTTGGTTTTTGATGAAATGCGAAATGCCTTCAAATTCTATTTTGTATTCTTTCGTGATGCCCAATGTTTTCGACGCAACTGCGAATTTCTCTTTACCACCATACAAAATCATATCCATGGCTTCTTCGGGAATCGATTCGATGCTATCGGTGATTTTGAAGTTGAACTTTTCCCCGATAATCTCCAATTGCTTGAAAATCCACGTGCTTTTGTATTCGCCTAAAGGTAAGAATCCGCCACTTTTAATAGATAATTTTGGGTTCGGAATAATCTTTTTTAAATTGATTTCATGCACCGTTCCCAAGCCATTGCAATGATCGCAAGCGCCTTTGGGTGAGTTGAAGGAAAACAAATTCGGCTCTGGATTTTGATAGGATATTCCGGTGGTCGGACACATCAGATTTCGGCTAAAAAATCGAACTTCTTTGCTGTCGTGTTCTAGAATCATCAAGATATTCTCGCCGTGATGCATCGCGGTTTGAATACTTTCAGACAAACGTTTGTCGTTTTCAGCGGTGTCTTCAACGAGCATTCTATCGATGACAATTTCGATGTCGTGGGTGTTGTATCTTTCGAGTTTCATTCCGGGCGTGATGTCTTTGATATCGCCATTCACACGGACTTTGAGAAAACCTTGTTTGGCAATTTGTTGGAATAGCTCGCCATAATGTCCTTTTCTTGCACGAACGACAGGCGCTAAAATATTGATGCGTTTTCCGATAAAATTCTCTGTAATCAATGCTTTGATTTGATCGTCGGAATAGGACACCATTTTTTCTCCAGTATTATAACTGTAGGCATCGGCGGCACGTGCAAAAAGCAAACGTAGGAAATCGTATATTTCGGTAATCGTGCCCCCGGTAGAACGTGGACTCTTACTAGTTGTCTTTTGCTCGATGGCAATAACAGGGGAAAGTCCATCAATCTTATCTACATCAGGACGTTCTAATCCACCAAGGAATTGTCTCGCGTAGGCGGAAAAGGTTTCCACATAACGGCGTTGCCCTTCGGCGTATATCGTATCGAACGCCAAAGATGATTTTCCAGAGCCTGAAAGTCCAGTGATGACTACTAGTTTTTCTCGCGGAATAGAGATGTCAATGTTTTTGAGATTGTGGACGCGGGCGCCCAAAACTTCGATGGTATTTTCGGTGTCTAGCATGATTTTATTGGCAAAGCGCAAAGTTAGGATAATGAATAATTAATAATGAATAATTAACAATTAAAAAAGCTGAAGTTAAGAACCGAAATGTCTAGCCCAGATGGTAGTGGCATCCTTTTGTGAAGAGCAACGGAACAAAAGATTACCTCACAAAAGAATAATTTTAGATTTTGTGTTCGGTCGATTCGCTTCGCTCGGGTGTAACGAACAGCTGGAATTAGCTCCTAATAAACCACTGATTATTAGTAAATTTTTTTAAATCTTATATGATTAAAATCATCTTTTTCATTTTTTAAACGTTTAATTTTGAGGTGTTTAAATCTACAAAATTTAAAGAAGGCCAGTTTGTAATTTTGAACCTAAATAGGGTAAATTTTAAATGGCATGTTCTATATCAAACAAACTCAATTAACAAAAATTAAATCCAACGTTATGAAAAACTTAGAAAAAATCAAAAGCACAATGGTAGTGGTCATGTTGTTAGTCCTTACAACACTTTCTTCATGTAGTAGTAGCAGCAATGATAGTTCAAGTTCCAACTCGACTGGAAACACCACAACTGCTGTAACTACTATTGTTAGCAGTGGAACTTGGAAGATTACCTATTATTACGACACAGATCATGACGCGACAAGCAACTTCACTGGTTATAATTTTACCTTTGGTGGTAGTAGTGCGTTAACAGCAACCAACGGAACGAATAATTATAGCGGATATTGGACTGTTTCGGATAGCAATAGCG
>CANHEA010000023.1 GCA_947459635.1 Flavobacteriaceae bacterium | reverse complement strand
GAACATTATTCGTGAACGGAAGTACAGCTGCCTCTAGTGCAGTTTCAGTTTCTGCTGGTAATGGAGCCACATTGGCTGGAAGCGGAACAATTGGAGGTACTGTTTCTCTTTCTGGTACCGTTTCTCCGGGTGGAACAGCAAGTACTACAGCTAATCTAACTACTGGTGCTTTTACACTAAATGGAAGTTCATCCTATCGTATCGAAATGAATAATGCGACTGGTGCTTCCGGAAATGCAAGCGGTTGGGATCGAATTACTTCTACTGGAGTATTAACTTGCTCTGCTTCGCCGATTACACTAAACTTAGTGTCTTTGTCGGTGGCTAACTTTAATCCAGCCAACAATTATACTTGGCCTATTGCCTCTGGCAGCAGCGTTTCTGGATTTAACATCAGTAATTTTACAATTAATACGTCATCTTTTGCCGCTTCTACAGGAACATTCGCGGTGACTTTGACTGGGGGAAATACAATCAATTTAGTATATACAGCGCCAACATTAGCTCCAGGACAACCGTCTGCTATTTCGGGTGCTGTTTCTTTATGTAATGGCGCTACGCAGACTTATAGTGTTACCAATGATCCTAATGCAACAAGTTATGTTTGGACTTTGCCAAGTGGTTGGTCAGGAACAAGTTCAACTAATAGCATCAATGTAACTGTTGCCAATCCGGGAGGAACTATTTCTGTAATTGCAAGAAACTCGAGTGGCGATAGTTTACCAAGTTCATTGGTAGTCGCAGTTGGCGTGAGTACATCCATTACGACCCAACCGTCGACTAGTGCTCAATCGGTTTGTTTAGGTACAGCCGCTAGTCCATTATCGGTAGTGGCAGACGGCGCTTCTTTAACGTACCAATGGTATAGCAATACAACACCAAGCAATTCAGGAGGAACATTACTAAGTGGTGCTTCTTCAGCTTCATATACGCCAGTTTATTCCGGTGGAACTACTTTATATTACTATTGCGTGGTAGGTGGGCTTTGTCCTCCAACTTCTATAACAAGTAATGTTTCTGGTGCGGTAACTATTACTGGAATTCCATCAGATACTGCAACTTACACAATCACTTCTGGAGGAAATGGCGGTCAAGGTTTTGGTCCTTGGTCATTTTTAGTAAGTGGCGGAGGCGGTGGAACTTTCAACGGCGGATCCGATATTGGACAAGCGTGGGGAATCTGGTCGCAAGGAGGATTGACATCTGCGGTTAGACCATTTGCTGGACCATTAGCTATTGGAAGTACTGTGAGTTTTGCTTATGATAACGGTGGGATTGAAACGAATGGAAACAAAGTGGGTGTTCGTTTGAGAAACTCAAGTAATAATATCTTAACTGAATTCAGATTTACTGGAGGCGATGCGCAATATTTTATTGCTGATGCAGCAACTTCAAATACGGGAGTAAACTTTACCACAACTGGTTTGAGCAATATTACCTTTGCCTACACAGGACCAAATACATATGCTATGTCAATTACCCGTTCGGGAGTAACTACTGTTTTGAGTGGAAGAACTTTCGCCACAGCAGTAGGAGGTCAAGTACCGGCTCAAATTGAGTTTTTTAATAGCAATGCTGGCGGTGGTTCCGCAAGAGACGTGTTTTTTAATGATTTAAGTATCGGTCGTCCTTTAATTTTTACTCAGCCAAGCGGTGCTGCTCAAGATCTTTGTCAAAATTCTTCAGCAACAGCGCTATCGGTAGTAGCTTATGGAAGTAATTTGGGATACCAATGGTATAGCAATCCAGGAGCAAATCTAGTAGGAGGAGCAACCGCTTCCACATTTTCTCCCCCAACGGCTACAGCTGGTTCTGCAAGCTACTATTGCGTGGTAAGTTATACAGGAACGTGCGGTACAGCACCAAGCAGTACAAGTACAACTTCAGGTACAGTAACGGTGTTTGGAACTCCAACAGCTACAATTTCTAGTTCAGTTACAGTCTGTCAAAATGCACCTGCTACTATTACGTTTACAGGATCAGGTGGAACGCCTCCTTATGAATTTTCGTATACTGTATATGAAGGAGGTATTATTCCTCCCAGACTAGAAACTGTTACGACTACTTCAGGAAGCAGCGTTACTATTACAGTTCCAACTAGCGTACTCGGAAGTATAGATTATGCGTTAACTTCTTGTAAAGCTAGATTTGGTGGTGGTGCTACTTGCAGTGCTAGTGCCTCAGGTTTAGCTACTGTAACAGTAAATCCATCTGCAACTTTTTATGCTGATGCAGACGGAGATACTTACGGCAATTTAGCCGCTCCAGTTACTAGTTGCGATGGCACAGGGTTACCGCCAGTAGGCAGTGTTACAGATACTACTGACTGCGACGATAATGATCCTTTCTCGCACGAAAAATTCTCTTTTTATGCAGATGCAGATGGTGATACTTTTGGTTTCGGCGCTTTGGTTCAAGTTTGTGCTGCTGATGCATTTTCGCCTCCAACTGGATATTCACTTAACGATACCGATTGTGATGATACCGATTCAAGAAAAACGATAACCTATCCGTTCTACGCTGACGCTGATGGAGATACCTACGGTGCTGGTTCTTTAGTGCAAGCTTGTGCGATTAGCGATGTTTTACCTCCAACCGGATTTTCGTTGAGTAATACAGATTGTGATGACAGTAATGCCTTAAAATTCAATACCTTTTCTTTCTTTGTTGATGCAGATCAAGATACGTTCGGAAGCAATCTAACTGGAGCTGCCTGTGCAGTCGATGCTATGTCACCGCCTTCAGGTTTTTCATCAAACAGTAATGATTGTGACGATGCTAATCCATTAAAAACGGTTACCTATTTATTTTATGTAGATGCTGACGGAGATACTTACGGTAGCACTACATCGGAAATGTTATGTACTGAGAATGCTACGTCACCTCCAACTGGTTATTCAACAAATAGCACTGATTGTGATGACAACGATGCTTCGAAATTTAATTTATTCTCGTTTTATGAGGATCTTGATGGAGATACTTACGGAGCAGGAACACCACTTTTAGTTTGTGGAGAAAACAGCGCAACACCACCAACGGGTTATTCGTTAGACGGAACCGATTGTGATGATGACAATGATGCGATTTATAGAAGTACGCCGCTTTATGCAGATTTAGATGGAGATGGTCACGACGATGGATTTGTGCCAGGACCATTGTGCTATGGTGCCACACTTCCTCCGGGAACGTCACTTACGACTTTAGGTTCAGATTGTGATGACACCGATGCTTTGATTTATAGAAGTGCAACTTTGTTTACCGATGAGGATGGAGATACTTATACTGTTGGATCAGGAAGCGTTGTTTGCTATGGTGCTGATTTACCAGCTGGAACAACTTTAACACCTTCTCAAACGGAAGATTGTGATGATTTTAGTGGCGCAGTTTATCGCAGTGATATTTTGTTTACGGACTTCGACTTAGATGCTTACACGGTGGGAGCTGGAACTTTAGTATGTTGGGGTGGTTCTTTGCCGTTCGGTAAGACTTTGACCGCTTCTCAAACGGAAGATTGTGATGATGCAGATTTCTTAATCTATAGAAGTGCAACACTTTATGCAGATGCTGATAATGACACCTACACTTTAGGACTTGGAAGTTCTGTTTGTTATGGGGCTGATTTACCTGCGGGAACTAGTTTAACAGCTTCTTCAACTGAAGATTGTGATGATACAAACGCATCAATTTTTACTTCTGCTAATTTGTATACAGACCTTGATGGCGACGGACATGATGATGGAGCCATCATTGGAATTTGTGTTGGAGCTACTATTCCGCTTGGAACGTCAGCGACGACTTTAGGATCTGATTGCGATGATACGAATGCTTTAATTTATAGAAGCGCAACGTTGTATGCAGATGTTGACAATGATACCTATACCATCGGAGCAGGAAGTGTTGTATGTTATGGTGTTAATCAGCCAGCTGGAACTCGATTGACAGCCTCTATAACAGAAGACTGTGATGATACTAATGCAGCTATTTATAGAAGTGCAACATTATTTACCGATGTTGATGGGGACGGTTATGATAGTGGATCTGCTGTTGTTTGTTATGGGGCTTCATTGCCAGCTGGAAAATCTTTAATTTCTTCGGGAAGTGATTGTGATGATTTAAATCCAGCAGTTAACCAAAGCAGCAGTTTATATGCGGACAGCGATAACGACGGCTTTGGGGCCATTACTGCCACTGCGGTTTGTGCGCCAGTGAGTTGTGCTTCAAATACCATTGCAATCAACTTTAGAGTGAATATGGCTGGACAAACGATTACAGCAGGAGGTGTTCACATTGCCGGTAACTTCGCATCTAATGGTTCAACGACAATTACAAGCGATTGGTCGCCAAATGCGCCAAATAGCTTAATGAGACCTATCGGAAATAGTATCTACGAATTGACGGTTTTGTTTCCAGCTAGTTCAGCAGGTTCTAACTTAGAGTTTAAATTCCTTAGAGGTGACAATTGGTTTGATGGTAGTCAACTCAGCGAACAAAATATTCCAGGAAGCTGCGGCAATGGAGGAAATAGACTGATTGCACTTCCAAGCAAGTTCTTGTCATTTACTGCAGCTTATGATCAATGCCCAAGTTCATTGCAAAAGTTCTTGTGTACAGGTACTGATTGTAATGATAATGATGCAACTAAAAACGCGACGTTCCCATTCTATGCTGATCAAGATGGCGATACTTATGGAGCGGGAGGTTTAGTAAGTGTATGTTCAGTTAATGCAACGGCGCCACCAACAGGTTATTCATTAAACGGCACTGATTGCGATGATAGTAATATATCAATCTATCAATTTGCCACTTTCTTCGTTGATGCAGATGGAGATGGCTATGATTTAGGTTCGGCTTCTGTATGTTCAGGAGTTGGTGCTCCTTTAGGTTATTCAGCTACCACTAGCGGAACAGATTGTGATGACAACAATGCAGCAATTTACAGAAGTGCAACATTATACACTGATGCAGATGGCGATACTTATACCGTAGGAACTGGAAGTACCGTTTGTTACGGTGCTACTTTACCTACAGGAACTACGTTAACACAGTCTGTTGACCATGATTGTAATGATTTAGATCGTGATATTTATAGAAGTGCCACTTTATTCACTGATGCAGATGGTGATACTTATACAGTAGGAGCTGGAAGTACCGTTTGTTACGGTGCTACTTTACCTGAAGGTACGACGTTGGCACAAACTGTTGATGAAGATTGTAATGATTTAGATCGTTTTACCTACAGAAGTGCAACATTATACAGTGATGCAGATGGCGATACTTATACCATAGGAACAGGAAGTACAGTTTGTTATGGCGCTACTTTACCTGAAGGTACAACGTTGACACAATCTGTTGATGAAGATTGTAATGATTTAGATCGTGATATTTATAGAAGTGCCACTTTATTCACTGACGCAGATGGCGATACCTATACCGTAGGAACTGGAAGTATCGTTTGTTACGGTGCTACTTTACCTCTAGGAACTACGTTAACACAGTCTGTTGACCATGATTGTAATGATTTAGATCGTGATATTTTTAGAAGTGCAACATTATACACTGATGCAGATGGTGATACCTTTACTGTTGGAACAGGAACCATGACTTGCTACGGTGCTAATTTACCAACTGGAATGACATTAACACAATTAGGCCCTGATGACTGCGACGACAGTAACCCAATAACATATAGAACAGATTTCTTAGATCTTGATGCTGATGGTGACGGATGGAGTGGAGGAGTTTCATCAACTCTTGTTTGCTACGGAACAACTGCACCAACAGGATATGTTCTGGTATCATTAGGTGCAGATTGCGATGATACCAATGCGGAATTGACTAACAATTGCGTTACTGGAAAAGTAGTTAACTTGACCATGTTTATCGAAGGTTATTACGTAGGAGGAAACACAATGAACTCAGTTAGAGTGAACCAAGATTATGTTTCACCTTCAGATGAAGTTGAGGTCGTAACCGTAAATCTTCATGATGCTACAACCTATGAACTAGTGGATACAGCAACGGGAACATTGAAAACCGACGGTACACTTTCTGTTACTTTCTCAACGGCTGCTGCAGGTTCGTACTATGTTGCAGTTAAAGGTGTAAATGCGATTGAAACATGGTCTGCAGCTCCACAAATGATTGGTTCTAACCCATTGAGCTACGACTTCTCAAGTTCAGCTTCACAAGCCTATGAAGATAATATGAGAGAAATAGAACCAGGAGTATTTGCGTTCTATCAAGGTGATATCAACCAAGATGGTGCTATGGATAATTCTGATTTTGATCAGTTGTTCCCAGATATTGATAATTCAAACTTTGGGGTACAAGCAACAGACTTAAACGGAGACGGTGCTGTGGATAATTCCGATTTGGATAGCATTTTTAGTAATGTTGATAATTCAGTTTACGCACATCGTCCTTTTTAATTTTTAGGTAATTAATTCCAATAGAAAAGCCTCTTCATTTGAAGAGGCTTTTTCTATTTAGCTAAATCTCAATCTGACAAAAACATGTTTAATTCCTTTCTTATCGGAGTCTCGTTCGTCGATTTCGAGAATATCAGTCAGTGACTTGAGCATCGGCGTCAGTTTATTAAAGCCGTAATTACGCGGATCGAATTCTGGTTTTTTCTTGACGATGAGGTTACCCACGTCACCTAAGAAAGCCCAACCATCATCATCACCAATGGCTTCAATGGTCGCCTCAATAAGCTCGATGGTTTGAAGATCAATTTTGTTTAAAGCTTTTTCTGATGGTTTCTCACTAGGCTTTTTATTGTCGTTTGGCGTATTAGTGATACTTGGCTTAGGGAGTTTCTTAGGTTTGGCGCCTTCTAATACTTCGATGTAAATAAATCGATCGCAGGCTACAATAAAGGAATTGGGTGTTTTCTTTTCTCCTAATCCAATGACTTTCATGCCTGACTCTCGCAAACGGATTGCCAAGCGAGTAAAATCACTATCGCTGGATACGATGCAGAATCCATCTACTTTTCCTGAGTAGAGCAAATCCATCGCGTCGATAATCATCGCGGAGTCGGAGGAATTTTTTCCAACCGTATAACTATATTGTTGAATTGGCGTGATGGCATGTTCTAGCAATACGCTTTTCCATCCGCCTGCGTTGGGTTTCGTCCAGTCGGCGTAAATTCTTTTGGTGGTGGGAATTCCGAATTTGGCTATTTCTTCCATCATTCCTTTGACATTGCTGTAAGGAACATTGTCTGCGTCGATTAAGACGGCTATTTTGAGTTCTTTGGTGTTTTGTGACATAGTTGTGTTGTAAGTTGTCGGTTGTCGTTTGTCGGTTTTGAGTTGATGAGCTCCCTCGACTGCGCTCGGGTTGACAAATGTTGTGGTCAAAGATAAGGAGTTTATTTTTAGCAGTGATTTTTAGCCCCGATAGTAGCGGCATCCTTTTTTGAGGCACGAAAAAAAGATAGAGCGAATAGCGGGAAATAGCTCCTAAAAATAAATAGAATTATAGCAGTAATATCAGTCGGAAATATTTAATTTTGCGCCATCTAAAAAAACCGATTTTATATTGAATATTATGGTGAAAGATTTATTTGAAAGAATCCAAAATAATAAGGGTCCATTAGGAAAATGGGCGTCGCAAGCCGAAGGTTATTACGTGTTTCCAAAGCTGGAAGGTGAATTGGGACCGAGAATGCAGTTTAAAGGGAAGAACATTTTGAACTGGAGTTTGAACGATTATTTGGGATTGGCGAATCATCCAGAAGTGCGCAAGGCAGATACTGAGGCAGCAATTCAATATGGGGCAGCGTATCCGATGGGTGCTCGTATGATGAGTGGTCACACCGATGCACACGAACAATTGGAAAACGAATTGGCTGCTTTTGTTATGAAAGAATCAGCGTATTTGTTGAACTTTGGGTATCAAGGAATCATGTCGACCATTGATGCGTTAGTGACAAAAAACGATATAATTGTTTATGATGTTGATGCGCATGCGTGTATCATAGATGGTGTTCGTTTGCATATGGGGAAACGTTTTACTTATAAGCACAACGATTTAGAGAGCATGGAGAAAAACCTGCAACGTGCGACCAAAATGGCAACGGAAACTGGCGGTGGGATTTTGTTTATTACCGAAGGAGTTTTCGGAATGCGTGGTCAGCAAGGGAAGTTGAAGGAGATTGTGGAGATGAAGAAGAAATACAATTTCCGACTTTTAGTAGATGATGCGCACGGTTTTGGAACTTTAGGAAAAACAGGAGCGGGAGCAGGCGAGGAGCAAGGTTGTCAGGATGGAATTGATGTTTATTTCTCTACGTTTGCCAAATCGATGGCGAGCATTGGTGCCTTCATTGCTGCAGATAAAGATATTATAGATTATTTGAAATATAATTTGCGTTCACAGATGTTTGCCAAAGCATTGCCGATGATTCAAACGCTCGGTGCCTTGAAGAGATTGGAGTTGTTGCGCAACCACCCTGAGTTGAAAGACAAATTATGGGAGAATGTTAATGCGTTGCAAAATGGTTTGAAATCGCACGGATTTAATATTGGCGATACCAATACTTGTGTGACGCCAGTTTACTTAGAAGGAAGCATTCCAGAAGCGATGGTGATGGTGAATGACTTGAGAGAGAATTACGGTATTTTTCTGTCGATCGTGGTATATCCTGTGATTCCAAAAGGGATTATTTTATTGCGTATGATTCCAACTTCATCACACACGTTAGCGGATATTGATGAAACACTAACTGCGTTTAATGCGATTCGAGAGAAATTAGAGAATGGTACGTATAAAGCAATTGCTGAGAAAACTACAGTTGACGTGAGTTAATTAACAATTAACAATTTATTTCGCTGCGCTCCATACAATTCGGCTGCGCCTCGGGTTATAATTAATAATGAAAACTGCTTCAGTAATGAGGTGGTTTTTTTTAATATAAATGTTATGAAGAAATTTCTTTTTTTTGGTTTGCTAGTTTTTATTTCCTGCAAAAAGGAGATGACTGCAGAAGATTATATAATTGAAAAACCTGTAAATCCGTTTTCGGAAATGTGCTATAAAGGCGTTCAAGGGAAAGACACGGTTTCGATGACTTTGGTTATCAAAGGAGATCAACTTCAATATGGGACTTTGTCCTACAATTATTTTGAAAAAGATGATAACGAAGGGACTTTAGTTGGGGCTTTCCGCGGCGATACGCTGAGAGGGAAATACAGTTTCCAGTCAGAGGGAGCAATGTCTGTGCGAGAAGTTATTTTCTTGAAGCAAGGAAAAAACTACTTGGAAGGTTTTGGCCAAGTTACGGAAGATCAGGACGGAAAAGGGGTATTTAAAGACAACAAAGGAATTCAATTTGATTCTTCATTTCCGCTACTAGAAGTACCTTGTAAGAAATAATTATAAGTCTTTTCGATAGGTGCGTCTTCTTCTGGTCACTTTTGAATCGAAGTTTTTCCATAAGTTATGGATGGCGTGGTTTTCCTCGAGTTCTGGAGTTCGAATACAGCGAAGGATTCCTCTTTCCTTAAATGTTTTGTAATATTCGTCAAAGATAATTGCCGTGACACCTTTGCTTTGGTATTCTGGTAGAATCCCTATCAGATAGAAAGCGACTTCTTTGCTGTGATTTCTAGCTTTTAACATGTGATACCAACCGAACGGGAATAATTTTCCTTTGGCCTTTTGTAGTGCTTCCGAGAAAGACGGCATGACGATGCTGAAGGCGACCATATTATCGTCTTTGTCCATCACAAATTTGATATATTCTGGATTGATAAAAGGAACGTATTTTTTTTTGAAGTATTCTTTTTGAATGTCTGTAATGGCGACAAATGAAGTTAGATTGGCGTAACTCTTATTAAAAAGATCAAACATTTTGTCTACATACGGCATAATATCCTTCGTTTTTGTAAATCGAACGGCAGTCAATTGGTATCTTTTTTTGACCAATTCTTGTGCTTTGACATAAACTTCTGGAATTACATTGGCAAAGGAGAAGCTACTTTCGATGTATTCTTTTTCTTTTACATAACCCAATTGTTCCAGATGTTTCGAATAATAAGGATAATTATACCAAGTAATCATTGAACCAATAAAATCAAATCCTTCCGTTAATACGCCTACTTTGTCGAGATTGGAAAAACCAATGGGACCTTCTACATATTCGAGGTTATTTTTTCTGCCGATTTCGTAGACTTTTTCGAGAAGTGCTTTGGTAACTTCGATGTCGTCTATAACGTCCCACCATCCAAAACGGACTTTCTTCTTTTGTTGCAGATTGACTTCATTCCAATTGATAATCACTGCAATTCGGCCAACTATTTTATTGGCTTTGTATGCTAGAAATAAATGGGCTTCTGCCGATTCAAAAGCAGGATTTTTTGAAGTATCGAAGCTTTCCATTTCTTCGTTGATGAGCGGTGGCACCCAATAAGGATGATTTTGGTATAACGAAAATGGAAATGTGACATAAGCTTTTAGCTGCGCAGGTGTAGTCACTTCTTGTATAACAATCATCTTATTTGGCTTTATCTCCTTCAACAGCATCAATACGTTTATTGGCTTTTTCTTTTTTCTTGTCTTTCAACTTGTCACTTTTCTTATCGAGTTTGCTGCGCTTGTCTTCTTTTGGAATGCGCAACATGACATCTTGGTAATTGGCATCAAAACGCCATGAAACCCCAACACCTCCACCTACAATGTTAGGAGCTCCTTGAAAGTTGCTATTAATAGAAGCATCTACTTGTAAGTTTTGCTTTAATAAATAAGCGGCGCCTAATCGGAAAAAATGATCTTTATAATAAAGGTCGTTAAATCCTTGAATTTCCACAAAACCTGATACTCTTGAATTGAATCCACGTGTCATCGTCAAAACATAATCGAATGACATTGTTTGTGATGGAAACCTGTCGACAATGAAGTTCGTCAAGAATGTATATCTCCCAAATTGGTTCTGAGTTAAAATCATTCCCTTTAAGCTAAAACCTTTTTCTGGTGGAGCAGTACGCAAGAATTTATCTCTTGCCATATTTAAATTCACGCCTCCATACAACGCCACGGCAGGAATAAATTGCCTCCAGTTAAATTGGTGATTGGCTTTCCAGCTATACAGATTCGGTTTCTTTTCGTAGTTTCTTTCAGGATCATAAACAAGATATTTTGCTCCAATAGTAGTGCGCTTTAAACCCGACTCTTGCTTATCAAAAAGTGGCGTCATGATTGTTTCATTGAGGTATTCTATATTAGCAATAACTTCTAATTGTTCATACAATACACCGTAACGTAAGGTTAGATCACTTTCCAATATTTTTCCTTTGTAGTATGCTGCATCGTTGGTTTCTTTGCTATAATTGACGCCCATTTCAGCTTGAATGACAGTCTTTCCAACCGAAAAAGCGGACATCGATTGTCCAGGACGATTCGAGTTGATGACGTCTGTAAACTGTGCAAAATTTGAGGTAACTGAAAAAATAAGTAGTAGAAAAGTAAGGTGCTTTTTATTGAACATATAAGTGGTGTTTTGTATCAGCAGTACTAATTCCCAAATGTACTATAATTTATTATTTATTTAAGAATCCCATCCTGTTTTTGAAGATTTGATTTATTAAATTTGTCGAAATTTATTTGACTATGGAAATGGCCTCTTTTAGTGGAGTAATAGAAACTATCTTCTACATTCTAGCATTCTATTATATTTTTAAATTCTTGGCTCGCTTGTTTCTTCCTATTATGGTGAAAAAAGTGGTAGAAAAAGCAGGTGAGAACTTTCAACGCCAGTATCAGTCGACGTACCAGTCTAATGCCACTCAGCAACAAGATGAATTTGTCAACACAACTTCACAATCTAATAAACCTCGTGAAACCAAGAAAGTAGGTGAGTATATCGATTACGAAGAAATAGATTAAATTGGGTTTTGTTTTCCACGGTTCGTTTGCAGTTTTTGACTATTTTTGGCTGATATTATGTAAACGAATTAGCGCAAAGGCGCACTTCTTATTATGAATGTACTCAAAAAATTTTACGTCCACGGCCTAGTGGTTCTTGGTTTTATCCTAATTTCTTGTATCTATTTTTATCCAGTTCTTCAAGGGAAAAAGATTTTCCAATCGGATATCGTTCAGTATACCGGTATGGCGAAGGAGCAAAATGATTTTCGCGCTACCCACCAATCGGAACCCTATTGGACGAATTCGGCGTTTGGCGGTATGCCGACTTATCAGTTAGGGGCCAATTATCCGCATGAATATATCAGTAAATTGGATCATGTTTTGCGTTTTTTACCGCGTCCGGCGGACTATTTGTTTTTATATTTCATTGGTTTTTATATCTTACTTTTAGTTTTAAAAATCGATCCGCTGCAAGCTTTCTTTGGGGCTTTGGCATTTGGATTTTCGACCTATTTGATAGTTATTCTTGGCGTTGGACACAATGCGAAGGCACACGCAATCGCCTATATGCCGCTGGTTTTAGCGGGCGTGATGCTTGTCTTTCAACGGAAATTTATTCTCGGTGGAATTGTAACGATGTTGGCCGCAGCCTTAGAAATTAATGCGAATCACTTTCAAATGACTTTTTATTTATTGTTGTTGCTTTTGGTGGTTTCTTGTTTTTATATTTTTCAATTTATCAAGGAAAAAGATTTTGCAACGATTGGAAAAGTTCTAGGCGTTTTCGCTATTGCTGGCGTTTTTGCGATCGGCTCAAATGCTACGAATTTGATGGCAACTTCAGAATATGCAAAGTATAGCACCCGGGACAAAAGTGAACTGTCATTTAATGCTGACGGAACTAAAAACACGACCAAGAATGCCATGTCAAACGATTATATTACAGAATATAGTTATGGTATTTTAGAAAGTATGAACTTGTTTGCTCCAAGAATTTTTGGAGGGTCAAATAGTGAAAATGTTGGGACTGATGGTGCAATGTATGAGTTTATCTTGAGTCAAAATGTACCAGAAGCGCAAGCGAAGGATTTTGTTTCGGCCATGCCTACGTATTGGGGAGATCAACCCATTGTGGCTGCACCAGCCTATATTGGTTCCGTAGTTTTCTTCTTGTGCATCGTCGCTTTATTTGTAGTAAAAAGAAGAATCAAATATGCTTTTTTGGTTGCTGCGGTGCTTTCTTTGTTGCTCTCATGGGGAAAAAATTTCTCGGCATTAACCGATTTCTGTATCGATTACGTTCCGATGTATAACAAATTTAGAGCGGTTTCTTCTATACAAGTTATTTTAGAGTTATGCGCTCCGGCATTGGCCATTTTGGGTCTGCATTATTTTTTCAAAGCTGAAAAAGAACGTCAATGGAATGTATTATGGCAGTCGAGTGCCATCGGCTTGGGAGTATTAGCGTTATTGTTGGTTTTTAAGGGTTCATTTGATTTCTCAGGTGGCTCAGATTCTTATTTCAGAGAAAGTTATGGGCCGCAGTTCCTAGAGGCTTTGAAGTCTGACCGTAAGAC
This sequence comes from Flavobacteriaceae bacterium, assembly GCA_947459635.1. Lineage (GTDB taxonomy): Bacteria > Bacteroidota > Bacteroidia > Flavobacteriales > Flavobacteriaceae > Flavobacterium. The sequence continues at coordinate 17,460 of CANHEA010000023.1, read as the reverse complement.
TATGTTTCTAGCAGATTTATTTCGATCTGGTTTTTTTATCTTAGTAGTTTCACTGCTGTTTTGGATGCACACTAAAAATCGTTTGGCCAAAAACACCACGATTATTTTGGTTGGAGTATTAATGATTTTGGATCTTTTCTTTATTGATAAGAATTATGTGAGCAGTACTGATTTTGTAACTGCAAGAGAAGTTGACATACCTTTTCAATCAACAGAAGCTGATGACATGATTCTGCAAGACACCACGCATTATAGAGTCTTTGAAGTAGATGGCAACCTGTCAAGCGCACGTGCATCTTATTTTCATAAATCAATTGGTGGTTATCATGCCGCAAAACCGCGACGAATGCAACAGCTGTTTGATTACCAAATTGCAAAAAACAACATGGAAGTTTTGGATATGTTGAATGTGAAATATGTCATTCAAACTGATAAGGAAGGCAAGCAGATTCCGACATTGAATCCACAACATAACGGAAATGCATGGTTTGTACAAAAGGTAAAATTTGTTCAAACTGCCGACGGAGAAATGAAATCGTTAAGCAAAATTCCTACAAAGGAAGTAGCAATTGTCAATCAAAAGGAATTTGGTGATTTACTACAGAAGTCTGATTTTGTAAAGGATACATTGTCGTCAATAACCCTTCAGAAATACGAGCCGAATCATTTGAAGTATAATGCTACAAGTACGCATGATGCGCTGGCAGTTTTTTCAGAAATGTTTTATGCTGACGGATGGAATGCTTACATTGATGGCACGAAAACAGCTTATTTACGAGCAGATTACGTCTTGCGGGCATTGCCAATTCCGGCAGGTAAACATACTATTGAATTTAAGTTTGAACCTCAGGTTGTACAAACGGGCAGCTCAATCTCATTGGCAAGTTCATTAGGAATGGTGTTCCTGATTGTCGGTGGATTGTATTATGAAAGAAAGAAAATGTGGTACACTAAAGAGGAGTAATTTGTAGTAAAATTTAAATTATTTACGAATTGAATCCGATGAAAAAAGTCTTGATTGTAACGTACTATTTTCCACCTGCTGGAGGTCCAGGGGTGCAACGTTGGTTAAAATTTGTAAAATATTTACCTGAATTTGGAATTCAACCCATTGTATATGTTCCTGAAAACCCTTCTTACCCGATTATCGATAATAATTTAGGTAAAGATGTTTCCGGTCAGGTGATCATCCTAAAAAAGCCCATTCTTGAGCCGTATGGCCTTGCCTCGATTATTTCAAAATCAAAAACCAAAAAAATAAGTTCTGGAATTATTCCAAGTTCCCATAAACAATCGGTTTTCGAGCGATTAATACTGTGGATTCGGGGAAATTTATTTATTCCTGATGCCAGAGTTTTATGGGTGAAACCCTCAGTAGCCTACCTCAAAAAGTATATTGTTGAAAATCAAATAGACACTGTAATATCAACGGGGCCTCCGCATAGTTTGCATCTTATTGGCTTGAAATTGAGACGGCAGCTGCCCATTCGATGGATTGCAGATTTTCGCGATCCGTGGATTACGATTGGTTATCATCATCAATTAAAATTAAGTGCTTCATCAATGAAAAAACATGAAGCTTTGGAGCTAAAAGTGCTTAATACGGCAGATGACATAGTCGTCACAAGTAAAAGTACAAGATTAGAGTTTCTAAAGAAAACGGTTAAGCCAATTCATGTGATTACCAATGGGTACGATATTGAAGGTGTTCCAAATCAAATTTTAGATCAATCCTTTAGTTTGGCGCATATTGGCTCGCTTTTGTCAGAAAGAAATCCGGTGATTTTATGGCAGTCTTTGGCTGAATTAGTTAAAGAAGTTCCAGGTTTTGACACGCATTTAGAACTCAAGTTGATAGGAACTGTTAGTGATGATGTGTTGCAAACTATCAGAAGCTATGATTTAGAAAATTATCTGAATTTGGTTGGTTATGTAAGTCATCAAGAGGCGCTTATTCAACAACGAAAATCTCAAATCTTGTTGCTTATCGAGATTAATTCGAAAAATACAATTAGCATCATACCGGGTAAATTATTTGAATATATGGCATCCGGCCGTCCTATTTTAGCAATCGGGCCGTTAGGATCTGATTTTTCGGAGATAATTCTAGACACCAATACAGGTTTGTTCTTTGATTATGGACAAAAAGAAGCTTTAAAGAAAGCAATCGTTAATTCCTACGAATCGTTTCTTCAAGGCAAGTTAAGCGTAAACGCTTTAGGTTTAGAGACATATTCCCGTAAAAAATTGACGGAGCATCTATCTCAAATTGTTCTCAAAGCAAAGTCCGAAAACCTAAACTCCTAAGTTGATATGGGAATAGTATTGAATCAATCGATCAAAAATACTGTCATTACCTATTTTGGCTTTGGTATCGGTGCGATCAATGCGCTATTTCTCTACACCAATTTCTTGGGAAAAACACATTATGGAATGGTGGCCTTTTTGCTGTCAGCAGCCAATATTATGATGCCGCTGATGGCTTTTGGAGTACACAATACGCTCATTCGATATTATTCTAAATGCAATTCCGAAGAGGAGCGAGAAAAGTTCTTAAGTTTTATGCTTTGGATGCCGTTGCTACTGATTGTTCCGATTTGCTCCATCACTTATTTCTGCTATGATCAAATAGCTTTCTACATACTAAAAGAAAATCCTACCGTAAAGCCATTTCTTTGGTTGATACCCATCATTGGGATTTGTATGGGTTATTTTGAAATTTACTATGCTTGGGTCAAAGTGTATATGCAGTCGGTATTTGGCAATTTTATTAGTGAAGTATTAGTGCGGTTTGTGATATTATTGTTGTTGTTCTCAGTTCATTTAAACTGGTTAACTAAAGATGGATTTATTTACGGTTTAGTAATCGCTTATTTTTTGCAATTCGTTGCGATGAAGGCTTATGCGATGTATGTGAAGATGCCAGTATTCTCATTTACGGTTCCTTACAACTATAAAGAAATATTTGGGTACTCGTTCTTTATAATTCTTTCTGGAAGTGTTGCTGTTTTGTTAATGGATTTTGACAAAGTAATGATTCCGGCCTATGAAGATATCGGTAGCAATGCCTTGTACTCTGTGGCAATTTTTATTGCGACTGTGATTGCGGTGCCGAGTCGAGCTATGCTTCAAATTATTTATCCAATTACAGCAAAATTAATTAGCGAAAATAAGCAGGATGAGCTGAGAGAATTATACCAAAAAAGCGCCATTAATTTACAAGTTTTTGGAGGTTTAGTGATGCTAGGTGTTTTTCTCAATATCAAAGAAATTTATCATCTAATTCCACATGAATACAGTGGCGGAATTTTAGTGGTTTTCCTGATTGGTTTGTCTAAATTCTACGATGTTATATTAGGAAATAACAACGCCATTATTTTGAATACGAGGTACTATAGATGGGTTCTTTTTTTCGGATTGCTTTTGGTGTTCTTGATGATTGTCTTAAATATGATATTCATTCCGTTATACGGTATTGATGGCGCTGCTTTGGCTACGCTAATCTCTGTAATTGTATACAATTCTATTAAGTTATGGTTCGTAGTAAAGAAAATGGACTTATTTCCATTTACTAAAAAGACACTGCAATCATTTGGAATCATCAGCATGGTATTCGTTGTGTTCTATTTTTGGGATTTTCCATTTCATGCTATTATGAATATTGGTCTAAAATCGATTTTGATAACCATAGTTTATGTGTACCTCACGTATCGTTGGAAGATTTCTACTGAAATTAACAACTTCATTCACACATTACTTGAGAAAGCTGGATTCTTATTAAAAAAGAAACCATAAAAAAATCCCGCAAATACTTGAAATACTTGCGGGATTCAACCAAAACAAACCCAATTTTATTTATTTAACCCTTTTACTAATAAAGGAAGCGTTTGAATTATCTTCCTTTGGAATCAGCAATTTGCAATAATCATACCGAAGACCGATTTCTTATCGCTAACTTTAGATATAATTATGTTAAAGTTTTTACTTGGAGTTTGGTTGTTGTTTTGTTGCTTTAATATTGAATCTGTGCAAGTGCAAGAATTTATCACCCACATTTTTTAAACCGATGCAACTGGTATTGTTGTTTTATTATTTATTTATGGAATCTGAATTTTTACTGTAGTATTTATGTTAACCTTGTCCACATTTGAAGCATTTTTGTACTTTTGAAAAAATTTTGAAAAATACAATGAAGAATCTGATTATTAGTTTTGTACTATTATTGACCATATGGAGTAGTGCGCAAACCATGCCAACAAAAATTAATGACCAAAGACGTTTTTTTTCAGATAGCAGGTTATTTTACGCTTGGAATCAAGAAAAAGATGCGTACGATCTCAAAGATACAGAATATGAAACCTCTGTAATTGATATTCGCGAAATCAATACCAAGAATAGTGGCTACATTGTAATTGCATTGACAGATGACGGAAAAACCAGACTTTATCACGGTTCAATTGTCAATTATTCTGTAGATGAAGAAGGGATTTCTACTTGGATTTTGCGTTCCAAAAGTGCACGTGGAAAATTGTCGCTAGATCATAAGAAAAAGAAAATAACGTATTCATTCGAAAGCAACGAAACTCGATACGTGAAGATTTTTGTCTTTAATCTATTCTTTGAAGGGGACGAAATAGATGTTCCTGACTAGATATTAGAGTTTCATCTTCAGATAGGTACCCGTAATAGATTTTTTGTTCTTGACGATTTCCTCTGGCGTCCCAACAGCTAGCAATTGACCGCCATTTTCACCGCCCTCGGGTCCTAAGTCGATTACGTAGTCTGCGCATTTAATCAAATCCAAATTGTGCTCAATGACGATGATAGAGTGTCCGTTTTCCAGCAAAGCTTCGAACGATGCCAGTAATTTCTTGATATCATGAAAATGTAATCCTGTTGTAGGTTCATCAAATACAAACAAAGCTTTTTCTTTCGTGTTCCCTTTGACAAGAAATGTGGCGAGCTTGATTCGTTGCGCTTCACCTCCCGAAAGAGTTGACGATGATTGACCTAATTGCACATAACCCAAGCCCACATCTTGCAGCGGTTGTAGCTTCTGGACAATTTTCGTTTGTTTATTTTCAGTAAAAAAAGCGACAGCATCATCTATGGTCATCGTTAGCACGTTATCGATATTTTTTCCTTCAAAGTAAACTTCAAGAATTTCTTTTTTGAATCGTTTCCCGTTGCATGTATCGCACGGCAGGTGAACATCGGCCATAAAAACCATTTCTACGTTGATGGAGCCTTCGCCGCTACAGGTTTCGCATCTGCCGCCATCCACATTAAACGAAAAATGTTTGGGTTGGTAACCACGAATTTTTGATAGTTTTTCTTTGGCAAAGAGGTCTCTAATATCGTCATATGCTTTGATATAGGTCACTGGATTGGAACGTGAACTTCTACCAATGGGATTTTGATCGATGTACTCTACATGGCGAATCTTGTGGTAGTAACCTCTCATTTCATCAAATTGACCGGCTTTTTCTCCAACGCCATCCAATTTTTTTTGCATTGCCGGATACAATATTTTCTTTACCAAGGTGCTTTTTCCACTTCCTGATACTCCCGTGATAACAGTGAGTACTTCTAGCGGAAATTTTACATCTATGTTTTGTAAATTGTTTTCTCGAGCGCCTAGAATTTCAATATAATTTGCCCATTTTCTACGCGTTTTTGGGACTGTAATTTCTAATGAACCATTCAAATAATTGGCGGTCAGCGAGTTTGATATTAGAATCTCAGCAAAAGTTCCTTGAGCAACTAATTCTCCTCCGAACGTTCCGGCCTCTGGACCAATGTCGATGATCATATCGGCTGCTTTCATGATATCTTCGTCGTGTTCTACTACAATAACTGTATTCCCTAAATCTCGAAGAGACAAAAGCACCTTTATCAGTTTTTCTGTATCTTTTGGATGCAAACCAATGCTAGGTTCATCTAAAATATACATAGAGCCTACCAAACTGCTGCCTAAAGATGTGGCGAGATTAATACGTTGTGATTCACCTCCAGAAAGTGTTGCAGAATTTCGATTCAATGTTAGATAATCTAAGCCAACGTCTGCCAAGAAATGGAGTCGATTGTTGATTTCAGTTAGCAGTCGCTTGGCTACTTTTTGATCAAATTCGCTGAGTTTCATGTCTTTGAAAAAGGCAACCAAATTCCGAATAGGTAAATCAACTAAATCGGATATGGTCTTGCCTTCAATCTTTACGTAGGAAGCTTCAATGCGAAGTCTTTTTCCTTTACAGGAATAGCACTTAGTTTTCCCGCGGTAGCGCGATAGCATCACTCTATTTTGAATCTTGTAGTTTTTTTCTTCTAGTTCTTTAAAGAAATCATTCAGCCCTTGAAAATATTCATTGCCTCTCCAAACTAGGTCTTTTTGCTCGTCAGAAAGTTGATAAAAAGGCTTATGGATGGGAAAATCAAATTTATACGCATTATTGACTAACTCATCTCGATACCAGCTCATACTTTCGCCACGCCACGGAAAAATGGCGTTTTCGTAAATTGATAATGCAGTATTTGGTGTTACTAAGTCGGAATCGATTCCGATGATATTGCCGTAACCTTCACAAACTGGGCAAGCACCGTATGGATTATTAAAACTGAATAAATGGACATTTGGTTCCAAAAACGAAATTCCATCCAATTCAAAATTGTTGCTGAATTCAAATTTATTTTTGCCATCTGATTCTTGTAGATAACAAATACCTTTACCTTCAAAGAAAGCTGTTTGAACTGCGTCTGAAAGTCGATTATAGAACTCTTCTTCCTCTTTAACGACGATTCGGTCGATAACGAGAAGGATTTCTTTTATTTTTTGCGCACCAATGTCATTTAGTGAAGTTGGTAATTCGTCTAGCCGCAGTATTTGTTTGTCTACAACAATTCTTGCAAAGCCTTGCTGTAGGAGTGTTTTTAGTTTATCCTCTACTTTTCTTCCTTCATCCACCTGGATTGGTGCTAACAACAACCATTTACTTTCTAGGTCTAGTGTTTTTACGGTGTCAATAACATCAGTTACTATATTTCTTTTCACCTCTTCCCCTGATATAGGAGAGTACGTCTTTCCGATTCGAGCAAAAAGGAGTTTTAAGTAGTCATATATTTCAGTTGAAGTTCCAACAGTAGATCGTGCATTGGTAGTATTTACCTTTTGTTCGATAGCGATTGCAGGTGCAATTCCTTTTATATACTCCACTTTAGGTTTATCCAAGCGACCTAAGAATTGTCGTGCGTATGAAGAGAGACTTTCAACATAGCGCCGTTGGCCTTCTGCGTATAAAGTATCGAATGCCAAAGAGGATTTTCCAGACCCTGACAAGCCCGTAATTACAACCAGTTTGTTTCTCGGTATTGCGACGTCAAGATTTTTTAGGTTATGGACTTGGGCGCCTTTTATGATGATGTTTCTCTTAGGTTCTAGAGTAGAAATATCTCCTATGATCATTATTATTTTGAATTTTGTACAAATGTAATTAATTCTATTCTGACAAAGGACAAAAGAGGGTTTAAGGTACTTAACAATTGCAAAAATGATAATTTTCATATTTGCAGTTTTTTACATATTTATTTATTCAAAATACATAATAGGTGGCTAGTCATTAGATTAATGTAATTTTTTAAATACTTCTATCAATAGTAATAGCTCAATTACCTTAACATCACCTCAACAAAATCTATTTATTGCATTAGGTTCTGGTTCTAAAATCATCTATGTTTAGTAAGTATATATCGACTTTAAAGTGTTTTGAGATCATTTTTTTTTGTATAGTTTTTATACAGTCGTTTTTACTAGGAACATCAACACATTTTGCTAGCTTTACAAAAACACTTAAATTTAATTTATTATGAAAAAAATTACATTATTACTATTATTATTTGTTACAACGCATTTTAGTTTTGCGCAACAAGTAGTTGTTCAAGATTTTGAGACTTTGCCTTCGTTCACTTTTGCTGGCTTTGAAGGTTTGGCAAGTGCTTCTATTGAAACTGACCCTGCAGTTGGAGGAACAAGAATGAACAATTTGAGGCTAGTTAGTCAATCTACAGGAAATCCATGGCAAGGTGCTGAAATCATACAGCAAAATACCAGATTAAAATTGACAACTGATAAAACAGTTAGTATCGATGTTTACGCTACTCAAGAATTTACTATGTTAGCGAAAGTTGAAGTGGGTGGAACAGGACCAAATTCAGCGGCTTCTCAATCGTACACAACTCCAAATGCATGGCAAACACTAACTTTCACTTTCACACAAGGTCTTGATAATACGGGTACGGCTGAAGGGAGTTATCAAAAATTGGTGTTTTTCCCAAATTGGAAATCCACAAATGATGGTTTCAATAGTCCTGGAAATTTCACTGTGTATGTTGATAACGTAACAAGTGAAGCGGCTCCGATACTTCCAGAGCCTTCACCAGCAACTGCTGCACCTACACCTCCAAATAGACCAGTTGCAGACGTAAAGTCAATCTTTAGTGATGCGTATGCTCCTATTGCTGATTTTAATTACCAAGGAGTTGATAACACGCCACTTAATGACAATACTTACAATACTTCATGGTGTGGTGCTACAACTACATTAGTTCAAGTGGAAGGAAACAGCACAAACAAAATTACAGGTTTAGGTTGTGAAGGAATATCATTTTTATCAGGTAGATTTAACGCTGCTGGTTTTACTAATTTTCATATGGATATTTGGACAGCTACTGCAACTCAAGACAAAAGTTTTAATTTCAAATTTTCTAACTGGAGTGGTGGTGCAGGAGAAACAAATGCTTTTGAATATTCTGCTACTAACGCAAACATATTGCCAAGCGTGAATCCTGGAACTTGGATATCTATTGATCTTCCTTTTTCTAGTTTTGCCCCAATTTTAGGAAGTGATAACTCTGATTTTGTGCAGTTTGTAATTACTTCTGATTTGGGTACTGTATATTATGATAACATCTACTTACATAAAAATACTTTGGCAACGTCAAGTTTTGTTGCAGCAAATATCAAAATGTATCCAAACCCAGCAACAACCAACTTCACAATTGAAGCTCCACAAACCGTTGAATCGGTTTCTGTATATAATTTGTTAGGTCAAGAAGTACTTTCTCTTAGTCCAAATAGCAAGGTAGCTACAGTTGATGTAACCAATCTTCAAGTTGGCGTATATGTTGTAAAAATTTCTACAAATGGAAATGTGTCTTCAACAAGATTCATTAAAAAATAATTGCCGAACTTAATTAAAAAAGACTGTCTTTCGAGACGGTCTTTTTTTTTACAAATTATCGGTAGAATTAATTTATCGCTAATCAAATGATGTTATTTGTTGAACTTTAGGTACTTTATTGTTACATTTAACTATGATAAGAAAATGCATTTATGATATGAAAAACCTTAATGTAGAATTTAAATTTTTGATACTGTTCTTATTCTTTGCAACCGTTGCTGTTGCGCAGGATTTACCACCGATTGTGAGATATAACTCATCAACTTACGGCGCTGGCAATCAAAATTGGATGATTTCACAGGACAAGAGTCAATTTGTTTATTTCGCTAATAACGAAGGTTTGTTGGAGTTTAACGGTTCGAATTGGACTTTATACAATTCCCCAAACGAATCAATCATGAGATCGGTAAAGGTTATTGGTGATAAGATTTATACCGGTTGCTACATGGAATTTGGATTTTGGAGCAAAAAAAGCGATGGTCAGTTAAAATATACTTCTTTGAGCAGAAATATTCAATCTAAAATCTTAGATGATGAACAGTTTTGGAATATTCTAGATTACGATCAATGGGTTATTTTTCAATCGTTGAGTAGGATGTATATTTATGACACTAAAACCAGGAAGTTTTCTATAGTTACACCGAGAAATGATATCCTAAAATCCTTTGGCGTTGCTAACTCTATTTACTTTCAAACACTTAATGATGGGCTTTTTGAAATAGAAAATGGTAAAAGCAAATTGGTGTCTGACAATCCCATTTTGCGACAAAATAAAATTGTTAGTATTTTTTCTACTAATGAAGGCTTGTTAATTGAAACACAGTCGAATGGCTTTTTTCAGTTGATTTCTGGAGTGCTAACAAAGTTTAATACGGAGGCTGATGCTATCTTGTCACAAAGCAGTATTTACAGTAGTCAGCGCCTTTCAGATGGCAGTTTTGCGATAGGAACGATTTCAAATGGACTTTTCGTTCTGTCAAAAGAAGGGAAAATAAAGTATAATATTGACCAAAACCATGGTCTTAGTAATAATACGGTATTGTCTTTATTTGAAGATAATGACAAGAATCTATGGATTGGATTGGACAATGGAATAAATTGTCTAAATCTGCAAACTCCAGTCAAGTGCTTTTCTGATAACACGGGAATTTTAGGGACTGTATATGCGTCGATATTATTTCAAAATAAGTTATATATAGGAACCAATCAAGGACTATTTTATAAGAATTTAGGGAGTAGCGAGAATTTTAAATTTATTAGTGGAACAAAAGGCCAAGTTTGGGCACTATTTATTCATGATGGGGTATTGTTCTGTGGTCATGACTCAGGTACTTTTATCGTTGAAGCCGGTGCTGCCAGATGCATATTCTCTCAATCTGGGACATGGAAGTTTGGAACGTTGCCCAATCAAAAAAACAAACTGCTACAAGGAAATTATTATGGGCTTTCTGTTTTAGAAAAAGTCAATAACCAATGGGTTTTTAGAAACAGAATAAAGGGCTTTAATTATTCTGCTAAGTATTTTGAGTTGAGTGGAACCAACGAACTGTATGTGAGTCACGAATATAAAGGAGTTTTCAGATTGCGATTGGATGCGGCATTTTCAAACGTTGAAAAGAAATTTATTTATGCTTCCCCAACTAAGGGGAAGAATTCATGCTTGGCTAAGTTTAATGATAATATTTATTATGCGTATAAGGCTGGGATTTTCAGATTGAATCCATCGTCAAAGAAGTTTGAAAGAGATCTAGGTTTAAGTAAAGTCTTTGAAAACAATGAATATATTTCGGGAAGAATGCTTGTTGATTCCTCTAATAAGTTTTGGCTTTTTTCAAAGAATTATATCTACTACTTTGGTTTAAGCAAGTTAAATAGTCAATTAAAGCAAAATGCAATCCCAATTCCTGCGTCACTAACAAATTCTCTTTTGGGCTATGAAAATATTTCGCAAATTGGGAATTCACTTTATTTAATAGGAACTACTGATGGCTATTACACGATTAATCTTAGTGATTTAAGCTTTAGAAACTATGCTGTTTCTATTTCGAACGTGACGGTTAATAAACTCAATCAAATTGGTAAAAACTATTCAATTACAGAGGAAGGTGATTTTAAGTCGACTGAAAACAATATCGCATTTAGTTTTACTGTCCCTGAGTACAACAAGTATATTACAACAGAGTACCAGTACTTATTAAATGGTTTTCAAGATGATTGGAGCGAGTGGAGTTCAAAATCAACTGTGAGTTTTAAGAATTTATCTCCTGGAGAGTATACCTTTAAAGTTCGTGCAAAATTGGCCAATTCTTTAACTGAAAAAATCGCAACATATACGTTTAAGATTTCAAAACCTTGGTATGCCACAAATTTGGCGCTATTCATTTATTTTATTGTATTGCTCATCTTATTTAATTTTATTCATAAGTCCTACAAGAAGTACTATCAAATGCAGGAAGAAAAGCTTATTGAGGAAAATAATCTCCTTCTCGAAATCAAAGAACTTGAAAATGAGCAACAGCTAATGAAATTGAGAAATGAGCAACTTTCAGAAGTTGTTGATAGCAAAAACAGAGAACTGGCAGTCTCGACTATGAGTTTGATAAACAAAAATGAGCTACTCTCAGTTATAAAGGAAGATCTAAAGAAAACCGCTACAGATGATAGCAGAAGTATTAAGTCTCTAATTAGTAGCATAACAAAGAATATCTCGGAAGAAGATAGTTGGAAGGTATTCAAAGAGGCTTTTGATAGTACTGACAAGGATTTTCTTAAGAAAGTCAAGCTAGCCCATAGTTCTTTAACTCCGAATGATTTACGTTTGTGTGCCTACCTTCGACTAAACTTGTCTTCTAAAGAAATAGCACCCTTATTAAATATTTCAGTTAGAAGCGTAGAAATAAAACGATATCGTTTACGCAAGAAAATGGATTTAACGCACGAAAAAGGTCTTGTAGAGTATATCCTTTCCATATAGATTTGGGAAATTCTACTGATAAGAAACCATACATTACCTATACGAAGCGATTTGTTTTCCTGAAATGATAACAGGATTCCTATCGGTTTTTGTCTTGGAAATGTCCGACAATAAAGGCTTTAATTAATTGTCGACTTTCAGTCAGTTTTGTATAGTTTCTTTAGTCGTCTATTTTATTTTCGGAATGCTGAAACTTGTAAGTTTATAAATCTTTAATGGAAGCGTCTTGTTTTTATTAGATTCTTAATCTAACATTCTAAAAATTAGTAATTAGAACAATTTGTTGTCAATTTTTAATCATTTACAATCAATATTTAAACTACGAAAAAAATATGAAAAAAATTATTTTACTGCTTAACCTTATTATTTATTCCTCGGTGGTTTTTTCGCAAGGAAATAAAGTAGCTGTTAGTGCTAATGGCGATGGAATGAAACTGACTGTCGACGGGAAAGATTTTATAGTAAATGGGGTAAATTGGGATTATTTTCCAATTGGGACTAATTATTCCTACAGTTTGTGGAAGCAGTCCGACTCTTTTATTCAAGAAGCTTTAGATGAAGAAATGGGTTTGTTAAAGAATATGGGCGTAAATACTATTAGAGTATATACAGGAATGCCAAAAAAATGGATTGAGTACATTTATGTAACTCACGGAATTCATACTATGCTTAATCATGCTTTTGGAAGGTATGGTTTGTCGTTAGATGGTGTCTGGACTCCAATTACAGAGTATTCTGATGCAAAAACTCGTGAACTTCTCTTAAAGGAAACCAAAGAGATGGCGACTGAGTATAAGGACACAAAAGGACTTTTATTGTTCCTTCTAGGAAATGAGAACAACTACGGTTTATTTTGGGACGGAGCTGAGACTGAAGATATTCCAATAAAAGATAGAAAATCTACAATTCGAGCTGCGTCGATGTATAAACTTTTTAATGAAGCAGTAGTTGAAATGAAATCGATTGATAAATCTCATCCTATAGCAATCTGTAATGGTGATTTACTTTTCTTAGATATTATTGCTAAAGAATGTAAAGATGTTGATATTTTGGGCGCTAATGTTTATCGAGGAGTTTCTTTTGGTGACTTGTTCGATCGTGTGAAAAAAGAATACGGAAAACCAGTTTTACTTTCGGAGTTTGGGTCCGATGCTTTTAATGCTACTACTAACCAAGAAGACCAAAATGCACAAGCATTTTATTTGAAAGGGAATTGGAAAGAAATATACGAAAATGCCTCAGGAATGGGGAAAGCTGGAAATGTATTAGGAGGATTTACTTTTCAATTTAGCGATGGATGGTGGAAATATGGTCAAACCTCTAGTTTAGATGTTCACGATTCTAATGCCTCATGGTCAAACGGAGGTTATCAAAAAGATTATGTTGAAGGCCAAAATAATATGAACGAAGAATGGTTTGGAATTTGCGCCAAAGGCCCGACAAATGAAAAAGGTCATTACCAACTTTATCCACGCGCTGCATACTATGTTTTAAAGGACATTCACAAATTGAATCCGTTTGCAGAAGGAATGAATAAATCTACTTTAGATAAGCATTTCAGTGAAAGCAATTTGATGGATGCTGTTTTACGTGCTAGAGGTGATAAAGCTGCCTTGGCAAGTAATGATGGAGGTACATTAAAAATCAGTAATTTAAGAGCAGAGTATACTACGTTTACCACAGGTGGAAGTTTATTGACTACGCCAAGTGTTGACGATCCCAATACAAGTGTATATCCAAACAAAACTGGTTTTGATCACATGGAATCTTACTTTATTGGTGTAGAAGGAAACCCATCTGCAAATATGAAGGCCAATGTTAATTTTAACATACTTGGGCGGGTTGCAGAAAATCCAATCAATGAAATATTCTATGAAAATCGTGGTAGAGCTCAAACTCTTGTAACTCCGGAAGGAAACGTATACACTACTGATGTGAATAGAGTTCAAATTTATAATGCGTCTTACAAATGGACTGCAAAAGATTTTGAAGTAAGAGGTTTTTATAGAACGGGACATTATCACTGGGGTTACGAGGGTGATTTCTTTGCTTTGTATTCTGAAGCAAATTATGGCCCAAATCTAGATATTTATAATGGCGAAACATTAGGACTTGAGATTGATGGCAGAGGGAGTTTGAATGGATTAAAAGGTGCGTTCGGTCCGCAATTATGGTGGGGCGCTAACCCTGCTTACTTATTAAAATATAGTAAAAAAATTGGAAGATTTGATGCTACAGTGGTTTACCATGAAGACATAGCCAATGCAGGCGATGCAGTTACTTCTATTTTTATTCCACAACCCAAAACAAGAAGAGGTACTGTACACGTGAAAACTAAACTGGGGCATTTAGGAATTGAGGTTGGTGGAATATGGGGTGGACAACCTCTAAACGGCAGAGAGTTTCAAATGATGGAAAACGATACCGTAAAAGTTGATAGAGTAAAATCTGAAGACAATTGGGGAGGAAAAGCAAAATTAACATTCTCAAAAGGAAGATTTAATGTTTATGCACAAGGAGCAATTCAAGGATTAGTGGCGAATGGTGGTGCCGATAATACCCAGACGTTTACCGGTTGGAGATTGAAAGACAGTGGAAGTGGAAATCAAATGAATTTTCTAACAGGTTTTACTGTAAATGTATCATCAAAACTACAAATTGCACCAAATTTCTTATGGCAAAAACCACTTGTGGAAGCCATGCCAAACGGTGTTGATGCACCAGGAAGATTAAGAAATATTTTACAAGATCCATTTATTGTAAGAGCAAATAGAGAAACGGTCGGTGGTGAACTCTTAGTGACTTATGACCCAACGCCAGCCACTTGGATGTACGAATGGAATAATGATATGGTTGAAGATGCAAAATTTGCCTTTAGTACTGGCTTCGTCTATAGAAATTTGCCAACCACTCAAGATGCCGCGATAGGGTTTTTAGCCAATAGAACTCCATTTGCTTTTGCAACATCGGCACCAGCTCAAAATCTATGGGAATCAAATACGAGAGTAGTTTCGAAGCTTACGCCAGATTTGGGAGTAATTGCCAATTTCTATTTTGGTAATGGTCAGGCAAACGGTGATTCTGAGAGAACCATTAGAAGAGGTGGAGGTGATCTTAGATTCATTTATAAAAAATTAAAAGTAGTGACCTCTTTGAAATTAAACGATTGGGGACCATATGATTACCATAGAGATTTCAACTTAACGTTCCCGGTTCAAAGTGCCTTAGATATTTCGACATCAGTTGGAAAACCAAGCTGGTTTATCTTACCAGATACTAGAATTGGTATTATGGGAATTTGGCGTTCATTAGATCAATATTCGGGGCCAAGATATTTACCGAATTATGTTCCTGCAAATACATATCCTGCGGTTCCACCATTAAGCCCAGTCGGATTTCCTGATGGTAGCGAATGGGAAATTAGAACTTACGTACACATCAACATCGGAAAATAATTTAGATAATTTAAATAATTCAAAAAATGAAAAACAGAAAATTTAATTTATTAAAAGATTCATTGCTTTTAGTATTGATATTACTAATAAATTTTAGTTGCGAAAGAAATATTTCTGATGATGCTATTGTGGCTACTTTTCCCACTACTGCAGAAGTATTTACGGATAGTCCTATCGGAATGGGAACTAATTTTTACTTTCCTTACGGACCAGATGAACTTAATCCTATTGGCTCCAAACTGAATGCTTGGACAGTGGATGAAAATGAGAGTTACTTAGGTACAGCGTCTATGCGATTTGACGTGCCTAGTTCGAATGATCCTGAAGGAAATTATGCAGGGGCTATTTTTAGAACGGAAGGTGCGGGTCGCGATTTATCAGGATATGACGCCTTAACTTTCTGGGCAAAAGCATCTCAAGGGATTACTGTAGGTGAAATGGGTTTTGGTGAAGATTTCTTCCCTAATAAGTACATAACTACTATTAAAGATGTTAGTATTGGCACAACTTGGAAAAAATATATTATTCCAATTCCAGATGCTTCAAAATTAATACAAGAAAGAGGTATGTTCCGATATGCTGCGGGTACTCAAGGAACCAATGGCTCAGGATATACGTTTTGGATTGACGAACTTAAATTTGAAAAATTAGGAACTATCGGTCAACCAAGACCTTCAATAGCAAACGGCGTAAATAAAATAATTGATTCCTTTAATGGCATTACAATTCCAATGGCAGATTTGAAAGAAACATTTAATATGCCTTCAGGATTAGATCAAGTAGTTTTGCCTGCACCAGCGTATTTTGTTTTTAGATCTTCAAATCCAACTGTAGCAACAGTTGACGCCACCGGATTGATTACAGTCATAGGTTCCGGTACTACTGTTATTACGGCCAATATTGGAGGTACTTTAAATGCAACTACAAATGAATTTGTTGGTGGATTGAATTCTATTGATTCCATAACCATTAATTCTCTTGGTACTTTTTCATTGCCGGCAATACCGACAAGAGATCCAAGTAAAGTACTGTCCATTTTTAGTGATCATTACACTAACGTTCCAGTTGCCTACTACAATGGTTTCTGGTTACCAGGTTCAACCACTGGCTCTGCCGACTTTTCAGTGAATGGTGATAATATTTTAAATTATACTAATTTCAATTATGTTGGTATTGCAACTTCTAATCCAACATTAAATGCTTCTGCAATGACCCATATTCATTTTGATATGTACGTTCCTAATAGCGTGCCCTCAAATTTTGACTTCTTGATTTCAATTGAAGATTGGGGTCCAAATCAAGTGGATAATGGTGGCGATGATACAAGACAACAAATATTTGTTTCTCGATCTCAAGTTCAAGCAAACACTTGGATTTCTATAGATGCTCCACTTAACTTGGCTAACAGAAACAATATAGGGCTAATTATCATGGAGAATATTAATGGTTCGTCATTGTCGAATTTTTACATGGACAACATATATTTCTACAAACAACCTTAAATTATAATTATAAATCTAAATCTTAAGATAATGAATTTAAATATAAAATCAATACTGTCGTTGGCTGTTTTACTTGCACTTTTTTCTTGCGATGAAGATGAAAAGCAAACTGTAGTGACAAAAACTCAGCTGATTATGAGCGAAGAGTTTAATGTAGATGGTGCTCCGGATGCTAGTTTATGGAGTTACAACATTGGTACTGGAAATAATGGCTGGGGCAATAATGAATTGCAATATTACACGGACAGACCAGAGAATATCAAAGTAGAAGACGGGATGTTAAAGATTACCGCTCT
>CANHEA010000022.1 GCA_947459635.1 Flavobacteriaceae bacterium | reverse complement strand
TGATAATAAATCTTCTTTTTTCATAAGACTGTGTAAAATTTAAAATTAAACAAAAAAATAATGGGGTTTTAAAACCCCATTATTTTTCTACTTACACAGTTTATGGTTTAGTACCAAAAAAAGCGACACTCCCTAATTTGTCGCTTTTTTTTATACTAGTAGTAAGTTAATAAGTGTTTTTTGATTGGGACAAAAAGGATTTTAAATTCGATACTAACTACTTTGTAATTTATTTCTTTATATGTAATGACTACTACCTCATTAACATAGTGCTAAATTACTTTGAAAGTTCTGATCGACGTCTGAGGTTTCCCTCAAATCCCACTGCGGATTCCCTCATTTTTTATTACGGTTTCCCGTAATTCCTATATCATCCCTTTATTTTTAGCTTCTCGAATCAAATCGATATCGCTACCTCCTTTGATATCAAGTATTTCTTTTAGGTTTAGTTTTCGCTTTTCAACTGCACTCAAGGACAATGGAACATACTGTGGAATGTCTTTCGTTTTCGTACCTTTTGACAAATGAAATAAAATTTGTTTGTCGAAGGCGTCAATTTCAATATTGTCATATTGAATTTGGCTCACCAATTTTACTACTGTTTGACTGTAATAGTTCTCCTCTTTCAAAATCTTGTCGAATGCTAGTAGGAGTTCATCAAACGTCAAATCATTTTTGATGACCAATCCATTCGGGTTGATATTCTTAATTAGTGTATTGATTTTCAACAATTCGGTATGCATGGTAAGCAAAATAATTTTGCAATCTGGCATTTCTTTTTTGATGAGTTGCGCAAGGTCTTCGCCGGAAAAAATTCCTTTTTCTTCATAGATTGGCATGCTCAAGTCAAAGAACGCAATGCCGAAAGGCGCTGGAGCTTCTGTAATCGCTTCATAACCTGTTTTGCAATCCTTTGCTTGGGTTATTGAAAACTCATATTCACCTTTTGAATTATAGCCTTTTATGGCATTTTTGTATGCTTCGATGATAAAAGGATGATCATCTACAATTAAGATATTTACTGGTATTGCCATTGTTTGTATAGTTTACAATTGGGAATTCAATGGTATAGTAATTCTAATGGTTGTTCCGGTGCCTATTTCAGATTTGATTTCCGTTGTACCATTACATTGCTTTACTCTTGAAAATATATTTTGCAAACCTATACCTTTTTTCTTTTGTTTTAAAGAAAATCCATTACCATCATCAAAAATTTCCAATAAAAGTTGATTTTCATTTCTCAGTATACTAATAATTATATTGTTCGCATGCGCGTGCTTAATGGTATTTTGAAAGGCTTCCTGTATTATTCTAAAAATATGAATTTTCTGAAAACTCGAGAACCAGTTCCAATCTATTGTGCCATCTATTTCTAGATGACATTTCCCGCTAAATAACTCTTTTTGTTTTTCGATGTACTCCTCAATAACCGCTACAAAGCTCACTTTGTTGAAAAGGGCATCTTTGTTTAAATCATGCGACACATTTCGGATTTCTTTCTCAATATCTTGAATACCTGTGATAAAAGGCAAACATTTCTTGATGATTTCGGGAGTTGCGTTTTCATTGAGTATGTGCAGATTTAGTCGCGTCGATGACAGTCGATTCATGATGCCGTCATGCAAATCTTGCGCGATTCTTTTCTTCTCGACTTGACGCGCCTCGTCAATCTTGCTTTGTTGATTTTGAATGAGTTGGTAAATTTCTTCGTTGGCTCTTTGCTGTTCTTGTAGGAACTGTAACTCTTTTTGTTTAGACCTTTGGATGAGCAACAGCACTACTAGTGTTCCAATAATAAAAAATAGAATGGCGAGTCCGAAGAATATCCATTTTTGTTGGATAGCTTGGTTTTTTTCTGTGGTAATTTCTTCTGTTTCGTAGGCGATCTTAGCAAATTTGTTGCGAGTTTGACGCTCTAATTGCTGCATACTATCGGATATTCGAGTGTAATCTTGAAAGTATTTCAATGCATTTTGATTATCGACTTTTGAGAGTTGTTTGAGACATAATAGCATGTCCCCTGCGTTTCGATAACTTTTAGAAAGGGAATAAGCTTCATGGGCAAATTGTTGCGCTTTGGGAAACTGGTTTGTGGCTTGGTAGTATTCAGAGAGGTAGAGTTTATTTGAGTTCCTACCGTAATCAATATTAAGACTATCTCTAACTTTTGACGATTTCAGTAAAAAAAATTCAATTTCGCTATTATTTTTTCGTTTCAAATTAATTTCTCCCAACATATCGAGCGAGGCGGCGTAATCAGACGGATATTTTACTAAATTCTGGTTAATATTCCTTCTAATAGATCTTTCAATAATTAACTGTGCCCTATCAAGGTTACCACATTTAATATAATTTTGAGCAATGTTATTTAAACTAACTACTTCAGCATTTTGAAATATACTCGTATTCTTTTCATTAATTAACTGTAATGCTCTGACGTAGTATGACATTGATTGTGAATAATCCTTTTGAGCAGATGAATTCAAACCCAAACTTATGTATATTCTAATGTTCCGATGTGGATCTTTAAATCTATTTGCTATTTTTAGAGCCTTTACTAGCGAAGATTCAGCACTCAAATAATCACATGTGTAAAATTGAACCATAGCTATGTCTTGATAAATATCACATAACTGCATTTTGTTGTTTTGCTGTTTAAATATCTTCTCTGCTTTAGAATAAAAAAAGAAAGCACTGTCGTTGACACTTATATTCTCATAATAAACACCTAGCCATCTATAGGCTTGACCGATAAAGAACAAGTTGTTCTTGTTTTTACTCCTCGACAATACTATTTCACTGGTGATTTTTAAAGACTTCCAAGTATTCAATTGGTTAAAATTCCTCGCAACTCTAATTAACTGATCTGAATTTAGTGAGTCATTCTTTTGTTTAAGCAAAAGTTCTTGAGCTTTTTGATTGTATATCAAGCGTTTTGCGTACGGAACTCTGATATCTGACGCCTTTTTTATGTAGTAACTAGTGCTATCTTTTTTTCCATTAGTTTTGTTATGATTTTGTGATTTTGTGCAACTCAAAACGCACATCATCGTAATAATCAAAAAAAGGGATAAATATTTTAAAGCCATCTCTACTAATTTAGTCTACTTTAAAAATACCATTAATTTAGGATCTGTAGCTCCAGATTTTCTGCAGTAATTGTTAATTAGATAAGACCTCTATTTTTAGCTTCTCTAATAATATCCTCATCCGTTCCTTTTTGAATATCAAATACTTCTCTGATATGTGCCTTTCTTTTGTCGATGGCACTAAGCGAAATGTTTAGATGCAACGGAAGATTTTTGGTTTTAATGCCTTTGGCTAACAAAGAAATAATACGACGATTATAGGAATCTAAATAATTGTCTTCAAGATTAATTTCCTTGATACTTTGCTTTGCTGTATAGCTATAGTAATTATTGCCATTTAGTAGCTCTTGGATTGCCAGTAAGAATTCATCGGAATTATAATCGCTTTTTACTATTACGCCCTGAGGATTTATTTTCTTTATCAAATTGTAGAGTACATAGACCTCGGTATGAGACGTTGACATCATGATCTTACATGAGGGCTGTGTTTTTTGAATCAATATTGCAATGTCCTCTCCTGAGAATAGATTTTCAGCGTTAAAAGGCGGTAGAATCATGTCTATAATGGCAAGATCATAATTCACTTTAGATGAAGTGATTGCTTGGTGAGCGGTTTGACAATTATAAGCGCAAGTAATTCTAATTTCATTGTTCATATCGTACTTCGAGGAGAATATGCTTTTATATCCTTCAATCATAGTAGGATGATCATCTACAATTAGTATTTTAAGAAGAGGTCTCATTTTTTACACTTCGATACTTTTCTTTTCTTCTGGAACAGTTACTATTGTAGTGGTTCCTTTTCCTTTTTTAGATTTAATTTCAAACGTTCCTTCACATTCTTGAACCCTCGACTGCATATTTTGGAGTCCAATGCCTCTCTTCTTCGTATTCACGTCAAAGCCAATTCCGTCATCAGATATTTTGAAAACAATCAGCTCCTTATCCTTCTTAAACTCAACTGCAATATGTTTGGCATTTGCATATTTGTTGATATTCTGCAAAGATTCTTGAAGAATTCGATATAAATTAATCTTTACCGCATTCGCCACCTTATCCCATTGGATGCTTTCGTCTAGTGAATAACTTAATTCTGCATCAAAAGAATTGGTTTGTTCTTCTAATAAATTACTTACAATCGCTACAAAGTTATTAATCAAAACGTACTTTTCTCTATTCAAATCGTGTGAAATCTCACGAATGTCCTGCTCTATATTTTTGAGCTCTGCTAGATAATTAAATCGACTGTTGACAGACTCTTCATCATTAAAACGGTTCAAACTGTCGAGATTGAGTCTTGCTCCAAATAATCGTCCCAAGACCCCATCATGCAATTCTTGCGCGATTCGTTTTTTCTCTTTCACTCTGTTTTCTTCAATCGTAGCTTGCTGAGAAATCATCAGATTATATATCTCCTCGTTTACTTTTTGTTGTTGTTGTTTAAGCAATAATTCGCGGTTCTTAGCTCTTTGCGTTCTAATAACAAAAAGCAACAATCCCACAAATAAAGTTCCTATGAAGAAATAAAGCAAGCTCCGATTCTGCTCTGCGAGTTTGTCTTTTTCTTGGATAATTTCGTCTGTTTCGAAGGCGATACGCGCGAATTTATCTTTTGATTTTCGCTCTTCAAGTTGTATACTATCACTTATCTTAATGTACTCTTTAGAATACATTGAAGAGTTTTTATGATCAACCTGCGAAATTTGTTTTAGAGATCCCAATAAGTCATTTGAAAGTGCTGTCAATTTTGATAGCTGCAAAGCTTCCTGGGCATATTTTTGTGATTTTAAAGTATCTCTTAAAGTTAGATAATATTCCGATAAGTGAATTTTGCTATACACTATCTTTGAATCTAATTTTAAACTGTCGCGTATTTCTAATGATTTTAGAAAATAAGCTAGAGTACTTTTGTTCTCATTTAATTTAAATTTGGAATAAGCTAAATTATCTAATAAAGTTGCGTACAATCCAGGCTTTTCTTTTGCCAAAGTACTATTTTGTAAAGCCTTTTGAAATTCTATAGATGCATTTTTATAATCCTTTAAATAAAGATAACAATTTCCTATATTATTTAATGATATTTCTTGGAGAAAATATTCAGGATTCAGATTGTTATCCTTTGCCAAATTTAAAGCCTGGAGATGATATTCAATCGATTTTTGAAAATTTTCACTATTATGTGACGCGATTCCTAGATTCGTCAATGCATCGTATTGACCAAGTTTGTCATTTTTTAATCGCGCATATTTTAATGCCTGTGTTGCTGAATATTCAGCACCCAAAAAATCTATATAACTTAACTGGATTGCAGATTTACTAAGGTACAAATCTCCGAGAACGGTGTTTTCTGATTTTTTTAAAAATAATTTTTCCGCTTTCAAAAAATAGAAAAATGCACTGTCTCTAACTTGATTATAAAGATTAACATTGCCAGAGTAGTAGTATGAATATGCAATACAAGTTGTGTCATTATATTCCAATGACCGTTTTAATAAAAGACTATTTGAGATACTTAAAAGTTCATATTCACTAAGTGTATTAAAACCAGCTGCTACTTTAATCAGGTTCTCTCTATTGGATTGTGTATTATCCTGTTTCTTTAGGATGGAAAATGCCTTTTTGTAATCCTGGATCTTTGATTGGACTGATCTATTTTCTGCTTGAGAACCAGTTAATAGAAAATTCAACGTGTCTTTTTGTTGAACCTCTGCATTGGATGTCCGTTTCTTAGAACAATTTAATAAAAAGAAAAATGTAAAAAGCGATATGTATAAATATTTTTTCAAGGAAAGCTACAGTTTATTTTTCAAAAATAGTAAAACAATTCCATAAAAAAAGCTGCCATTTCTGGCAGCTTCAATTTATAATTACTTGATACTAATTTTCCACGTTATTTTCTGGTCTCATTTCCACCAGTACCACCTATTTCGATAGCTTTTCTAGTTTCGTTTCCACCGTTTCCACCTATTTCAATAGCCTTTCTGGTTTCGTTTCCACCGTTTCCACCTATTTCTATAGCTTTTCTAGTTTCATTTCCACCGTTTCCACCTATTTTTCTAGTTTCATTTCCACCTGTACCACCAATTGGGCTCGTAAAAGACGTTAATACCATCATCAACGAAAATAATCCGAATGTTAAAACTGTTTTTTTCATAATTTGAGACTTTATATGTTATTTGTTTAATTCGTTTTTTCGAGAACCTTATTCACAGTTCACGATGTAAAAGTATATAGCATGTCTCGTTACACCTATTGTTTACAGGTGTTTATGGTGGATGGTGTTTGTTTGATAGTGAATGGTTGTCAAATTCGTGTGGATGAATTTGACGAATTAGGCTAAATCTCTAAATAATTGCCTTTTGTGATGCTATTGATGATTGCATCGACGTTTTCTTTGTAGGATTTTGAAAACGGAAGTTTGGTAGTAGTGTTCTTTATGTAGCACACTGAATTCCCAGTATGAATTCTAGAAACATAGTCGATATTGACAATGTAGCTATTATGAATCCTAATAAACGGGAAAGAAAGCACATTCTCGAAATGCTTTAGTGTCTTAAATGCGGTGATCATTTCTCCATTAAAGAGATGAATATCTGTAGAATTGTTATCTGCCTGCAAATAACAAATATCCTTCGCCTCTATAAATCTATAATCACCATAAGATTTTACACAAATTATCAAAGGTTTATCTTCATTTACTACTTCTGATTGAAACTGTACTACTTTTACAGGTGGTTCCAAGTCCTGAGCTTCGGCTTTTGTTTCCGATTCCTCTTCCATTGCAGGCGACTCTGGTTCTTGATTGTATTCTGAAGAAGATATTTGACTCTCGTCTTTTCCAGCTATTTCTTCGGCTTTCGGCTTTCGATCTAAAATGGGAAGATCTGGCTCCTTAAGATATGCTGCATCTGCTTTTTCATTGGTTACTTGCAGTGACGGTAAAGTCTGTGATTTCTCATGCAATAAAATCATCTTTCTTACATCGTTACCGTTGATAGGCTTAGAAAGATAATCAAAAGCGCCGTGTTTAATAGCTTCATATGCTAATTCCTTACTGCTAGAAGTAACAATAATTTTCGGAATGACTCTTAGATATCGATACAACTCATTGATAAGCCTCAATGACAAGTTGCTTTCTTTATTTAATGGCGTAATTTCAAGAAAGACCAATGATGGTTGGTGCTCTAATATTAAATTTACTCCTTCCTCATAGGTGCTAGCAGATGCCACGAAATGTAGGTTCTGAAAACGAGCCGCAACCGACAACGTTTTTAGAATACTTTCCGTTTCATCGTCAATAATGATGAAAGAATGTCTCATGTAAGCTTATACTAAATTGGGTTTAGCAAGCATACGCAGGGTTAATCTGAAATTTTGAGCAGGTTGGGGAAGTTTTGTACAGTAGAAATTCTAATGCACAAAACCGTTGCTAATTTACTGTTTTTGGTCAATTCATTAGCGATTTGTTAATAGATTTTCTCAGATTGTTAACATTATTTGTTGAATGGTAAAAAATTGTCGTTGAACTGCACTCGCGCTGGATTATATCGCTTAATTATTTTTGTCAAAAATAGGTTTTATATATTTATTTACACTAAAATGTATACTTTTGCCTTCTAAAACTAAGATCATGCTTGATATTAATTTTGAAAACAAAGAATCGTTGTTGCAAACCTTTTCCACAGAGGAAAAATGCATCGCACATTTAGAAGCCTTGCGTTGGAATGGAAAAGTCATTAGTCCCTTTGACAATACATCAGTAGTCTATTCTTGCAAGACCAACACTTACAAATGTAAAAATTCCGGAAAGTACTTTAATGTAAAAACTGGAACGCTTTTTCATAATACTAAGGTCGATTTGCAAAAATGGTTTGTCGCCATTTGGATTGTTTCTCTTCAAAATAAGAGAATTAATTCTGTTGCCTTATGCAAAGAACTAGGAATTACACAAAAAACAGCTTGGTATATAATCAAAAGAATCAGGCACTACTTGAATAGTAAAAATGATACTTTTGAAAAGAAAAATAACGCTACATCAGTAAGTAACGTTGTGTCTGAAATTAATACCTCAGAAATAGAAGAAAAAGAAAAATTACCACTTCTCCAATGGCTTCAATTACTTAAGAAATAAATATCTATTTTTATCGAGTACAATTAGGAGCAGAACAAAAAAAGCCCGCAAAAAAACGGGCTTATCTTTAATTTTCGACGCATCTATTTGACTTTCATAAGCCAATTCTTGATCGACACTTCGTTTTCTATAATTGACTTCAAACCTGAAATCGCCACTCGATCCTGTTTCATAGAATCCCTGTGTCTAATAGTAACAGTATTATCTTCCAACGTTTGGTGATCTATAGTTATGCAAAATGGAGTACCAAGTGCATCTTGTCGACGGTACCGTCTACCAACAGCGTCCTTTTCGTCGTAGGCCACGTTAAATTCCCATTTCAAATCTTCAATAATGCTTTTTGCAACTTCAGGCAACCCGTCTTTCTTAACAAGAGGTAAGACTGCCGCCTTCGTAGGAGCTAATACGGCAGGTAGTTGCAAAACCGTTCTAGTTGATCCATCCTCTAAAGTCTCTTCTTTCAATGAATTCGAAAAAACAGCTAAAAACATTCGATCTAATCCAACAGAAGTTTCAACTACATAAGGAGTGTAATTAGCATTCGTTTCCGCATCAAAATACTGCATCTTCTTACCAGAATATTGCTCGTGTGCCTTCAAATCAAAATCAGTTCTAGAATGAATCCCTTCTAATTCCTTAAATCCAAATGGGAAATTAAACTCGATATCTGCTGCGGCATTCGCATAATGCGCTAATTTCTCATGATCATGGAAACGATAGTTTTCTTTACCTAAGCCGAGCGATAAATGCCAATTTAGACGAGTTTTTTTCCAGTATTCATACCACTTCATTTCCTCACCAGGTTTTACGAAAAATTGCATTTCCATTTGCTCAAACTCACGCATTCGGAAAATAAACTGTCGAGCAACGATCTCATTTCTAAATGCTTTTCCCGTTTGTGCAATACCAAATGGAATTTTCATTCTACCTGATTTTTGAACATTAAGAAAATTTACAAAAATTCCTTGAGCAGTTTCTGGACGCAAATATAAATCCATTGCATTCTCTGCTGAAGCGCCCAATTTAGTGCCGAACATCAGATTAAACTGCTTTACATCTGTCCAATTTCTCGAGCCCGTTTCTGGGTCAGCAATTTCCAATTCTTCGATTAAAGCCTTTACGTCTTCCAAATTTTCATCTCCGAGAGATTTGGCCATTCGTTCTAAAATATCTTTTTTTCGCGACAGATATTCTAGTACACGTGCATTTGTTGATACAAATTCGTCTCTATTAAAAGCCTCTCCAAAACGAATACTTGCTTTTTCAATTTCTTTTTCAGCTTTTTGATTTAGTTTCTCCGCGTAATCTTCAATTAGAACATCAGCTCTATATCTTTTCTTAGAGTCTTTATTGTCAATCAAAGGATCATTGAAAGCATCTACGTGCCCCGATGCCTTCCAAGTAGTTGGATGCATCAAAATCGCAGCATCTAAACCAACAATGTTTTCGTGCATCTGAACCATCGCTTTCCACCAATATTCTCTAATATTTTTCTTCAATTCAACACCGTTTTGAGCATAGTCATATACTGCACTCAAGCCATCGTATATTTCACTTGATGGGAATATGAATCCATATTCTTTAGCGTGTGAAACAACGTTCTTAAATAAATCTTCTTGTTTTGCCATAGTGCTGCAAAAATATAAAAAGTGAAATTAAAATGTAACATAAAACACAATGGAATAAAAGTTTTTTATATTTTTATACTATAAACGCCATTCAGATGTTCAAAAATGTACTAAATCTCTTCTATCCAAAGGTTTGCTTAGGCTGTAAAACTTTTCTGCTTGCAAAAGAAAACGTGATTTGCACGCAATGCCGACATGAAATTCCATTAACGCTACACCACTTAAACCCCGAAAACGAAGCCTATAAAAAATTTTACGGAAAAATTCCTGTCGAATTTGCCTTAGCTTTTGTCTATTTTCATAAAAAGGGAATTGTGCAAGAGTTAATTCACAATCTAAAATACAAAGGACATGAAGAAATAGGCGACCTTGTTGGTGATTGGTGCGCGTCGGAAATAGCGGGTCTAGAATTTCTGAAGAGCATCACTGATGTTATTCCAGTCCCTTTACATCCCAGAAAATTAAAGGAACGAGGCTATAATCAAGTAACATCTTTTGGAAAATCCTTGTCCAAGAATTTAAATATAAATTATAATGAACAAATACTTGTTCGTTCAAGATATTCAAAGACTCAGACTAAGAAAAACTTGCTAAATCGAATTGAGGTTAATAATGAGTCGATTTTTACGGTAAAATTTACCTCAAATGACCATCACAAACATTTTCTTTTGATTGATGACGTTCTGACAACTGGATCAACGTTAGAGGCTTGTGGAAAGGAACTCCTAAAAATTCCCGGTTCCAAAATAAGTGTGCTTTGCATGGCCATGTCTCATTAATGCTCTAGTGTAATTATATACTAAATCTCGCGGAATCCATCGATATGTTTGACTTCAACAAAAATTACAGTAAACAAAACAAGTGTCTGTTTCAACGAACTATCGATTTATTGTACTATTTATTTCAATTACATAAAATATAATTGTTATTTTGTCTTCTGAAAAAAATCAAAGTTGAAAAAAACACAAATCCTTATTTATTCGCTTATAATATTTTCCATTATTGGTTGTGCCAAAAGAGGTACAATCACTGGCGGATTGAAGGATACTATTCCACCTGTTCTTACAATGAGTTTTCCAAAAAACTTTAGCACGGAATTCACAAGTAAATCTATTAAACTTACTTTCGATGAATTTGTTAAGCTTAAAAACGTTAATAAGCAGTTGATTATTTCTCCTCCATTGTCAAAAAACCCGCAGATATTGCCCGTAAGTGCGAGTAAATCTATAACTATCAATTTCCTAGATACACTCAGAACCAACACAACCTACAGTCTTAATTTTGGAAAATCTATAGAAGATAATAATGAAGGTAATCCTTATCCGCAATTCAAATATGTTTTTTCAACTGGCAAGTACATCGACTCTCTTTCACTACAAGGATCAGTAAAAGATGCATTGGAAAAATCGCCTAGTCCTCTTACAACTGTTATGCTTTACGAAATGAATGAGACTTACAAAGACTCGGCAGCGTACAACCAAAACCCCTCTTATATTGCGTTTTCTCTTGATCAAGACGCCTCTTTCAAAATAGACAACATCAAAGCTGGAAAATATTTTTTGGTAGCTATTGACGATAAATCCTCTAATTATCGTTTTGAGCCAAAAACGGAAAAAATTGGATTTAGAAAGACTGCTATTACCATTCCAAATGATTCCCTGTTTGAAATCAAGTTGTTCAAAGAAGTTCCAAAATTAAGGACGTTCAAACCATCTCAATCGTCTTGTTGCTCTGCAGTAATTGGATATGAAGGCTATGCTAAAGATGCTAAACTGACTTTAAAACGAGGTGAAGAAATACTTTCATCAATAATTACGAAAGTTCCAAAGAAAGACTCCTTACAAATTTGGTTTAAACCGTTCAAAATTGAAAAATCTGCCGTCGATTCACTGCAGCTTTCAATTGTAAAAGACAGCTATAATAAAGATTTTACATTTAAAATTAAAGCACAAAAACAAGATAGCTTAACTATTTCCGCTATTTCTGGTAAAATACTACCGCTTAATGAGAAATTTCTTTTGCGAACGAATTTGCCTATTTCAAGAATTGATGAGTCCAAAATAAGTTTGATTAGAAAAGATTCTACCTCCGTTCCTTTTAAGTTAGAATATGATGAGTTAAATCTCACGCTCAAAGTAAATTTTCAAAAAGACCCTTTAGAGAAATACAGTCTTAAATTCTTGCCGGAATCTATTGTTGATTTTACGGGACAAACAACCAAAAAAATACTAAAATTTGATTTAGAAACCAAGAACATATCTGACTATGGGAATCTGCGCTTGAATTTGGAGAATGTAAGGCAGTTTCCGGTTATTATTGAATTGACTGACAAGAATGGAGAAGTAGTGTATTTCGACTACTCCGAAAGCAGTACACAAATTGACTTTAATTTAATAGAACCAGCATTATACTCATTGCGACTTATTTATGATGAAAACAAAAATAAAATCTGGGATTCAGGAAATTACTTGGACAAAAAACAACCTGAAAACGTGATATATTTTCCAAAAGACATCGACATAAGAGCAAACTGGGACGTTCAACAAACCTTTATTCTAAAAGAGTAAAACTGTCCCTATCCGACAGAAAATCAAGCTTTTCACGCGTTTGAAGCATTTCGTTTTTATCTAAAGTAATAATAAATATGCCTTCTTCTTCCTGAGGTTCTAGTAGATAATTACCTAAAAAATCGACTGCTTGAGAATGTCCGTTATAAGTTAGTTGATTTTGATCTGTACCTACTCTATTTAGCCCAATTGTAAAGCATTGATTCTCAACGGACCTTGCTCTAAGAAGAATATCCCAAGCGTTGACTCTAATTGCCGGCCAGTTAGCAACATACAGGAGCAAATCGTACGCTTTGTCATTTCTTGAAAACACAGGGAATCGCAAATCGTAACATATTAGAGGACAAATCTTAAAACCACGAAAATGAACAATAGTCTTAGACTTACCAGCCTTATATTTTAGATCTTCACCTGCCAATGCAAACAAATGTCTTTTGTCATAGGAACTGACTTCGCCTGTAGGAAAAACAAAAAGACACCTGTTATAGTAATTCCCATTTTCTTTTATTACAATACTCCCAGTTATTGCGCAATTTTTGGATCTAGCGAGCGCTTGTAACCAGAGCGTTGTTTCCCCACTTGAAGATTCGGCCATATCATGCGCATTCATTGTGAATCCAGTTGTAAACATCTCAGGCAACACAATTAAGTCAATCGATTCCGCAATTGAATTGATAATTTGATCAAAATGAAATCTGTTTTCTTTTGGTTTTTCCCAATACAATGCTGTCTGTATTAATGCTACTTTCATTCTCTAAAAATAAAAAATCCCAACCTAATGATTGGGATTTAATGCATAAATTTTGTTTCTACTTAAGAAATGCTAGCCTTAAGATACTCTCTATTCATACGAGCAATATTTTCCAAAGAAATTCCCTTCGGACATTCTACTTCGCAAGCCCCGGTATTCGTACAATTTCCAAATCCTTCTTCATCCATTTGACGAACCATATTTAAAACACGTTGAGAGGCTTCAACTTTTCCTTGAGGCAACAACGCATATTGAGAAACCTTAGCTCCTACAAATAGCATGGCGGAACCATTTTTGCAAGTGGCAACACAGGCGCCGCAACCTATACATGCAGCGGCTTCAAAAGCCTTATCAGCATCCGCCTTGGGAATTGGTGTCGCATTGGCATCAATCGTGTTTCCAGAGGTGTTTACAGAAACAAATCCACCAGCTTGTTGAATACGATCGAACGCGCTTCTATCAACAACCAAATCTTTTACAACTGGAAATGCTTTTGATCTCCATGGCTCAATGTAAATGGTGTCTCCGTCTTTAAACTTACGCATGTGCAACTGACAAGTAGTTGTACCTGTATCTGGCCCATGAGCTCGACCATTAATATAAAGCGAGCACATGCCGCAAATTCCTTCACGACAATCGTGATCGAATGCAACAGGCTCTTTTTGATCGTTTATTAGCTGCTCGTTCAATTGATCTAGCATTTCTAAAAATGAACTAGCGGTAGAAACATTATCTAACTGATACGTTTCCATGCTTCCTTTAGCTTGAGCGTTTTTTTGACGCCAAATTTTGAGGGATATATTGATGTTTTTTGCTGTAGACATACTGTATCTTATTTATAATTTCTAGCTGCAATTTTGATAAACTCGTATTTCAATTCTTCTTTGTTTAGCTTTTCTTTGCTAATATCATCACCTTGATATTCCCAGGCGCCTACAAAAGAGAAGTTAGTATCATCACGTAAAGTTTCTCCTTCAGCATCTTGATATTCTTCGCGGAAATGTCCTCCGCATGATTCGTTTCGCTGTAAAGCATCCATAGCCATCAATTGACCTAAATCAATGAAATCTGCGACTCTAAGTGCTTTTTCCAACTCTGGATTTAACTCGTCGGCCGAACCAGGGACTTTTACTTCTTTGTAAAATTCTTCTTTCAAAGCAGCAATTTCTTCTATTGCTTGTTTCAATCCACTTTCGTTTCTCGCCATTCCAACCTTATTCCACATAATCAAACCTAATCTTTTGTGGAAATGATCTACAGATTTTGTCCCATTATTGTTGAGGAACTTTTCAATAGATGCTCGAACACTATTTTCTGCTTCAACAAATTCTGGACTTTCTGTAGAAATTTTACCCGTACGAATTTCATCTGCCAAATAATTAGAAACTGTATAAGGCAATACAAAATAACCATCTGCCAAACCTTGCATCAAGGCTGATGCTCCCAAGCGATTTGCTCCGTGGTCAGAGAAGTTGGCTTCTCCAGCAACAAAACATCCTGGAATGGTAGATTGTAAATTATAATCAACCCAAACGCCTCCCATAGTGTAATGCACTGCTGGGTAAATTTTCATTGGCGTTTCATATGGATTTTCGTCTGTAATTTTTTGATACATGGTAAATAAGTTACCATACTTTTCTTCTAACCATTGTTTTCCTAACGCTGTAATTTCTTCGGCGGATGGATTGTGATTCCCTTTTGCGTAAGCCGCTTGCTTTCCTTTACTTTGAATTTCAGTTGAGAAATCTAAATACACACCTTCATTCGTTGCGTTGGCTTCAATACCGTGACCTTCATCACAACGCTCTTTTGCAGCTCTAGAGGCCACATCTCTTGGCACTAAATTACCAAAAGCAGGATATCTTCTCTCTAAGAAATAATCTCTATCTTCTTCCGCAATCTGAGTTGGCTTCAATTGACCTGCTCTAATGGCTTCTGCATCTTCCTTTTTCTTCGGCACCCAAATTCTTCCTGAGTTTCTCAAAGATTCTGACATCAATGTCAATTTCGATTGATTGACACCATGAACAGGAATACAAGTTGGATGAATTTGCACAAAACACGGATTTGCGAACAAAGCTCCTTTTTTATGAACTTTCCAGCCTGCTGTTACGTTGCTTCCCATCGCATTAGTAGAAAGGAAATAAACATTTCCATAACCTCCTGAAGCAATTACAACGGCATGAGCCGAATGTCTTTCTAACTCGCCTGTAACCAAATTACGAGCGATAATTCCACGTGCTTTTCCATCTACTTTAACTAAATCGAGCATTTCGTGACGGTTAAACATTTGAATGCGACCTAAACCTATTTGCCGTGACAAGGCAGAATAAGCACCTAACAAAAGTTGCTGTCCCGTTTGACCTGCGGCATAAAAGGTTCTTTGTACTTGTGTTCCACCAAAAGAACGATTGTCTAATAAACCTCCGTATTCACGAGCAAACGGAACTCCTTGAGCCACGCATTGGTCAATGATATTTCCTGACACTTCGGCTAAACGGTGTACATTCGCTTCTCGCGCTCTATAATCTCCACCTTTTATCGTATCGTAGAACAATCTGTAAATACTATCTCCGTCGTTTTGATAATTCTTGGCTGCGTTAATTCCACCTTGAGCAGCAATCGAGTGCGCTCTTCTAGGTGAATCTTGATAACAAAATGCTTTTACATTGTAGCCCATTTCAGCAAAAGATGCCGCCGCTGATGCTCCAGCTAAACCAGTTCCAACAACAATGATGTCGATTTTTGGTCTGTTATTCGGAGCAACTAATTTTAAATGATTTTTGTGATTGGTCCATTTGTCTGAAATGAAACCTTCAGGTATTTTTGAATCTAATGCCATATTGTTAAGCTTTTAGAAAAAAATGAATGTAAATTGGAATAATAGCAAACAACAAAGGAACAACTATAGCGAAACCTTTTCCGAATGCTTTGATAATTGGGGTATATTTTGGATTGTTGAGTCCAATTGATTGGAACGCACTACTAAAACCATGTAGCAAATGAAATGACAACACAATCATTGACAAAACATACAATAGTGTATATAACAAACCATATTGCGGTTCCTTAAAGAACTCAATAGTGATTTTATACAAATCTTTGTATCCTTCTTTAATCTTGACATTGGCACCCGCATCATAAAAATCTGTGCGATCCTTAATAATTATCATTTTTTGGTCAATCTGAGCTTTGGGCAAATAACTTCCATCGGTTGTTAAATAGAATTCTTGCGATTGACCTTGCGCTGTAATCGTCATCGTTTGCAACGGCATCTTTTCATCAAAATGCATTCTGGCCCAGAAACTAACCATGTGCGTTACAATAAAAACTAAAATAATAGTTCCTAAAACTGCCATATTTCTTGATGCCCATGGACTATTCGCAGACGCATTGTTTTTTGCATAACCAATAGGTCTCGCCGCTTTGTTTTGAAAAGCCAACATAATTCCATCGATAGCATGAAAAAGAATGGAGATGTACGTGAGATAAGAAAGGATTTTGACCGCTGGATTTGAGGTCATAAATAATGCGTATTTATTAAAATTCAACGCATTGTTGGGAACCAATAACTGAAGATTTCCTGCTAAGTGACCACTCAAAAACAAGCATAAAAATAAACCTGTTAGAGCCATCCAGTACTTCTTTGCCAGCGACGACTTCATTAATGCAGATTTTGCCATAAGTATGTATAATTTATTTTAAAAGCAAACAAAAATAAGGCTATTTGCATTTAACTACAACCTTTTCGGTGTAATTTATAATCATTTTAAAATGTTTAATTATCATAACTAAAAATCAATTGACAAATCAAGATTTATATACTTAATTTCAACACTTTAAACTAAAAAAGGGAAGTTACGATGTGGCATTAATTTAGTAAAATAGAGATTTCAAAATGAAACCTTTACTTATTTCTTATAAAAGAAAATTACCATGTAAGTTGTTCCTTCAATAATAATAATATTAAAACCAGCGAACTCCAACAGTAAACATTTGCAAATTATTTATGAAAAGCAAACATTTTTCAAATGACTTTCATCCTAAATTATGATTTTCCTAATTTGATTTGTCCATTTTTCTAAAATCGATAAAAAACACATAGATCCCAATATTAGCTGCGTCGAATCCGTTTACTTGTGGGCTCTAATTGTAATTTTACACTTCAAAAAAATTAAAAATGAAAATCGGAATCGACGCAATTGCTTTTGATATTGCTAAAATACATTTACCAATCAGAACCCTTGCAAATGAGAGGCAAATCGATGCTGACAAGCTAGAAAAAGGTCTTGGCCTACTGAAAATGACATTGCCAGATGCACACCAAGATGTCGTGGTTTTCGGTGCCAATGCATTAACCAAATTGATTTTGCACAACAACATCAACTTGAGTGAAATCGCTAGAATCTATGTTGGAACGGAAAGCAGTATCGACAATTCGAAACCAATTGCATCCTTCCTACTCGCTTTAATGGAGCAAAAGTTTGGGGACAACACTTTATCGGAATGCGATGCAGTAGATTTTACTTTTGCGTGTATTGGTGGCGTAGATGCTTTGCATAACTGCATCGATTTTGTGCGCTTAAATCCAACAAAGAAAGCCATTGTGGTTACTACTGACATTGCCAAATACGATTTGAACTCCACCGGAGAATATACTCAAGGAGCGGGTGCATTAGCAATGCTAATTACGATCACTCCAAAAATCATGGCTTTCGAAAATCTGTGGGCAACAAATACTAAAGGCCTCTTCGATTTTTTTAAACCGCTGCGCGCTATTCCAAAATCTGCCATTACTGGAAACAAAAACAACGATGTTTGGTTCGACAATTTAGAAGCGGAAATTTCAATTCACAAAGACCAACCTGTATTTGATGGTCAATACTCGAATCAATGTTATATACATCGCACGCGAAATGCCTATTTTTCATTTAAAAAATTAAAAAACAGCACCAGTGTACTCTATAACTCTTGGGAGAACATTATTATGCATTTGCCTTATGCGTTTCAAGGCAGAAGAATGTTGTCGGAAATTTACACTTTAGATGCTGAAGATAAAATCTTGTCAGGCAACGAAACCGCTGAAGAATATCAAAACCTATTGAAGGAAACAAGCAAATCCGAAGCATACAAAACCTTTGTTTCTGAGAAATTACAACCCGCTGAATTGGCCTCTTCTCTGATTGGAAATTTATATACCGGCTCTGTTTTTATGGGTTTGCTATCCGCCTTATCATACTTTCATGATCAAGAAAAAAATATTTCAAACACTACTTTTGGCTTTTTAGCGTATGGAAGCGGATCGAAATCAAAAGTGTTTGAAGGCACGATCCAACCCGACTGGAAAAATGCGATAAAACATATTGCCCTTTTTGAGAATTTAGCCTCAAGTCAAGAAATTGATTTTAGAAGCTACGAAAAATTGCATAAAAAAGAACCGCTTCAATCTGTTTTGTCGCCGAAAAATGAATGGGTCTTGGAACGAATCGAAGACGAAAAACCAAACTTAATCGGTGCTCGATACTACAAATGGATAGATTAAACTATTTTTGTTGAAATTTTAGATAAGCCATGAAGTCTGAAGAAACGCTGACCGCATTGTTGGATTACATGCAACTCATAGTTGGAGACCAGTCTTTAGACAATTTGATTGTTGAATCTCAATTCTTTTTTAAAGCTTTGGATCTCAAGAAAAATGACTTCCTTGTCAAAGAAGGCGAAGTTTGCCCTTATTTTTGTTACATCGAAAGCGGCATTCTACAACATGCCATTTTGGTCAATGATGAAGAGAAAACAACTTATCTCGCACTTCGAAATACAGTCACCACTTCATTAAACAGTTTTCTATTCGAAAAGCCTTCGCGTAAAAGTATCAAAGCGATTTTCAATTGTAAACTTTGGGTTTTAGATTTCCATAACTTTCAAGAAATAATCAAAACCAACAAGGCTTTTCATCAATTTTACTTTAATTTAATTGAAAAACAAATCTGTTTGATTGACGATTATAGAATTGATTTACTCACACTCATGCCCGAAGAACGCTATAAAAAATTACTCGTTACCGAACCTCATTTGATTCAACAAGTGCCTTTGCATTATCTGGCTTCTTTTCTCGGGATTTCTGCAAGGCACATGAGCCGTATTCGAAAAAATATAAAATAGTGCCATTTGGCTAGTGCTTGATTATTTTCTTTCGTTAATTTTACCCTTGTTGTATCGAACAATCTAAAAATCCTATAATCTAAAATCTGATATGAAATACCACCAAATTGACCGTAATCTTTTCATAAAAAACCGTTCAAAATTTACTGCTCAAATGAAACCCAATAGTGTTGCGGTTTTTAACTCGAATGACATTTACCCGGTTTCTGCCGACAGTACGTTGCCATTCGCGCAACATCGCGACATTTTTTACTTGTCTGGCGTAGATCAAGAAGAAAGCATATTATTGCTTTTTCCAGAGGCACCCTATGAACATCAACGTGAAATGCTATTCTTGAAAGAAACTAGTGAACATATTGCGATTTGGGAAGGTGAAAAACTAACTAAGGAACGTGCCTTTGAAGTGTCTGGGATTAGAACCGTTTATTGGTTACAAGATTTTCATAAGATATTGAATGAGATGATGACTTATTCTGACACGATGTACATCAACACCAATGAGCATTATCGCGCCGCCGTTGAAACCGAAACTAGAGAAGATCGTTTTGTGAAATGGTGGAAATCAAAATATCCGGCGCATCAAGTCGCAAAAAGCAATCCCATATTACAGCGTTTACGTTCGGTAAAAGAAAGTGAGGAATTAGACTTGATTCAACAAGCCTGTAACATCACCGAATTAGGCTTCCGCCGATTATTGCCTTTCGTAAAACCAAATGTTACGGAATATGAAATTGAAGCTGAGTTGATTCATGAATTTATTCGAAATAGATCAAAAGGTTTTGCTTATACGCCAATCATTGCTTCAGGCAATAACGCGAATGTGCTTCATTATATTGAAAACAATCAGCAATGCAAAGCCGGAGATCTGATACTGCTGGATGTCGCAGCAGAATACGCCAACTACTCAAGCGATTTGTCCCGAACGATTCCTGTTTCTGGGAAATATACCGCACGTCAAAAAGCTGTATATAATGCGGTGCTTCGCGTTAAGAATGAAGCGACAAAAATGCTGACGCCCGGAACACTTTGGAAACAATATCATATGGAAGTTGGAAAATTGATGACTACCGAATTACTTGGACTTGGATTAATTGACAAAGCAGATGTACAAAATGAAAACCCAGATTGGCCAGCCTACAAAAAATATTTTATGCACGGAACATCTCATCATTTGGGACTAGACACGCATGATTATGGCTTATTGCATGAACCAATGAAAGCCAATATGGTATTTACTGTGGAGCCAGGCATTTATATTCCGGCAGAAGGATTCGGAATTCGCTTAGAAGACAACGTTGTTGTTCAAGAAAAAGGAGAACCGTTAAATTTGATGAAGAACATCCCGATTGAGGTAGAAGAAATAGAAAGTTTGATGAATTCCTAACGAAAATTATCAATTTCAAAAACAGGTCATTGGTTTGTTTTACCAAAAATTCAATTGTTGAAAGTACTATTCTATAAAAACACAGCGGTTACTTACACTGACAACGGCAAAGGAGCCGCTATTGTTTTGTTACATGGTTTTTTGGAAAACCAGTCGATGTGGGACACCTTTATTCCTGAATTGTTAAAAAGAAATCGTGTTATTACTATTGATTTATTAGGACATGGCGCCACGGAATGTCTAGGATATGTTCATTCTATGGAAGATCAAGCCGACATGGTTCATCATGTTTTAACGGAATTGAACATACGAAAAGTCATTTTTGTCGGACACTCGATGGGCGGTTATGTGGCTTTGGCTTTTGCGGAATTGTTTCCAGAGTATCTTAAAGGATTGGTGTTGATGAATTCTACTGCAAGAGCTGATAGTGCGGAACGAAAAACAAATCGAGATCGAGCCATCATAGCTGTAAAAAAGGATTATACGGCTTTCGTTCGGCTTTCGATTGCCAATTTGTTTAGTGAAGACAATCGAAATACAATGACTGATGAAATTGATCGGGTCAAACTTGAAGCACTGCAAACACCTTTACAAGGAATAATTGCTGCATTGGAGGGCATGAAAATTAGAAAAGACCGTGAAGTGCTCTTGCATCAGACAAGTTTTCCAAAAATGCTAATTCTGGGCAAAAAAGATGGCGTGCTGCAATACGAGGAAAATGCAACTCAAATCGAAGGAACCGATGTGCAGTTGATTTCTTTGGCAGATGGGCATATGAGTCATATCGAAAACAAAACAGAAGTTTTGACAGTTATTGCCGATTTTATAAAGAAAATAGGACTATTGCAACGGTAACTTTTCGTCAAAGGAAATTTCACAATCAAAAATCTCTTTTAACAACCCTACGATTTCGTATATATAATTTTCTAAAACTGCAGCTGTAATAATTGAACCACCTTCATTTTCACCTTTAAAATCGAAAGGCAAAAACCCCGATTTTAAGTTCTTGAAAGAAATAATTCCAGCTTCTATTTGTTTGTCTTTTGCCTCTTCGAAAAACATATATGCGTAGGCAAGCACCTGTATAATTTTGTCGTTTTTAAGATCCTTTGTGAGCCCATCCCAAGTTTTTAAGGTGATATTTCTTTTTTCGACTTTTCCGGTTTTATAATCTATAATACGAACAATTCCGTTTTGTTCTTCAATTCGATCTACATTGCCCTTAATTAGAATTGGGCAAGGCAAATCTGGATGTTCCAACATTCGTTGGTACGTTTTTTCAATTGCAATAATCTTGATTGGACCGTCTTTTTTCAATCGTTCTAATTCAAGTCGAACAAAATTATGAACATGACGTTTTGCCACTTCGAAAGCCAATAGATTGCGCCCTTTATTAATTTCACCCTCTTTATATACTAGCTTAAACTGCTTTAAGACTTCGTTATTACTTTGGTCTAAGAAATTTTGTAAAATTTGCTCACTCAAAAACTTACCTTCAAAAGGTTTATAAAGTTCTTTTAGCGTTTCGTGTATAATCGTTCCGAGCGTATTAACCGCAATCGTTTCTTCTACTTCTTCCATTTCTCGAATTTGCAAGATTTTCTGAAAGTAGAAATCAATAGGATTTCGTATATAACTAGTCAATGAAGATGGTGAAAACCCGTGCGCTGCAATTTCATGTAAACGCGTAAATACAGCATCGGACTTAGGTATCGATTTAGGTCGATAGGCTACTTCTGGCAACACTGCATTATAAATTTCGTGCGACAAAATATGATTTGGGCGCTGTTCTAGTTCTAACTGTGTGATAAATCTGCTTTTTTCGCCTGCATCTAGTCCTTCGCTTTCTGTGTTATAAATCAAAAATATGTTTTTCGCTCGTTGCAGAATATGGTAAAAATGATAGGTGTAAATTGCGTCTTTTTCCTTGAATGTAGGCAAACCATACTCCCGTTTGACATCGTATGGAATAAAAGAATTATTAGATTTTCCTGCAGGAAACTTTCCTTCATTCAAAAAAGTGATAATTACAGTTTCGAAATCTAAAACGCGACTTTCTAAAACGCCCATTATTTGAAGCCCGTTTAAAGGTTCACCTTCAAAAGAAACTTCCGCTAATTCTATGATTTGTTTATAAACGGAATAAAGAACTGGTATTGAATTAATGTGTTGGTATTTAATTGAATAAGTAATCAACTTGTTTATTGTTTTGAAAACGGAGTATAAGAATGCTTTGGCTATTTTTTCCTCTTCATTGTCATTATTAAGTTGGTTCTTTATTTCCTCCAGAAGTCGTGCGATTTTCTCTAATGTCTCAATCACAGCGCTATCCCATTTATCAAATATTAGGCGGAAAAATTCTGTATGAGCTCCTTGCAGTTCAAATAGTCGATTGTGTGAAATGAAAGAATAGTTGTTTTTATTAATAATACTAACCAGATTCTTACAGTTAATGTATGGTTCAACCAGCGGATGATTAAGTACATCGAGCACGTCTTTATAGTAAAATACGTAATTATTGCCTGCCCGACTGATGGCGTTGATGTGCATTCGAAATAGTTTCGACACAAGGATTTGAGCAGGATTGTTTTTACTGGAATAGCCCATCGTAATATTTAGGCTATTGACCTTGTCTGGCAAAGAATATAGGAATGGGACCAATAAGTTCTCTTCTGCAAGGATTATAGCTGTTTTATTTAAATCATTTGTGGGATTTTCAGCAATAATATCTTCAACAATCTTCCCAGCAATTTTAGCTTGCCCTATTGATTTTGGTGTGCCGATTATTTTAATATTCTTTGATTTCGAAAATTCATTATTAATCCATTCAAAAGCGTTGGTTCGATAGTACTTCCAATTATTCTTATATTTCCTAATAAATAATCCCGCGTCATGGGCTGTGTCCAGTAACAATGATTCGTCGATGTCCCAGTAAATTTTTGCTTGATTAGAAGTCAACAAATGTTGAATTATGATTTCCTCTGCTGCGTTTAGTGCATTAAATCCTGCGAAGATTATCTTTTTGCTTCTATACAAGTCCTCATTCTGATTTATTTTGAGTACCGCCTCGCGATAAATCATTCCTTGATAGCCTCTTTTATTTTCTAGTAAATATTTATAAAAGGCCGTATAATAAGCGGGCAATAATTTCCAAAATTCAAGATGTTTTTTGATCAGTTCTGTTTTACCTTCCTCATTTAAGGACCAGTGTTCTATTTCCTTTATGTTTTCTAGATAGGTAAGGATTTTTTTCGGATCTAATAAATAACGGTCTATTTCATTGAAATCTTGAAGGAGTGTTTTCCCCCAATTGGCAAACACTTCGAAAGATTGAGCATCTGAACTTTTGGTCAATTTGAGATATACTTGGTAAAACTCAAAAATTAATTCGATTGGGTCAATGAGACGAAGGCCAGATACTTTTTGAACAAAGTCTTCGATAGTTATTATCTGTGGTAAAAAAACTGCAGTCGTTATTTGTTTTTTTAATGCATCAATCAAAAAAACCTTTGCTCTTTTATTTGGCAGAATGATTATAGTAGTAGATAGTGAATCGCCATGATCGTCAATCACTTTTTCTGCAATCTGTTCAAGAAACGAGGAATTTGTCATTTTATAAATATAAAAAAAACGTCTCGATAAATCGAGACGTTTTTGAAAAATATTGTCGAAGAAATTACTTCACTAAATTTACTTCAACTCTTCTGTTGTTAGCTTTACCAGCTTTAGTTTTATTACTATCGATTGGCTTAGTTTCACCAAAACCAGCAGAAGTTAATCTTCCGTCGGCAATTCCGTTAGTTACTAAATAGTCTTTAACAGCTTTAGCTCTGTCTTCTGATAATTTTTGGTTCGCAGCGTCTTTACCATCGCTATCTGTATGACCTTCTATGCTAAATTTAGAATCTGGATATTCTTTCAAAATTGCAGCAATAGATTGTAATACAGGATAGGTTTGTTGCTGGAAAGTTGACTTACCAGAGTTAAATAAGATTGTTTTTGCGTAAGCGTTCAATTTATTTACTTGCTCTTCAGAAATTTCTGGACAACCTTTATTTGCAATAGTACCTTTTACATCAACACATTTGTCATCTTTGTCTAATACTCCGTCACCATCAGTGTCTGGCCAAGGGCATCCACCGTTTTCTTTTGGTCCTTTAACTTGTGGACATTTGTCAGATTTATCAGCAATACCATCGCCATCTGCATCAGGACAACCATTTAATGATTTTGGACCTGCAACATCTGGACAAGCATCATCTTTATCAGCAATTCCGTCTGCGTCAGTATCAGGACATCCTTGGAATTCAGCCAAACCAGGAACATCTGGACAAGTATCGCTTCCATCAATTATACCATCTCCATCAGTGTCAGGACAACCTTTAAATTGTTTAAGACCAGCAACTTCTGGACAAGCATCGTCTTTGTCATAAATTCCGTCACCATCAGTGTCTTTACCTCCAAATTTGAAAGTTAAACCTACAAAATGTTGCATGTGCGATGGAACATTTTGTTCTGGGATTCTAGCTTCGTCATCGAAAGAATATTTGTAAGTAGATTGAAAAGATAAACCAACCATTTCAGTAAACCAAAAAGTTAGTCCAAATCCTCCATTAGCAGTTCCGTAACTTGCTTTTCCCATTGAAGTATAACCACCTCCAACATGTACAGAAGGATCAATTACTTTCCATCCAAACATATTTGCAAAACTATATTTAATGACCCCATCAGCAGCGTAATAGCTCAAATCTCCAGGGTTTATTACAGGATAATCTCCAGGAATAGTAACTCTTGGTTCTACCCATCTCTTAATTCTATTAACAGACCCAGTAATACCAAACGAAAAACTTCCACCAACATTTCTAGAAACATTAATGTATGATACTGAAGGAAGAATATTCCAGTTGTCATTCACATTAAAATACTGAGAAAATTGGTCCTCAATTTTTGAAGCTGCACTTACCCTAGTGTCTACAGCGTTAGTTCCAAAGGAAATAGCCCATGGGTTGTTACTGTCTTGTGCTTGTGAACTTAGTCCAGTCAACATTAACACA
This sequence comes from Flavobacteriaceae bacterium, assembly GCA_947459635.1. Lineage (GTDB taxonomy): Bacteria > Bacteroidota > Bacteroidia > Flavobacteriales > Flavobacteriaceae > Flavobacterium. Next base: position 5,639 of record CANHEA010000022.1, on the reverse strand, counting down.
GCAGCAAATAATTTGTTAAGATGTTTCATACTTTGATTTTGTTAGATTACAATATTTTGTTAGGCAAAAGTAATGCGTAATTTCATAACTACAAAATGAAATGTTAAAAAAAAATGACTAAATACCTAGTGAACTGTAATTTACAACACATTTAACATTTTTCCTACTTCGGTGAACGCCAGTACGGCTTTGTCAATATGCTCTTTGGTGTGAGCTGCTGACAGCTGCACCCTAATTCTTGCCTTGTCTTTTGGCACCACGGGAAAGAAAAACCCTACGACATAAATGCCTTTTTTCAATAGCTCGTTTGCCATTTCTTGGGACAATTTTGCGTCATATAACATTACAGGAACGATGGCTGAATCACCATCAATAATGTCGAATCCAACTTTTTTGATCTCCTGTTTAAAATATTTTGTATTCCATTCCAGTCGATCTCTTAGGGTAGTTTCCTTTTCTAATAGTTCAAAAATCTTAATCGATGCCCCTACTATTGCAGGTGCTAATGAATTTGAAAATAAGTAGGGCCTTGATCTTTGTCGCAAGATTTCAATTATTTCTTTTTTTGCGGTAGTATATCCGCCCATGGCGCCACCTAATGCTTTTCCTAGCGTTCCGGTGATAATATCTACTCTTCCCATAACTCCTTTAGCTTCTAAGGTTCCTTTGCCTGTGGCGCCAATAAAACCGGCTGCATGGCATTCATCGACCATTACTAATGCATCATATTTGTCCGCTAAATCACATATTTTATCTAATGGAGCAACAATTCCATCCATTGAAAACACACCATCTGTAACGATAAGCTTAAAACGAGCGCCTTGCAAATTTGCTTGAATTAATTGCTCTTCTAAGTCTCCCATATTGCTGTTTTCATATCGATATCGCTTTGCTTTACATAATCGAACACCGTCGATAATGGATGCATGGTTTAAACTGTCTGAAATAATAGCATCATACTCGTTGAGTAAAGGTTCAAAAACCCCGCCATTTGCATCAAAGGCTGCAGCATAAAGTATGGTGTCTTCTGTGCCATAAAATTGTGCAATTCTTTTTTCAAGAACTTTATGAATATCCTGTGTTCCACATATAAAACGAACCGAAGACATTCCAAATCCATGCGAGTCCAGCGCGTCTTTTGCCGCCTGAATCACTTCAGGATGAGAGGATAAACCTAAGTAATTGTTGGCACAAAAATTAAGGACGGTTTCTCCAGTTTCTATTTTTATTTCTGCCCCTTGCGGCGAAATTATTATTCTTTCTTTTTTGAAAAGCCCATTTTGTTCGATTGTTGCGAGCTCCGTTTCGATGTGCTCTTTGATTTTTCCGTACATTTTTTCTATTTTAAAATTGAACTAATTCTATATTTTCTCCAATATAAATTAGCGTCTTTGCTATTACTTTAAGGTTCATTTTTTCCAACACATATTGATAATTATCTAATTGAACTTTATGTGTATTATGATGAATTCCTGTCTTATAATCTAAGAGAAGTACTTCATTATTTGATGTTATTACAATTCGATCTGGTATTACTGTTTTTTCTTTATTTTGAATAATCGGTTGTTCATTGTAGACAATATTCTCTGGCGAATAATAAACTCTCAGGTCATCATGATTAACTATCTCGGCAATAGTTTTGTGTACCAACTGTTGTTGATTTAGGTGTATTAGTCCCGTTTCAATGGCATTTGAAATGGCATCATGCACATCGTCTTTGTTAATTATCTTTGATAGGATTTCATGAATTACATTCCCGTATTCAATAGCTGATTGCTGAGAAGTCCCCCACATTAAGGATTCTTTTTGTGCAATCCTAACTTTTTTGGGGTCAAATTTACTAGAAACCGATGCTATTTCATTTGTATCTCTAGAGGACAATATTTCTTTTGAAAGCTTTTCACTTTGTCCAAAATTATATTGCATTTTCTGATCTTCAAAAATATTACAATTCTTTAAGTACTTTACAAAAAAGGACGCCATATTGTATGGATAATCGCCATCTTTCTTAGGTTTTACCAAAGTAGAAATTACAAATAATTGCTCCTCAGCTCTTGTTAAGGCAACATAAAGTATGTTGATGTTATCTAGTAATTCTTCCTCTTTTTGCTTCTTATAAATATTGCTTGCTTCCTTCCCGAAATTTTCAATAGACTTAGTGTTATCAACTAAGGCCTTCGGCATATCAAAATCATTCTCACTGTCTTCTATCCAAATTTTATCTTTGGGTTTTCTTTCATAATCTTCATCAGCAAATGGAATAATTACCACGGGAAATTCCAATCCTTTCGATTTGTGAATGGTTAGAATTCTTACTGCATTATCCCCTTCGGGAGATGGAATGCTAAATTTGTTTAGACTCTTTTCCCAAAAAACAAGAAAATCAGAAATTCCTGCTTGCTTGTGATAATCTCTCTCTAGAACGATGTCAAGAAAACACTGAATATAAACATTGCAATTATAGTCGAATACAAGGGATGAAATAAGCAGTTCAACGACCTCATACAAGGATTTCTTTCTTAAGTCTTTAAATATAATTGATATGTCAAATTTCAACAGCCATGCCTCAAAATCACCTTCGATCTTATGCTTCATACCTGCGGAAATAAAATCATGTATTAAATGCTTTTCTTGATTCTTAGAAGCTAAGTAGTAAAGAAATTTTGACTTTGCTTCAAGATTTTCTTGATTGTTTAAATATCCTAACACGCTAATAATAAATTGGACGTCTTCGGAATTTGAAACTAGCAATGTCTCCGAAGAAATAATTGGCACTCTTTGAGTCGCTAAATAATTAGCAATCCACACTCCTTGAGTTCTTTTTCTTGTAAGGATTGCAATATCTTTATAATCAAATCCTCTTGTAATTATTTCTTCAATTTTATCAAAGGTGATTTTACAAAACAATTCATTCCTATCTATTTCTTCTCCCTCAGCGGTAGTCAGCTCCTCTTCTGTTTTAGTATTTATAAACGTCAAATCAACAAAGCCTCCTTTTTTACTATTAGTATTTTGATGACTATGATTTTCGTACAAATCCATATAGTCCGCATCCTTAAATTCAGATGATAGGAATCGGAAAAAATCGTTGTTGAATTCTACTACTTGCGAATAACTTCTAAAATTAGTGTCTAAGTGAAATATTGCTTTGTCCGGATTATGAAAAGGGTTTTCGTTTTTGCACAACGCTATAAATTGTTCTGCTTTTCCTCCCCGCCATCTATAAATAGATTGCTTTGGATCTCCCACAATCAAAAGCGTGCCTCTTTCTCCTGTAGAAAACTCACTTGACAGCGCATTATCTATAAGTGGAATCAGATTTTTCCACTGCATTTCTGATGTGTCTTGAAATTCATCGATAAAAAAATGATGATACTTTTCCCCCAGTTTTTCATAGATAAAAGGAGCAGGTTGGTTTTGAATCTCATTGTATATTAAAGTATTGAACTCAGCAATTGATAAGACGTTCTGCTCTTTTTGTATTCTCGCCAACTCAAGAGCAATGGTGTTGAGCAAAGACAAAGGCGTAATGTTCTTAAGAAACGCCTCATAAAACTGTATTTTCTCAAAATTAGCGTAAACTTTTTCTAAAATTGCTAGAACTTCAGGAATTACTGATTCTATTGTGACTCTATCAGTGGCCGCCTTATTTATTTGAATATCATTACTACTGTAAAATTTCTTGTTGCCAATTCTATATTTCCCTTCACTAATACTAATCAAATGATTTGGGAAAACTTCTCTTGAAAATGACTTTGGATTGATATTATTTGAAGAAATTAATATTATTGAAGATGCGCCGTATCGCTTGTTTTGAGACTCTAAATTGTCTTTCAGCACTCTAATTTTCTGCCTGACTGCAACAAAATCCTGAATAGTCTTGTTCTTAAGTTCGTTTATTTGTTCCTTATTGTTTTCATTATAAACAAGTTTACTTATTTCGAAGATTTCCCTTGTGATATCCCATGATTTATCATCATCTATCTTTTCAATAGTAAAATCAATTAAGAGATTTGTTATTGTTTTATTTTCACCAGCTTGCGAAATAATAGCATCGACAGCTTCGGACAATAATGTCTCTGTGTCTAAAGTTACCTCAAAAGTAATGGGTAGATTTAGGTCATGAGAAAAAGCTCGAATAACTTTGTGCGTAAATTTATCAATCGTTAAAATATCAAAAGTTGCATAATTATGAACCAAGTGTTTGATAGTTTGCTTGGCTTTCCACTTCAAGTTTGGTACTGAAACCTGTGTCTCCTTGGCAATTTCCTCTAAAAGTCGAAGTGGTTTATCCGCCGTATCTTCCTTTGAGAATTCATACAAATTATGAACAATTCGGCTTTTCATTTCATGCACAGCCTTATTGGTAAAAGTTATCGCAAGAATATTTCGATATGCGTCATTTTTCTTTGAAGTAAGAACAATCTTAAGATATTCTTTTACGAGCGTATATGTTTTACCAGAACCGGCCGAAGCGTCAAAAACAGAGAAAGCGTGTTTGTAATTTGTATGTATATTCTCCATTTAGTAGCGCATATTATGATATTAAGCTATTTGAATATAAACTCGTAGCATTTCTCTTGAAATTAAACAAGTGTATTATTTCATTTCCAAAGTTAAATGTTTAATTTTGATTAAAATATTTATGAATCACTAAAACTATATATTATGGCTTTCGAATTACCTAAGTTACCCTATGAATATAATGCATTAGAGCCTAACATAGATGCTCGTACGATGGAGATTCATCATACAAAACATCACAATGCGTACACTACCAATCTAAATGCTGCTGTTGCTGGTACAGATTTAGAAGGCAAAACAATTGAAAATATTTTGATTAATTTAGATATGAAAAACGCTGCACTTAGAAATAATGGTGGTGGTTTCTATAATCACAATCTCTTTTGGACTGTAATGTCTCCAAATGGTGGTGGAATGCCGTCGGGTGATCTGATGAATGCGTTGGAAAATGATTTTGGTAGCTTTGATGAATTTAAGGCGCGCTTTTCAAAGGCAGGCGCAACACAGTTTGGCTCAGGTTGGGCTTGGCTTTGTGTACATAAAGGCGGTAAATTAGATATATGCGGAACTCCAAATCAGGACAACCCTCTAATGCCAAATGTTGGTTGCGGCGGAACACCTATCTTAGGAATGGATGTTTGGGAGCATGCCTACTATCTAAATTATCAAAACCGTCGCCCCGATTATATTGAGGCCTTTTTTAATGTAATTAATTGGACGGAAGTAGCAAGAAGATATGCATTAGAGAAATAGGTAACTTCTATTTCATAAAACAAAAGACCGGATTCGATAATACGAACCCGGTCTTTTGTTTTACGAGACACTGGTAAATAAAAAAGGTGAAATTGCTTTCACCCTTTTTGCCCCAAATCTACCATAAGCTTAAACCTACTAAATTATGGTAGTGTAAATCTAGCCAGATTCTGCGGGTTTCCTCATTCAAATCGTTAAATTAATTGGGATGATAGGCAAATAAGAGTCTATGAGCCTTTTATATGGGTTATTTATGAACTTGTATAAAATAAAAAAGGTGAAATTTCTTTCACCCTTTTTGCCCCAAATCTACCATAAACTTAACCTACTAATGCTATGGTTCACCAAAAGTAGAATGGTAG
>CANHEA010000021.1 GCA_947459635.1 Flavobacteriaceae bacterium | reverse complement strand
GGGGTTTTACCTTGTGTGAATGATAGTAGTGTTGCTTTGGTGAATATCAACAACCAGCCTAATGCAGGAGTAGATGGAGCGCCACAAATAGTTTGCGAGAGTGCCACCACCACCATTGATTTATACTCATTAATCATTGGAGAACAACCCGGAGGTACTTGGACAAGAAGTTCAGGAACCGGAGGAATATTCAATGCAATAGCTGGTACATTTGTTCCAACTGTGGGAGCTAGCTCTAGCACATTTACCTACACTTTACTCGGGACAGCTCCTTGTGTGAACGATAGTAGTTTGGCTAGTGTGACTATTTTGCCAACGGCTAGTATCGCATTAACCTCAGGGGTGAGTACACAAACACTTTGTATCAACAATAACATCACGCCATTTTCTTATACCATTGGCAATGGCGCATTAGGGGCATCGATTACCTCTGGAGATTTACCACTAGGAGTGAATCCTATTTTTACAGCGGGAGTTTTAACCATTAGCGGAACCGCCTTGGAGTCTGGAACATTCCCTTTTGTGGTTACTACCACAGGAGGATGCTCGTTTTCTTCTCTGAGTGGCGTGTTAGTAGTTTCTCCAGATGTTCGTTTGATTCCAACCTCTCCGACAAGTACGACTTTTCAGAGCGCTTGTATCAATGAGCTAATTGATCCGATAACCTATAGAGCCGAGAATAATCCAACTAGTGTCATTGTAACGGGATTGCCACCAGGAGTTACAGGAGTTTATGCAGGAGGTGTTTTAACAATCTCAGGTTCGAGTTCAGTTGTAGCTACTTATCCTTATGTGGTGACCACCGTTGGAGGTTGTGGGGTAGATTCTCTAAATGGTACCATTACCATCAATCCAGATGTTACAATCGCATTGGTGAGTCCGACTCAAACGGCTTCACAAACGGTTTGTATCAACGATCCGATACTGCCGATAACTTACCTCTTAGGCAATGGAGCAACAGGGGCATCGCTGGTGGCAGGGACAGTTCCTGAGGGTATTCAAGGAAGTTATAATTCCATTACAAAGACCTTTACCATCAATGGTGTCACAAGAGAATCGGGCACTTTCACTTATATCATAAGAACTTTAGGCGGATGTGGAACGGCAAGTTTGACAGGCACTATTAATGTTAATCCACTTCCAGTGATTAATTTACCACAAGATGGCTATATCTGTGTTGACCCGTCTGGTAATCCAATATCGGATTATACATTAACCACAAATTTAAGTACATCCCAATATAGTTTTGAATGGTCGGACATCAATGGAGTTATCGCAGGAGAAACAGGCAATAGTTATTTAGCTACAGTTCCTGGACCTTATAGCGTTAAGGTAACGAATCTTACCACGAATTGCTATGACACACAAAATGCCACGATTGTACCTTCATTGGCGCCAAGTTCAGTAACTACATCACAAACTACCTATTTTGCAGATAATCAAGAGGTGGTTGTAAGTGTACAGCCGCCAGGAGAATATTTGTACCAATTAGATTCAGGGCCATTTCAAACGAATAATTACTTTTTGGCTTTGTTCTCAGGGGAGCATACCGTTACGGTGAAAGATAAATTCGGATGTGGAACCGCAGACGCCAATTTTAGAATCGTCAACTTTCCAAAGTTCTTTACTCCAAATGAAGATGGCTATAATGACACCTGGAATATATTTGAAATCGCCGACCAAACAGAGGCTTACATTTATATATTTGATCGCTTTGGTAAATTGATCAAGCAAATTTCCACCCAAGGTGAAGGTTGGGATGGGAAATATAATGGCAGCTCATTGCCTGGCGATGATTATTGGTTTAAAGTGTTTTATAAAGAAAATGGTCAAGACAAAGAATTTAGGTCGCATTTCGCTTTGAAGAGATAAAAGTCATAAAAAAAAGCAACTCGCGAGAGTTGCTTTTTTTATGATAACATATTTGTTGTAATTCGAGTGCCCTAGCCCCGATTGCTTCGCCAGTTCGCTGTGCTCGTGTGCAGCGGTATCCTTTTTTGCTGAGATAATCCCCTCGACTGCACCCGAGGTGACAGCAAAAAAGATATAGCGAATAGCGGGAATACGCTCCTAAAACTACTTCTGGTTATACACCCGAATTGCCTCTTTGAGAATTTGAACAGAACGAATCAAATCGTCTTTCTTGAGAACGTAGGCAATACGGACTTCATTCAATCCAACGCCGGGTGTCGAATAGAATCCAGCCGCTGGTGCTACCATTACCGTTTCTTTATTCAAATCGAACGACTCTAAAAGCCATTGTGCAAAATTGTCGGCATTATCAACTGGCAATTGCGCGATGCAATAAAAAGCCCCCTTTGGTTTCGCCACTTTCACGCCATCAATTTTTTGTAATTCGGCAATTAAAGTATCACGACGATCGCGATATTCTGTAATGACCTCGTCGAAATAACTTTGAGGGGTTTCTAGTGCCGCTTCGCTCGCGATTTGCGCAAATGTTGGTGGGCTAAGACGCGCCTGCGCAAACTTCATTGCCGTCGCCATTAGTTCTTTGTTTTTAGAAACAATACAACCAATACGCGCGCCGCACATACTGTATCTTTTCGAAACAGAATCAATCATAATGGCATTTTCCTCCAAGCCTGGAATATTCATGACAGAATAGTGAATATCTCCGTCGTAAGTAAACTCGCGATACACTTCATCCGCAATCAAAAACAAATCGTGCTTTTTGACCAATTCTGCCAATTGCATCATTTCTTCTTGAGAATAGAGATAGCCCGTTGGATTTCCTGGATTACAAATCAAAATGGCTTTGGTTTTTGGCGTGATTAGTTTTTCAAAATCAGCAATAGGAGGTAAGGCAAAACCTGTTTCAATGGTAGAAATCACAGGAACAACTTTTACTCCAGATGCCGTAGAAAAACCATTGTAGTTGGCATAAAACGGTTCAGGAATAATGATTTCATCGCCCTGATCCATCGTGCTTCCCATGGCAAAAAGTAGTGCTTCAGAACCACCAGTTGTGATAATGATATCGGCCACATCTATCGGTAAACCATGATTTTTATAATATTGAGACAATTTGGTTCGGTAGCTTTCAAATCCAGCAGAGTGACTGTATTCGAGTACCTTGATATCCAAATTTTTTATAGAATTCATCGCCACTTCTGGTGTCTTGATATCTGGCTGTCCAATATTGAGGTGATAAACTTTATTTCCTTTCTTTTTTGCAATATCAGAATAGGGAACCAATTTTCGAATTGGCGATTCTGGCATTTGCTTTCCTTTGTTGGATATTCTTGGCATGGTGAACTGGTTTTTTTGAATTGCAAATTTGCGAATTTTTTAAGAGTACACCAATTGTTTTAGTTGATATTATTGCTAGTCGAAACATCCTTTTTCCTTAAATTTATGGAAATATTATTTATGAGAATTTTCTGTGCGATCCTATTTTTACTTTGTGGCCCTGCTTTAGTGTTTGGTCAAGGTGAATTTCAGTTTGAAAATCACAAAGAAAAAATCGCGATTCCATTTCAGTTGATTAATAATCTAATTTTCATTCCACTCGAAGTAAATGGTGTAAGTCTTAATTTTCTTTTAGATTCTGGTGTCGACGAAACAATCCTACTCAGCTTAGATGACAAGGAAGCAGTAAGCATGCCTAGCGTGCAGAAAATTAAACTAAAAGGATTGGGAAGCAACGAACCTATCGAAGGCTTAAAATCTTCCAATAATATTTTATCCTATAAAAATCTCGTTGATCGAAATCACGACGTATATATTGTTTTAGATCAAAGTTTTAATTTTTCTTCGCACATCGGTATTCCAGTTAATGGAATTATCGGATACAATTTCTTTAAAAACAATTTGGTGGAAGTCAATTACGACAAGAAGAAAATAATAGTTTATAAAGACGCCAATAAAGCAAGGAAGAAGTTTAAGAAATATGTCACTTCTCCCATTACGATTGAAAGAAACAAACCTTACCTTTTGGCGAATGTTCGTATTGATCAACAAGAAATTCCATCAAAATTGCTAGTAGACCTAGGAAATAGTGATGCACTGTGGCTTTTCGAAAATCAATCGAAAAACATCAAAATTCCCCAAATCAAATTTGAAGATTATTTAGGTAAGGGTTTTAGCGGAGATATTAACGGTTTCAGAGCTAAGATTTCAAGTGTTGCCATCCAATCCTTCCAGTTTGAGAATCCAATCGTGGCCTTTCCTGACTCTGTTTCCATCAAAAGCGTCAATAAAGTGGTTGATCGCGTAGGCTCTGTGGGAGGTGAAATCCTAAAGCGCTTTAATCTCATTTTCGATTATCCCAATCAAGCCATTTATTTTAGAAAAAGCCGTTCCTATAATAACCCTTTTTCCTATAATATGAGTGGCATCGAATTGCAAAATGACGGTGTGCAATGGGTGCAAGAAACAATGAACTTACAGACGGTCAACCTCGATAATACTGCAGAACCCAACGCCGACAAAGCTCAAAATGACTTCAAACTAAAATTTACTCTAAAGCCCATATTCTCCATTTCAAGTATTCGCAAAAATTCTCCAGCGGAAGCGTGCGGCTTGCAAGTTGGCGATATTGTCGTATCTATTGATAGCGTCGAAGCCTATCGTTACACACTGCAAGACATCAATAATCTACTAAAATCAGAGGAAGGAAAATGGCTATATTTTACCGTTGAGCGAAATGGCAAACCACTCAAGTTCAAATTTCAACTCAAAAGCATTTTGTAAGAAATGCAACATGCTGGAATCGAAGTTTTGCACAAAAAAAAAGAGCTTCATTTCGAAGCTCTTTCTATTTAATTGTCGCTAGACATAATTCCCTTTTTCTTTTCTAAGACATTAACCGCCTCTTTAACCAAAACTTCACCTTTGATTTTGATGGCAACTCGTCCGCCTTCAACATTGGTGGCATTCGACTCGACCGTGATGGTTTTTCGAATTGGACCTGGATTCATATTATATTTAACGTCTATTTTTCCAGATTTTCCCGGCATAATTGGTTCTGTTGGTTTCGAAGGCACCGTACAACCGCAAGTCGATTGCACATTGGTAATAATTAATGGCGCATCTCCAGTATTCTTAAACTCAAAAGTTCTGACACCACTGTCTTCTTCTTTATAAACACTACCAAAATCTACCGTGTTGTCTTTGGAAACAAACTCTATCTTAGCGCCTTGGGCGGCAGCTGTCATCGTGAAGCCTATAATTGCAAATGCAAGTATTAATTTTTTCATTCTTTTGTTACTTTTAAGTTGAGTAAATGTACTTTGTTTTCTGAAATGTGCAAATAATTAATTCTTAATTTTTTATAAGGACGTAATTATTTACTTTTGCAGGGCTTACAAATAGCATACCAGTTTCAATTATATTTTTTGTGAGTAGCTTTCTCCCGCTTTTCTCTCTATCTTTTGCGGCGAACCCCGCCACAAAAGGATGCCGTTACAATCGGGGCTAGGGCTCTAGAATAATTAGATAGTATAGAAATAATCAGAAGATTTAGGAAGTCAAGAATTTAAAGATTCAACAAACAAACGCAACATGACAATACCAGCTCAATTTGACGCCAAAACGATAGAACCAAAATGGTACGACTACTGGATGAAAAACAATTATTTTCATTCAAAGCCAGACCACAGAACTCCGTATACGATTGTTATTCCTCCACCAAACGTAACTGGAGTATTACATATGGGACACATGCTCAACAATACGATTCAAGATGTTTTGATTCGTCGTGCGCGGCTTCAAGGTTTCAATGCCTGTTGGGTGCCTGGTACCGATCACGCTTCAATTGCTACCGAAGCAAAAGTAGTAGCAAAACTAAAAGCGGAAGGGATCAACAAGAATGATTTGTCACGCGAGGAATTCTTGAAACACGCCTGGGATTGGACAGATAAATACGGCGGCGTTATCCTAGAACAGCTTAAACAATTAGGCTGCTCTTGCGATTGGGACCGAACCAAATTCACCATGGATCCGGACATGTCGGCATCTGTTATTCGTTCGTTTGTGGATTTATACAACAAAGGATATATCTATCGCGGTTACCGAATGGTCAACTGGGATCCAGAAGCGAAAACAACTTTGTCTGACGAGGAAGTAATTTATGAAGAACAACAAGGAAAATTGTATTTCCTTAAATATATAATCGAAGGCAGTGAAGACTTTCTAACCATCGCAACAACGCGTCCAGAAACTATTTTTGGAGATACTGCAATTTGCATCAACCCCAACGACGAAAGATTTACACATCTCAAAGGGAAAAGTGCCATCGTTCCTATTTGCGGTCGCGTGATTCCAATTATCGAAGATGAGTATGTAGATATCGAGTTTGGAACAGGTTGTCTAAAAGTTACTCCTGCACACGATATGAATGACAAAACGTTAGGGGAGAAACACAATCTTGAAATTGTAGATATTTTCAACGAAGATGCTACACTTAATAGTTTTGGATTGCATTATCAAGGCCAAGATCGCTTTGTGGTTCGTGAATCCATTGCAATAGAATTAGAAAAAATAGGCGCACTGGCGAAAACCGAGACATATCTGAATAAAGTAGGAACGTCTGAAAGAACAAAAGCAGTCATCGAACCGCGCTTGTCCGACCAGTGGTTTCTAAAAATGGAAGACTTGGTAAAGCCCGCCATTCAATCGGTTTTGGTAGATGAAGAAATCAAATTGTATCCAAAGAAATTTGAAAATACTTACCGTCATTGGTTAGAAAATATTCGCGATTGGAACATTTCTCGTCAATTGTGGTGGGGACAACAAATTCCAGCCTATTACTTTGGTGATGGAGCTGAAGATTTTGTTGTGGCGGAATCCATCGAAGAAGCTTTGGAATTAGCAAAACAAAAGACCAATAACCCACAACTGACAACTGCAGACTTAACGCAAGACGCTGATGCTTTAGATACTTGGTTCTCTTCATGGCTTTGGCCAATGGCTGTTTTTGGAGGAATCATGGATCCAGAGAGCGAAGATTTCAAATATTACTATCCAACAAACGACTTGGTAACGGGTCCAGATATTTTGTTTTTCTGGGTGGCGCGAATGATTATTGCGGGTTATGAATATACAGGAAAGAAACCTTTCACCAATGTTTATCTCACTGGACTTGTTCGCGATAAAAACCGTCGTAAGATGTCGAAATCATTAGGGAATTCGCCGGATCCATTAGATTTGATTGATAAATTTGGCGCCGATGGTGTTCGCGTTGGATTGCTACTAAGCGCTTCTGCTGGAAATGATATCATGTTCGACGAAGAATTGTGCAATCAAGGAAAAGCATTCTCTAACAAAATATGGAATGCCTTCCGATTAATCAAAGGCTGGGAAGTTTCAGAAAGTATTGCACAACCTGAATCGTCTAAAGTGGCGATCGAATGGTACGAAGCAAAATTGCAACAAACACTAGTTGATATAGAAGATCACTTCGAAAAGTACCGTATTTCCGATGCTTTGATGGCTATTTATAAATTAGTTTGGGATGATTTCTGCTCTTGGTTTTTGGAGATGATTAAGCCATCGTATCAACAACCAATTGATAAAGTAACATTTGATGCGGCAATAGCAATGCTCGAAAATAATTTGAAATTATTACATCCATTTATGCCATTCCTAACGGAGGAAATTTGGCAACATATTGCTGAAAGAACTTCAGAAGAAGCTTTGATTGTTTCAGAATGGCCGACGTTAAAACCGTTCAACAAACAATTAATAACCGATTTTGAAACCACAATTGACGTGATTTCCGGAATAAGAACTATTCGAAAAGAGAAGAACATACCGTTTAAAGACAGTATAGATCTAAAAGTAATCAACAATGACAAGGTGTCAAGTCATTTTGATGCGGTCATTACGAAGATGGGAAATATTACCTCGTATGAATATATCGAGGAAAAAGTCAATGGTGCATTGACATTTAGAGTAAAATCGAATGAGTATTTTATTCCAGTTGCAGGTTCGATTAATGTGGAAGAGGAATTGGCAAAACTTACGGAGGAATTGAAATACACCCAGGGATTTCTAAAATCTGTTCAAGCAAAATTATCCAATGAGCGATTCGTTGCCGGTGCTCCAGAAAAAGTACTTGAAATAGAACGCAAGAAGGAAGCCGATGCTTTGGCAAAGATTGCTACTCTTGAGCAGAGTCTAGCCAGTTTGAAATAGTATCTAAGAACACAAATTCCACTAATTGGCACAAATTAATTAGTGCAAATTAGTGGAATTCGTGTTATTTTTTCAGGTGTATTTATTTGGTATTCATAGCTTCTTCGTACCGTTCCGCGACTTTTTTCCAATTGATAACCTTGTAAAAAGCGTCGATATATTTTTTCCGTTTGTATTGATAATTCAAATAATAGGCGTGTTCCCAAACATCTAGCGCTAAAATTGGAGTGCCTTTGATTACCGCATTCGACATCAATGGGTTATCTTGATTGGCCGTGCTTGTAATTTGTAATTTCCCAGATTTATCTGTGACCAACCATGCCCATCCGGAACCAAATTGTTTGGAGGCAGCATCATCAAATTGGTTTTTGAATTCATTAAATGAACCAAAATCTCGATTAATAGCTAGCGCCAGAGAATCTTTGGGTTGGCCTCCAGATTTTGGAGCGATATTCTCCCAAAACAAACTGTGATTGTAATATCCTCCTGCATTGTTTCTCAGGTCGCTATTGCTGACATCCAGTTTTTTCAAGACTTCTTCAATAGTAAGCTGATCTAATTCTGTCCCTGCAATTGCTTTATTTAAGTTGTTGGTATACGTCAAATAGTGTTTCGAATAATGTAACTCCATTGTAAGGGCATCGATATTTGGTGCCAAGGCTTCGTATCCGAATGGTAGTTTTACCATCTCGAAAGTTCCTTCATCTGCCTTCACGTCATCGGGACTACCGATAAGCATTTTTTCCTCTTTGGAAGGTAGAGGCACTTCAACCACTTCGGTCAGTTTTTTATTATTGCAGGAAACTAAGGTTAGTACAAGTAGGCAGAAGAAAAATCCTAGTTCTTTTTTCATTGCATTTATTTCTTTGTGAGTGACAAAATGGCCTCAATATAAAGTTCTTTGGCTTCATCAGCGCTAAGATGGCTAATTTGCATCCAAGCGTTGGTCTTGAACGCATCTCTAAGATGATAAGTAGCAGAAATAGATAAAGGATCGACAGTGCCAAAGGTTGCCTGTTTATAGTAGGCATAAAGTCGCAATTGTACGTCCTGCGGTAAAGAAGCTTGTGACATCGTATCAGCGATCGCAACAGCTTCTTGAAATCGAATATCTAGTTCTTTAGTGTTCATTATTTCGAAGCGATGATGGTTTTTCCTCCTATTGCTTTTTGGTTGAGTTCCACATTTACTTTAGTTCCTAGTGGCAAAAACAAATCGACTCTTGAGCCAAATTTGATGAATCCAGCGTCAGTACCTTGAACGACTTGCATTCCTTCTTCTGCATAATTGACAATTCTTCTTGCCAACGCTCCCGCTATTTGACGGTAGAGAATTTCGCCAAAAATTCGATTTTCTACCACCACGGTTGTTCGTTCATTTTCAGTACTAGCCTTTGGATGCCAAGCTACCAAGTATTTTCCAGGATGGTATTTGCTAAAGTTTATTTTTCCATTAACTGGATAACGAGTCACATGCACATTTATAGGAGACATAAAAATAGAAACTTGCAACCTTTTGTCTTTGAAATATTCGCTTTCAAATACTTCTTCGATTACAACTACTTTTCCGTCAACTGGTGCAATCACATGGTTGTCATTGATTGACACGTCTCTTTTTGGATTTCTAAAGAACTGTAAAATCAGTATCAGAAAAGCCAAAATAAGAAGCTCGACGGTTTTCTTCAGCCAAAATAAAGTAATAAAATGATCTGCAAGTAGCAAAAATGCTACTGTCAAAGTTGTTGCGATAAGGATGATTTTTCCGCCTTCTTTATGAAACATAATTTAAAATTTGATAAAACAAAAATACAAAAGGTCCAGCAAATATAATACTATCCAAGCGATCTAAAATTCCACCGTGTCCGGGCATTATTTTCCCGCTATCTTTAACTCCAGCAGTTCGCTTGAATTTAGATTCGATTAAGTCGCCTAAAGTGCCAAATACGCCAACAATCAAAGCGATGATTATCCACTGGGTAACAGGTTGATTAATGTAGTGCTTTGCAATTATGATGCTGATTAAAGCAGAAAAGATAAGGCCTCCAAGAAATCCTTCAATCGTTTTTTTAGGTGATACTCTTTCAAATAATTTTGTTTTCCCGATCGATTTTCCTACTACATACGCCATCGTATCATTAAACCAAATTAGAATAAATAAACTGATGACAATTTTAGGATTAAAGAGCGTTTCAACGAAAGGCAATTTGCCAAGCAAGATGAATGGAATGATAATGTAGCCAACTAAGTAGCCATATTTTTCAATTGAATTTATTTTGTTTTCTGCACGCGTAAACAAGAACGATAACGCCTTGATGGCAATGATAAGAAAACAAACTAACAAAAAAGAAGCTATGCGAGCATCCACAAAGTAATTAGTAAATAAAAAATAGGAAACGATGGCAATCAGAATTGGAATTGCTTTCTGAAGTTTTACAAGTTCACAGTATTCATAAACACTTAACATCAGTAGCAAACCGAATAGAACTAAGAAACTGTTTAAAAACAAGGTTGCGGAGACTAATATAAGAATATATAAAACGCCAGAAAGTGCTCTTGTTAGAGTTTCATTCATCTTAGAGGTCTTCTAAAAGAAGTAAATACAAATTTTTAGCGGAGCTACCGTACTGCAAGAAGTCTTCTTCTTTTGCTTTTTCAAAATATTTGATGGTAGTAATATTGGTAGGATAATCTTTGTCGTATTTCTTTTTGATGGCACGAAGTCCATCGCTTTTACTTTCCAAAATCTGACTTGTAGTTGCCAATATGACCATATTTACAGGTAGGTCATTTGGTTTGTTTTGCTTAATTTGATTTGATGAGAACAAGATAGAACCTTCATCTGCAATTAAGTTCTCACAACTTGCCAAAAGAAACTTTGGGTTTGCGGTATTCTTGTAAGTTAATTTATTTTCATCGAGCATAGAATAGAGTTTTGGCTCAAAGCAAACAGCTTCGGACTCAAACCAGTCATTCTCTTCTAAAATATGCTCAAAATGGTCTTTTACTTCTGTCAAGTCTTCACAATAAAGAAATTTACCTCCATTTTTCTTAAAATTGAATGTAAATTTTTCATCTGCCGGTGCTGATAAATGTGCTTGCTGCGCGTTGAATTCGCTGTGCTTTTCTTCTTCTGAAGAATCATTTCCAGAACCGAAAAATTTTCTAAAAAGACTCATATAGTAGGTACTCGTTAGTATTATATTTAGGAAAACATCCAAAGATAAAAAAATCTTAATTCAAATGTAATTTTGAATTAAGATTTTTAAAAAAATATCACTTTTAAGTTGATTTATAAATCCGTTTCCTCTTGTAAATTGGAATCGAATTTTCTCTTCCCAAAAATAGCTTCTAAATCGTCTTTAAATATCACTTCCTTTTCTATCAGAATATCAGCAAGTTGGTTTAATTTATCCTTGTTTTCTTCGAGGATTTCTATGGCTCTTTGGTATTGACTTTCAATCAGTGAAGAGATTTCCTTATCAATGACCATTGCAGTGTCTTCAGAATAAGGTTTTGAAAAATTGTACTCGCTTTGTCCAGAAGAATCATAGTAAGTCACATTTCCAATCTTATCGTTAAGTCCGTAAACAGTTACCATTGCGCGAGCTTGCTTGGTTACTTTTTCCAAATCACTTAAAGCTCCAGTAGAAATTCTGTTGAATGTTACTTTTTCTGCAGCTCGACCACCCATCGTTGCGCACATTTCGTCTAACATTTGATCTGGTCGGACAATCAATCGTTCTTCTGGCAAATACCAAGCCGCTCCCAAACTTTGTCCACGTGGTACTATGGTTACTTTTACTAATGGAGCAGCATGTTCTAACATCCAACTTACGGTGGCATGCCCAGCTTCGTGAATAGCAATCGCTTTTTTCTCGTCTGGTGTGACAATTTTGTTTTTCTTCTCCAATCCACCGACGATTCGGTCAACAGCATCTAAGAAATCTTGTTTGTCTACAGCGGTTTTATTATTTCTAGCAGCAATCAATGCAGCTTCATTACATACATTGGCAATATCGGCTCCAGAAAATCCCGGGGTTTGTTTTGCTAAAAAGTCGGTATCTAAATTTTCGACTTTTTTTAATGGTGCTAAATGCACTTCAAAAATTTCTTTTCTTTCACGAATATCTGGCAAATCAACAAATATTTGTCTGTCGAATCGGCCAGCACGCATTAGTGCTTTATCTAAAACATCAGCTCTATTGGTTGCTGCCAAAACAATTACATTTGAATTAGTTCCAAAACCATCCATTTCTGTAAGCAACTGATTCAGCGTATTTTCTCGTTCATCATTACCACCAGAAAAATTGCTTTTTCCACGAGCTCGACCTACTGCATCAATTTCATCAATGAAAATAATTGCAGGTGATTTCTCTTTTGCTTGCTTGAATAAATCTCTTACACGAGAAGCACCAACTCCAACAAACATTTCAACGAAATCAGAACCAGACAAAGAGAAAAAGGGAACCTTAGCTTCTCCAGCTACTGCTTTTGCTAGTAAGGTTTTTCCAGTTCCAGGAGGACCAACGAGTAATGCTCCTTTTGGAATTTTTCCTCCGAGATTAGTATATTTTTGCGGATTCTTTAAAAACTCCACAATTTCTTGTATTTCTTCTTTCGCACCTTCTAATCCAGCAACGTCTTTGAATGTTGTTTTGATATCCGTTTTTTCATCAAATAATTTTGCCTTAGATTTTCCAATGTTGAAAATTTGTCCACCGCCACCTCCAGCACCACCACTCATTCGTCGCATGATGAAAATCCAAATACCTACTATAATTAGAATAGGCAACAGACTAAAAAAGATTTCAGACCAATTGCTTTTCGGCATAAAATTATAGTCCTTTAATTTGCCTTCTGCCACGGCAGTTTCTAACTTCTTTTGAAATATTTCGTCATTTCCAATATCAAAAACATAGTGCGGCCCTTTGGTATTTGGTCGGTTGAGTAGGTCTTTGGCAACAGCTTTATGAATAGGTAATTTCAAAGCTTCAGGTGTCAAATAGACTTCTGCTTCTGCTTTGTTATAGACAATTACTTTTTGAACATCACCGTGGTCTAAGAAAGTATTGAATTTCGATGAGGACGTTTTCGCTAATTCTTGAAAACTTGATCCTCCTGTCGCATAACTAATAAATAGAAAAACAACTACAATGGCACCATAAATGAGCCATGGACTTACTTTTAATTTATTAGGATTGGGTTTATTATCGTTGTCCATTTTTTATCTTAATATTTATTTGCAATAGTGGTGATTTTGGCATCGCCCCAAAGACTTTCTATGTTATAATATTCTCTGATGTGCTTTTGAAAGACGTGAACAACTATATTCACATAGTCCATAAGAACCCATTCCGCATTATCGGATCCTTCTACATGCCAGGGTTTGTCTTTGATTGCTTTTGAAACGGTTTTTTGAATGGAGTTAACAATAGCGTTAACTTGTGTGTTGGAGTTTCCGTTGCAGATGATAAAATAGTCACAAGCTGAATTATCTATTTCTCGTAAATCTAAAATGTCAATATCATTTCCTTTTACTTCTTCAATTCCTTTGATGATATTTGCTAAAAGAACATCATTATTAATCGCTTTTTTCGTCATTTATTATTTTGTATATGTTTGCAAAGTTATCATTTTTTGTCATTATTTTTGAACCTTAACATAAGATTAAATTCTGTTATTCCTTTATTTCAAATGAACCTAGTCAAACTCGATGCCATAGACTCTACAAATGACTACTTGAAAGATTTAGTTCGTACAATGTTCATCGAAAATTATACCGTAGTTACAGCAGAACATCAAACAAATGGAAAAGGACAAAGAGGTTCTACTTGGGCGTCTGAAAAAGGCAAGAATTTAATAATAAGTATGTTAGTGCGTGATTTTACCACGACTGGCACCGCTATGTTTGATCTTAATATCGTTGTGTCGCTAGCAGTACTCCAAGCTTTAGATTCTTTGGATATTCCCAAACTGTCTATCAAATGGCCAAACGACATTATGTCAGATGACAAGAAAATCGGAGGCATTTTGATTGAGAATAGTTTCAAAAGTGACAATACAGTAGAATCTATAGTTGGTATTGGAATTAATGTCAATCAAATAGAATTTGAAAATCTGCCTCAAGCTTCTTCTTTGGCTGTTATTGCAAAATCTACTTTCGACAAAGAGCTTGTACTAGAGAAAATTGTAAATGCTATTCAAGATCATATCAAATCTTGGTCACGAAACGCTGCACAATTGCAAAAAACCTACACAAATTTACTTTTTAAGAAAGGTGAAATGATGGTTTTTCAAGCCTCAGACAGTTCCTTTTTCAATGGGACAATTGTAGGAATTACGTCTGCAGGTCGACTAGTACTTGAAAATGACAAAGGAACACTGCTCGATTTTGACATCAAAGAAGTGAGGATGATTTTCTAAAGAGAAAATTCTTCTCCCAAGTAGAATTTGATCAGTGCATTATTGTACAATAACTCATATTTCGACTGAATGAGTTGCGCTTGTGAATTGATGTAAGTCGCTTTGGTTACGTTTAATTCATTAATGTTTATTTTCCCCAATTCAAATTTTAAAGCATCTGCTTGAAAGCTCTTTTCTGAAAATTCAAATGCAATAGCGCTAGCTTCAGCTTTCTTCATTGAAGTTTTGGTGTCTGTAATGGCTTTCATAACTTCTTTTGAAAGGTCATTTTTGGTAATTTGCGTGTCGACTTTCGTCTGTTTGTACAACATTTTACTCGTTTTAGATTTAGAATAGTTGTCCATTTGACTAAAAATAGGAACGACCAAACTCAATCTCAAAATGTTCACTTCATTATTCTTCAACTGATCATTAAAATCATAAACATTATCTGTATTGGTATAATTAGCACCGTATTGTGCTCTCATTGAAAGTATAGGATATTTCGAGGCACGAGCAATTGCCAGGGCTGCTCTGGCTTTTTTCTCTTTCAGAAGGCTAATCTTATAAGACGGGTTAATCAGAATTGCTTTGTCTATAATTTCATATGGATTTTGATCTAAGGTGATATTGCTATCCAACTTCATGATGGGCTTGATCAGCACAATTTCCTTTTCTAACGGCATGTTCATCAGTTGTTTGATGCTCACCATATTGTCCGTTAGGCGATTTTGATTTGTTAATAAATTTAATTCTTCGGTCGCTTTTTGAGATTTTATTTTGAAAACCTCACTTTCGGAAATCGATCCTGCGTTGAACTTTAAAAGTGCCAATTCCAATTGATTCTCACTCGATTTTATTTGCTCTTGATTGGCGGCAATAATTTCTTGCAAGTACAAAATCGTAATGAATTTCTCTGCCAAATCAATTGCGATTGAATTTTGAACTCTCTGAATATTCTCTGCGTTAATTTTTACCTCCTGCTTGTTTAATCGAATCGAATTCAAAGCTGAAAAGCCCGCAAACAAATTGTAAGTTGCGTTTAAATAACCTTGATAGTTCTTGATGTCTGTGTTGACAAACAAATTTGAATTAGGATCCACCTCTCTTCCCCAAGAGTTTTTGTTATCGATCGAGCCAAAAAAATTAGGTAGCAATTTACCATAACTGGCCGTGTATTGGTACTTGGCGATTTTCTCGCTATTTTGAGCACTTTTTAAATCGAGATTATTTTTGAAAGCCAAATCCAAACAGTCTTTATAGGACAAAACTTCCTGTCCAAAAGCTGCCTTCGAAAAGATAAAAAGTACAATAAACAGTATTCTTTTCATACGAATCTAGTTGACGTTATTGTCGATTTTATTAAAAAGTTTCTTAATAATATATTGATATAGCTGCATTCTCTCGATAATCACTTCGCCTTTTAATTTGTAACCAGCTTTTAGGTTAATGTTCGGATTATATTTCTTAATAACCGCCAAACAGTAAAAAGTTTTGTCAACATCGGATGGAGAAACATACGTTATTTTTCCTTTGATGGCACCATATCGGTAGTAATTGTATGCGTCTAGTTTGAGATTAATCTCTTGACCATTTTTGATATAGGCCAAGTCTTTTTCATCCAAAATTACTTTGGCATAAAACTTCTCTTTCTTTGGTGCGATAATCGTTAACAGTTCGCCTTTGCTGAGAATTTCAATATTTTGCTTGGCATTAAATAAGTTCGAAATGGTTCCATCAATAGTACTCAAAATCACCATTTTCTGAAGTTCATCGGCTATATAATTCAAATTGTATTTTCCGTCTTTGATTTGAGTTTCCAATTCCAACAAGTCGCGCTGATAATTTTGCAATTCATTATCGACATCAATGATGGTGCGTTGCAAGTCGTTTTTAGATCTTTTGTAATTGTTATACAAGTTTTCAAAATCGTAGCTTTTGGCACCATAAGAAGTTTTACCTTCTACTTGCGACTTTCTATCATCCAAATTCTTGTTTTTGGTGTCGGTCATTTCGTAGCGAGAAATTGCTCCTTTGGCATACAGCAGGGAATCGGTCTTGAATTTGTCATTCAAAATTGAACTTTGTTGTGAAGACAAATTCAGTTTATTGTTCAAAGCTGCTATTTCTAAAGCTGTTTTCTTACGATCTGTTTTGTAAATCCCCGATTGAATTCGCAACAATTGAATCAATGAATTTTTTCGATCTGCTGTGTTAGCAATCAAATTCTTGATGATACCAATTTTACGTTCCTTCGAAGCCAAATCTGTATTTAAGACATCATAGTCAGACTGCGTTTTTTTGTTTTCAAGTACAAAAAGCGTGTCTCCTTTTTTGACTTCTTGACCTTCTTTTACAGCGACTTTTAGAACTTTGACTTCGTTGGGCGCATTGATTTTTAATTGTGGAGTATCGGAATAAATTTGACCTTCCTTGAAACTAACGGTGTCATTTAACCTCAAGGCAAAAATCAATACTAAAACAACAATTAAAAAAGCAACTAGAATTTTATTGAGGATCTTAATAAAATTGATCGACCTCGTGTTGTAAAATGTAGAGTTCTCCATTAGTTATTTTATATTTTTTCGTGAAGTTAATGTTTTTTATAGGTTCATGCGAAATGATAATATACGTTTTATCATTGTCGTTGTCGATAAGAGATTCGACTTTACTTCTAGATTCGACATCCATCCCAGATAATACTTCATCTAGAATGATAATCTCTGTCACTGCGAATAAGGCGCGAAGTAAAAGAATCTTCTTACGTTGTCCGGTCGATAGATTTTTTCCATTTTCATTAATGATAAAATCCAATCCATCTTCTTTAGAAGCGATAAAATCATAGAAGTTGATGTCTTTCGCCTTGTCTAAAATGTCTGAGATACTGATGTCTTTTCCTAACGCAATATTGTTGTAAATACTGTCGTTGAATAAGATGTCTTCGTTGGTCACCAACAAGATTTTTTCTCTCATTTTTTCTTCATCATAGAATTTTTTGTCCTTATTGTTTACCAATACAGAACCCGAATCCGGATGATAAAGCGTTGTTAGAATTTTGCTGAAGGTGGATTTCCCAGATCCATTTTGCCCTTCAATTTTAATTTTCTCCCCTTTTTTGATTTTTAAGTTAATGTCTTTCAAAACTAATTCATTCGGCATATAACCATAATTAATTCCTTGAAATTCAATCTTATCAATCGTAAAATCTTTAATGCCTTTGTTGGCTCTTACTTTGGTGTCTTCATCAAAGTCTAAATATCTTTTTAGAATTACTTCATTTTCTTGTAGCGTCATGTTGTCGTCAAGAATTCCTTTTAGTGAGGAGAATATCTTAGAGGATAAGGCAATGAATGTTACAATTTGTCCTAAAGTTATAATCTGAGTTTCTATCGCCGACATGGTCAAAAACACCATAATCAAAACCGATGAAAATATGATAATTAAGGCAACAACAATCTTATTTACAATATCCACATAACCGTTTCGCAATTGGATTCTTAAGTAATCATTGATGCTTGAGTAGATTTTGTTCGAGTGAAAGCGTTCAATTTTGAAACTCTTGATGACCTGAATTCCTTCCACTTTTTCCATCATTTTAGAAATGAAATCGGCTTTTCTGATATAACGTAGTCGTTCGTTTTGTTTCAAATAAGGTGTGATAAACTTAAACCAAAACACGAATAGAATCATAACTGCAAGTACGATCAACGTCAAAGTTTTATCTATAAAGAATAAGATAAATAGAGAGTAGATAGAAACACTGATGTCAACTAAAATTCCAGTAAAAAACTTCATGAAAAAAGTTTTCAATTTCATCGAATCGCTAACACGTTCCATCAAATCTCCTTTTTTATAAGAGTGAATGTACGCTAGCGACGAAGAATTGATTTTTTCATCAAAGGAAAATAGAAAGTAGCGATCCAGCGCGTTACCCAAGTGCATACTTACGTAATTCTTGTACAAGGTCGTAAACAAATCGAATACTTTATAAATTCCCAGTCCAACAGCAAACAAAATCAAAGTATTGAGATTGTATGTCGGTAAAACGTTATCGATCAGAATCTGATTGGTAAATACAGCGATTTGCGCCGTTGTTGCCGAGAATAAAGCAGCAAAAATATAGATGTACCAAAGTTGTTTGTAGTCGCCTAATTGTTTGAAAAGCTGCCAGTAGAGACTTCCTTTTTCTTCTTCTGGGTAGGAAACTGTGGCTTCTTTTACTTCATTCGATTTAACGACAAGAATCAGCGGTGCTTTATTCTTGATTTTTCCTTTTTCTAATTCTAAGGTTTTGAAATTATTCGGAATACTAGAAATTTCCTGGTTTTTCAGCAAGTCCAATAAGAAACTTTTCTCTGCATCAGCATTCTTAAACCCAAAATTTTCTTTTAGATATCTAAAGTAGGTTAGTTTATTAAATGCGTTGGCATGGCCGTTCTCATTGATTACGTCAGTAACATTGATTTTGTATTCTTGCAAATCTTCTGAACAAATAGCAACGATTTTATCTTCTGTTTCCGCAAAATCCCAATCGGTTTTATTGCTAATCGCTTTGTTTTTGATTTCTGGCAACGTCAAGTAATATTGACTTCCTTTGCTAGGATCATACACTTTGAACTTCTTTCCCTTAAGCTCATTTAGAATGAGGTAACGAGAGCCGTTCTTGTGTTTGACAGGCAAAACAAACGGAAACAAATCTTTGATTCTAGATTCATTGCCTTCAATGTAATTGATGTCAAGCAGTTTGAAATCCGCTTCAAATCCGTTGGTGTCGAAAAAAGTTTTTAAGTCAGAAAGTCGAGATCCTTTTTGATCTAGCGGGATGTTTTCCTCAATATATTTCCGAGAGATATTCTTCTCGAAAATATTGAAGACGGTCTTGATTGCACTAATACCGCAATCATTGCTCTTTAGTTGTTGGTCTGTCTTTGGCATAGATTTGGGGGTTATCTTATCCAATTATTTATTAAATTATTGTTATCAAACGGTCAATTAAATAATCCGATACAATATTAAATAGAATTACTCGCATCATCTAAAAACTTCTATAACTAACCTGAAAACTCGATAAAATGCGAAAAGATGACAATCGATTGTATTTCATCGAAATAAAAAGCCTTTCCGTAAAATAGGGAAAGGCTTTTTCTCGCTTCGTGGCGTTATTTATTTTTATAACTTATTCATATTCATTGATAAAGTTTCGATAAACTTTGAAATGGGTCCTTTGATCATCATGGCCATCATCGCATTAAACTCGCCTTCAAAAAAGAGTTGAACCTCTGAAGTGGTATCCGAAATCCCTTCAATTTTAGCGGTTAATGTAAAAGGCAGTTTATCACTAGCAGCGCCCAAAACGATACGATTGGGTGCGACTTTTTCTTTCATTTTTAATTTAATCTCAGGCATGCCACTTAGTCCAAAAAGAAAGGAATCCTCTCCCAAAACTTCAAATTTAGCGATGGAATCCGGCATTAATTTTTCAAAGTTCTTGACGTCAGAGAGCGAATCAAATAAGTACTGGGCGGATTGATTGACGCTCGTTTTTGGGCTTTCTAAATTCATAGGTATTCTTGGTGTTTTTTGTTTGATTTAAACTTCAATGCCCCAAGTTTCAGGAGCAGTGCTCCATTCTTTCAAGGTTGCTTGTTCTTCTTCCGAGATATATTTCTTTGCAACGGCAAGATTTAGTAAATTCTGGTAATTGCTTAACGTATACAAATCAACATGCGATTTCTTGAAGTTTTCTTCTGCAATTTCAAATCCGTATGTAAATATGGCAACCATGCCTTTGACATTGGCACCAGCATCCTTTATAGCTTGAACTGCCATCAGGCTACTATTTCCAGTGCTGATTAAGTCTTCGACAACGACTACGTTTTGTCCTTTTTGCAAAAATCCTTCCACCTGATTTTGACGTCCGTGCTTTTTAGGTTCTGGGCGAACATATACGAATGGCAGTCCCATATATTCCGCTACAAGCATTCCAATACCAATTGCACCAGTGGCAACACCAGCAATTACGTCAGGTTTTCCAAATTGTTTTTCAATATTCTTAGAAAATTCTTCGCGAATATAATTTCGAATCGGAGGAAAAGACAGCGTGAGTCGGTTGTCACAATAAATAGGAGACTTCCATCCAGAAGCCCATGTAAAAGGATTTTTTGGATTCAATTTAATTGCATTTATTTGCAAAAGCAATTCTGCTGTTTTTTCGGCGGTTTCTCTATTAAAAATCATAGATACAAATGTATAAAGTTTTTGTAAACGATAAGCCTTTTTTCTTAACAAATGAAATTGTTAAGGAGACAGATTTTCAATTGTTTTTATTAGAAAGCACCGACATTAAGAAGCTGGTAATTAATATGTTTAATAACAAGATTAAGAAATGTTATTTATATTATCCTGATGAAAAAGTTATCCTTAAAAAACTGAAAGAAAAAATCCCTGTACAACGTGCCGGAGGCGGATTAGTTTATAACAAAAAAGGAGAAGTGCTGTTCATTTACCGAAATGGAAAATGGGATTTGCCCAAAGGCGGCAAAGAAAAACGAGAGAAAATGAAGCTTACTGCCATGCGTGAAGTCGAAGAGGAGACGGGCGTCAATCAGTTACGAATTACAAAAAAACTACAGAAAACATATCATATTTTCAAACGAAATGGAATCTATAAACTCAAGATTACTCAGTGGTATGAAATGAAAACAGATTTCGAAGGCACGCCAGTCGGCCAACTTGAAGAAGGCATCGAAAAAGTAGCATGGCTAAACCCCGAACAAATTCTGGAAGCGATGAAAAATTCGTATGAGAATATCAAATTAGTTTTCGAAGAAGATCAATTGGCCAAGTAGGATTTTTTATTCTTACAATTCAACGCAGAATACCTTACTTTTGTCCAATGACAAAGCATCACCATTCCAATAACATACTACTCAATTTAGGGATTGAAAGCCTCAATGAAATGCAAATCGCCGCGCATGAGGCAATTATCAATGACGCCAATATTTTACTGCTTTCACCAACCGGATCAGGAAAAACACTCGCTTTTTTGTTGCCTATTTTTGAATTACTGGATCCAGAAGTCAAAGAAGTGCAATGCCTAATTTTGACGCCTTCTCGCGAACTAGCGTTGCAAATAGAGCAGGTTTGGAAGAAAATGGGAACGGCTTTTAAAGTGAATGTTTGTTACGGTGGACATTCCATCGACACCGAAATCAAAAATTTAAGCAATCCACCAGCGGTTCTTATAGGAACTCCCGGCCGAATTGCCGATCACTTAGAACGCAATACTTTTTCAGTAGCTAGTATAAAAACGTTGGTTTTAGACGAATTTGACAAATCGCTGCAATTGGGTTTTCATGAAGAAATGTCCTTCATCATGCAACAATTGACCAAAGTAAATAAACGGGTTTTGGTATCGGCGACTTCCAATATCGAAATTCCAAAATATACGCGAGTGACGCAGCCTTCTGTCTTGGATTTTATTCCTGAAGAAACAGAAAACCAACAGTTGTCCACTTTAATGGTGGTTTCAAAAGAGAAAGACAAAATCAACACTTTATTTCATTTGATTTGTTCTCTGAAATCAGAATCAGCGCTGATTTTTTGCAATCACAGAGATGCAGCCGAACGAATAAGCGACACTTTAAACGAAAAAGGAATTTATGCAACCTACTATCACGGTGGCATGGATCAAGATGAAAGAGAACGCGCGCTAATTCAATTCCGAAACGGAAGCGTAACCTATCTTGTTACGACGGATCTGGCAGCTCGCGGCCTGGATATTCCCGAAATGAAACATGTAATTCATTATCATTTGCCTTCTAAAGAAGAGGAATTCACCCATCGCAACGGACGAACGGCTAGAATGTTGGCTTCCGGAACTGCTTATATTTTGGTTCATGAGAGCGAGAAAAAACTAGATTATATCGACTATGGTATGAAAGTGCTACAAGTTGATAGCGCGACAACATTACCCAAACCACCGCAGTTTCAAACCATCTATATTAGCGGCGGAAAGAAAAATAAGTTGAACAAAATCGATATTGTTGGTTTCTTTTCGCAGAAAGGAAAACTAGAAAAAGGCGATTTAGGTCTGATTGAAGTCAAAGATTTTATTTCGTTTGCCGCGGTCAAATCAAAGAAAGTTCCTGACTTGCTGCGCTTGATTCGCGACGAGAAAATGAAAGGAAAAAAATATAAGATTGAAGTAGCGCGAAAAGTTGTTAAGAAAGAAGAATCGTAGAAAGATAGCAAGACAATAAGACTGTAAGATTATAAGACTTTAAGACTATTGTTTTTTGTTCATTTATGTGTTGAATTTACTACAAAAATTTTGAACCCATCTCGGGAGTAATCTTGCAATCCTAAAATCTTACAGTCTTACAATCTACTTTTTCACCCGCACGGAATCTGGCACCAACAACTCATATTCGCCACCATTTCTAATCACATCACGAACGATACTTGAACTGATATACGAAGTTTTTGAAGCCGTTAATAAAAAGACAGTTTCAATTTTTGATAGTTTCCGATTGGTGTGCGCAATGGCTTTTTCAAACTCAAAATCTGTTGGATTTCGCAAGCCACGGAGAATGAAATTGGCCTTCAATTTCTTGCACAAATCAATGGTTAATCCTTCATAAGTAACCACCGAAACCGTCGGTTCATCCGCAAAAGACGCTTCGATAAACTGCTTTCTTTCTTCCAACGAAAACATATATTTTTTTTCTGCATTGATCCCAATAGCAACCACAATTTCATCAAATAGCGGAATGCTTCGTTTGATCAAATCGTAATGCCCTAAAGTAATGGGGTCAAAGGATCCGGGGAATATGGCTTTTCTCATTTTTTAGAGTTGCTGAGTTAATGAGCGGCTAAGTTACTGAGTTTTTTTATAATTGAGTTATTGAGTTTTTTGGAAGCTGTCTCCTGCTATCCGCTATATCTTTTTCTGCTTAAAAGAAGCAGAAAAAGGATGCCGCTCCTATCAGGGCTAGGGTTTCTCGTAAACCAAGACGAACTCAGAAACTCAGGTTCTCAGAGACTCAGCAACTATTTTAAAGCCAACTCAATGGCATTGGTAAACAAATCTTCAAGTGAAATTCCAGCTTCTCTGGCTTGCTGCGGAATCAAACTCTCCGTCGTCAAGCCTGGAATCGTATTCATTTCTAACATATAGGGTTCGCCATCAACCAAGATAAATTCGCTTCTAGAAAAACCTTTCATATTCAAAATTTCGTAGGCGCGTTTGGCAACAGCATTGACTTTTTCAGCGATTTCCGCCGGAATTCGAGCAGGCGTAATTTCCTGAGATTTCCCTAAATACTTGGCTTCATAATCAAAAAAGTCATTGTCAGAAACGATTTCAGTAATCGGCAAAACCGTGATTTGTCCTTTATAATTGATCACACCAACAGAAACTTCGGTTCCGTCTAGGAAACTCTCGATGATGATTTCAGAATCTTCTTTATACGCAACTTCAATGGCGATAGGCAATTCCGCTTCGGTTTTTACTTTAGAAATTCCGAAACTAGATCCTGATTTATTAGGCTTCACAAAACACGGTAAACCAACTTTACTGACAATTTCACTGGTGTTGATGGTTTCTCCTTTATTCAAATAATAAGAAGTAGCACATTTGATTCCGTAGGGCTTGAGAACCGACAACATATCCCGTTTGTTGAACGTCAACGCTGCTTGATAATAGTCACAAGAGGATTGCGGCAAGTGGATCAAATTGAAATACGCTTGCATCAGTCCATCTTCTCCCGGAGTGCCGTGAATTGCGTTGAAAACAGCATCAAAGGTGATTTTAGTTCCAGCAACCGTAACGGAAAAGTCGTTCTTATCAATCGGGAATTCGTTATTGCTATCATCAACATACACCCATTTTTCTTTGAGGATGTGAATGCGAAATCCGTTGTATTTGGTTTTGTCTAGAAATTGATATACGACGTTGCCGCTTTTGAGTGAGATTTCAAATTCGCTGGAATAGCCGCCCATGATGATGGCAATGTTTTTCATGTAGTTTTTTTTAAGGATTGCAAGATTATTAGATTGTAAGATTATTAGATTGTAAGATTGTAGGATTTTAAGACTGTAAGATTCAATCCTATTGTCTTAAAATCTTGGAGTCTTATGATCTGGTCCTAGCCCCGATAGCAGCGATATCCTTTTGCGCCGTCGTTCGGCGTGAAAGATTTAGCGAATAGCGGGAAATAGCTTCTAAAATCAAAACAAAATTATCATTTTTTTTGAAACAAAATGCCGCTTCTATTTTTATATCTTTGTCAAAATTTTTCACAATGAGTTTACAGGAATATCTTAAGAGTCGGACGTTTTTATTTCAAATGTTAATAGCAATCTCCATCATCCTTGTTTTGGGTTATTTGTTTATGCATTGGTTGACGTATACGACCGATCATGGCCATGAAATCGCAGTACCTAATTTGCAAAAATTGAGTGAACAGCAAGTAGAGGAGAAGTTGGATGATCTCAATTTGGATTATGTGCTTTTAGATAGCGTTGATTATAATCCTGATTTTCCAAAGCATACTGTGGTTGAACAAGATCCGATTGCGGGTTCAAAAGTGAAAGAAAATCGCAAGATTTATATCAAAATTAATTCTTCTGGATTTACAACCGTAAAGATTCCAAACTTGATAGAAAAAACATACCGTCAAGCGATTCCAACACTGAAAGCCCTTGGTTTGGAAGAAGGTACCGTAACTTACAAACCATATTTGGGTAAAGACATGGTTTTGGAAATGCGCTGGAATGGTAAAAAATTGAATCCTGGCGATAAAGTCTTTAAATCTTCTAAAATTGATTTGGTTTTGGGCGATGGCAAAGTAGGTTTTGATGAAACACAGTTGGATACAATTCCAGCCACTGAACAAACTCCAGCCAATGCAAACTAACGAAGACAGTCCGGAATTAGAAGACGAATTGTACGAGCATTTTCGGTTTGAAGTTCCGAAAGGGCAATTGCTTTTGCGTATTGACAAGTTTTTGATGAATTTGATTCCAAATGCGACGAGAAATAAGATTCAGCAAGCGGCAACCAATGGCGATATTTATGTGAATGACGCTCCGGTAAAATCCAATTACAAAGTCAAACCGTTAGATGTAGTGCGCATTCTTTTGTCGCATCCGCCTTTTGAAAATAGAGTAGATCCTGAAAATATTCCTTTAGATATTGTATACGAAGACGATGCTTTATTGCTCATCAACAAGCCGCCTGGGTTGGTGGTGCATCCCGGTCACGGAAATTATACCGGAACTTTGGTTAATGCTTTGGCGTATCATTTTGAGAATTTACCGATGAATAGCAGCGAACGTCCAGGTTTGGTGCATCGCATCGATAAAGATACTTCTGGACTTTTGGTAATTGCCAAAACCGAAGCTGCCATGACGCATTTGGCCAAGCAATTTGAAGCAAAAACTTCGGAAAGAGAATACATCGCAATCGTTTGGGGGAATGTCAAAGAGGATGAAGGTACGATTGAGGGTAATATCGCGCGACACGTCAAAGACCGCATGCAAATGGCTGTTTTTGCTGATCCTGAAATAGGAAAGCCAGCGGTCACTCACTATAAAGTTTTAGAGCGTTTTGGATACGTGACGATGGTTTCTTGTGTTTTAGAAACGGGACGAACGCACCAAATTCGCGTGCATATGAAACACATTGGTCATCCGCTGTTTAACGACGCGCGTTATGGAGGTGATTTGATTTTGAAAGGCACGACCTTTACGAAATACAAACAATTTATAGACAATTGTTTTAAGATTTTACCTCGACAAGCCTTACATGCTAAAACGCTTGGATTCGTTCATCCGACGACAGGTGAAATGATGCGTTTTGATACCGAACTGCCAGATGATATGAAAGAACTCATTGAGAAATGGCGTGGTTATTCGAAGTCGAATGCGGCAGGTGAGGAGGAGGATTGATTTTAAGACTATAAGATTACAAGATTGTAAGATTTGTTTATAGTTTTACAGTCCTGCAGCAAAAGTATCGCCTTGCTTGAGATCTCCCGATTTAAATCCAAGATTAAACCAATACATTCTTTGCTT
Organism: Flavobacteriaceae bacterium; assembly: GCA_947459635.1. GTDB lineage: Bacteria > Bacteroidota > Bacteroidia > Flavobacteriales > Flavobacteriaceae > Flavobacterium. The sequence goes on along the minus strand of CANHEA010000021.1, from coordinate 8,727 downwards.
TGACGTTCCATGGGTAAAACTATCGGGAACAACATGACCTGGCATTTTGCTTTGAATCGCATCATCACCCACGGCGTTGGCGGCGCTCAAGGCTTCTTCGATATCGCCAGGTTCCAACACTTGATTCATTTTTTCGTTGTAGTGCGTCCAAAGGCCAGCATAAAAGTCAGCTTGAAGTTCCAATGCAACCGAGAGTTTGTTGGCGTCGGCTTGCGATTTGCCTTCTTGCAATTGTCGCACTTTTGCAGATGTTCCTAATAAAGTTTGAACGTGATGTCCCACTTCATGCGCAATCACGTAAGCAATAGCAAAATCGCCACCTTGCGCGCCAAAACGCGATTTGAGTTCTTCAAAAAAAGCCAAATCCATATAAACTTTTCGGTCGGCTGGACAATAAAACGGTCCAGAGGCAGCAGTTGCCGAACCACATTCTGTTTCGACATTGCTTGTAAACAAAACCATTTTTGGTTCTTCGTAGGTTCGTCCATTTTCTTGAAATATTCTTTTCCACACGTCCTCCGTATCAGCGAGGACAGTGGCTGCAAATTCACCTAATTCTTTTTGTTCTGGACTTAATGCTGGTGTTGTTTGTTCCGTTTGCTGTCCTTGTCCTTGCAACTGCTCTAAAACCGGAGTCAGCTGTTGGGCGCTTTCACCTCCGAATGCATTAATCAAAAGTATAATCAATCCAATTATCCCGCCTCCAACAGCGACTTTTCCTCCTGAAACACCGCGGCGGTCTTCCATATTGTCACTTTGTCTCCTACCTATCCATTTCATGATGCTACGTTTTAATTGTTATCAATCGACGGCTACCCATTTGGCAATGACCAACTCCAGGGTGTCTTTTATAATTGGTTTTGACGCATAGTCATCCATGCCAACTTCAAGACATTTTTCTCTTTCTCCTACCACTGTTCCTGCTGTTAGCGCAATGATTGGAATTTTTATAGTTTGTAATTCACGAATTTTTTTCGTCGCCTCATAACCATTCATATTAGGCATTTGGACATCCATAAAGATGATATCGATAGCATTTTCCTTAAACTTCGCTATCGCGTCTAAGCCATCAACGGCTTCAGTAATCAATGCATTCGGCAGAATTTGTTTGATTAAAGTCTTCGCTAAAAGCATATTAATTTTATTGTCTTCGGCAATGAGCACGTTAATAGATTTTAGAAGATTGGTTCCAGTTTCACTTGCGCTTTGACGTTCTATTTCTTTGTTTTTAGGTACTTTCACTTTTGATTCTGATGCTGTTCTTAGTTCAACGTCGAAGAAAAATTCACTTCCTTCTTTGTACATGCTAATCAATTGCAAATGGCTTCCCATTAAATTTAGAAGTTGATTGGAGATAGACAAGCCCAAGCCAGTTCCACCAAATTTCTTAGTTGTTGATGAATCTTCTTGAGAAAATGCTTCGAAGATTTTCTCTTGGTTGTTCTTTTTAATTCCGATGCCGGAATCTTTCACTGAGAAACGGAGCATCACTTTGTCTTCGTGTATACTCTTGAACGCAATGTTAAATGCAATCGTTCCTTTTTCAGTAAATTTTACAGCATTACTTAAGAGGTTAATTAATACCTGTTTAAGCCTGATATAATCAATATAAATGGTTTTCGGAACTTTAGGATCGATGTCTAAAGTTAGTTGAAGATGTTTCAAATTGGCTTCGTATTTTACCAATTCAATGACTTGATGTGCCAATTCAATCACATTATATTTTTCGATATTGAGTTCTAATTTTCCGGATTCAATTTTAGAAAAATCGAGAATATTGCTTATGACTTCCATCAATAAATTCGCCGATTGATTGATGGTATTCATATATTGTTTTTGAAAATCTTCCAATTCAGTTTTCATTAACAAATCAGTAAATCCGATGATTCCGTTTAATGGTGTTCGGATTTCATGGCTCATATTGGCCAGAAATTCAGATTTAGCTTTATTAGCTGCTTCTGCAATTTCTTTTTCTTTGATGATGTTTTCTGCCAATTTTCTTTCTGTAATGTCGATAAAAATGCCACCAATAAATTGAATTTCGTTGTCTTTTAAGATGGGTTCCCCAAATTCTTCAATCCACACGGTATGACCATCCTTATGAATAATTCGATAGGTCAGGTGAATTTTCTTCTTATCATTGAATAATTTTCTGGCAACTTCAATAAAATCTTCGATATCATCGGGATGCACTAAATCAATGTAGTAGCGTTTGTTTTCTAAAAAGTCAGATTTTGGATAACCAGTTAATTTTTCAATTTCGTCGTTCAGATAGATCTTAGACCATTTTTCGTCGTAATTAGAAAGGTAAACCGTTCCGGGAATGTTATTGGCTAATAGTCGGAATTTTTCTTCACTTTGGTGAATTTCATTTTCATTCTCTAAACGCTCGAAAGAGGACGCAATATTACTTGACAAGATTTGCAAGATATTGATTTCATCTTCAGACCAATAACGTTCTTCACTGCAAACATCCATGCCGATGAAACCAGCAAAATTTTCTTTGATAAACAGTGGAAAAATCAAAATTGACTTGATTTCGTTCGCTATTAACAATCTTTTGAGGACGCCATCATTCAAATTTAGGGTGTGCGTATTGAGTGATTTTCGTTCGTTGGCCGTGGTTACTATTTCATGAAAGTCTTCGTGAGAAAAGTAACGTAAAGGGGTAATTTGTAGTTCAATATTTTCTCTTCCCCATTTGTATTTTTGCCGGAAAAGATTCGTTGTTGGATCATTTTCATAATAATACAAATGATCTACATCGGTTACTTTTCCAATGATAGGAAAGGCTTCTTTGAAGATGTCGATTTTTTCTTTGGTATTGATGAACTTTTCCGTAATCATCACCATGGAAGAAAGTAATTCACCTTTGTAAACCAGTTTGTTTTCTGATTCAATGCGCATTTGCGATTCGATGGCGATGACAATCAAATCTGCTATCGATCGTGCGAACGAAACATCTTCATTATCCCAATGGCGAATGGCAGAGGTGGTTTCGAAACATAGTATACTATTGAGTTCACCATTGACAAAGACTGGTGTACTCATTTTCGATTTTATCTTATTTTTTGGTATGTAATCTTTTACCAATTCTCTCATTATTATATCGTTGAATACATCAATAGAGACGACTTGTAATTCGTTTTCGACCGTGGAGAAATAACTAGGATAGTCTTGTCGTGTCAGAACAAAACCCTTTTCAAATTTGTTTTTTTCTGATTCATATAAATTCAGACACTTTATTTTTTCTGGGAAATAATTCCAGTAACTCGCACGTTCTATGGCTAATGTGGCAGTAGCTACTTCTAGAAAATCCTTGATGATTTCGTCGAAATGCTCCTTGCCAGAGTAGCTCTTTGCCATCAGCGTTTTTAACGTGTTGTTGTATTTGGTTATTTTGTCTTGCGTTTTTTGCTTTTGATTTTCAATATTTTTTAGAACAGAAATATCTCTGGCAATAGCAGAAAAACCAATGATTTCCCCCAAATTATTTTTTTTATAATTTACTTTTTCCGAAACCCACAATAGCTCGCCATCTTTCTTAACAATAGGAAACTCGACTGTATCACTGTTGGCTTCATTGAAATCCGATGTTTGAATGAAATGGTTTACCGGTTCTATAAAGTCTGGATGAACATAACTGGAATAATGTGTTCCGATAACTTCTCTAGCGCTGTAACCTAGTGTTTTTTCACTAAATTCATTAATAAAAGTAAAGTAACCCTTGCTATCGGTTTCGTAAATAAAATCATTAGCCTCTTGAATTAAGCTTTTGTATTGATTTTTTGCTAATATTTCCTCAGTTACATCTTGACCGATACCAATGACTAAATTATCATTAAATTTTTTGTCTTTCCATTGGATGTATTTGTATTGCCCGTTTTTGCATTTAAGTTTTCGGACATGCAAGCGATTATCGATATATTCTTCATGATAGTCTTCTCCAATAAAATCTGGGTCTTCAGTAAGTGTCCACAATCCGAATCCTAGTACTTGTTGTGGTGTATAACCAAGAATGTCTATGATAGAATCACTGCAAAAAGATACTTCACCAATTTTATTTGTAGCGATAATTAGTGAGTTCCCTTTATGAACAATCTCATTGGTAAAGCGAAATTTATCTTTCGTCGCCAAAAACGTGATATGGCGAATATAATTCATGAAAAGTATGGTGATGCAAAAGTTGAATAAGATCAAAATCATTTTCAAAGGAAGCCAATCTAAGAAGTACGAAGCACCCAGATAGACGAAAAATAAAGAAACAAAAATCCAATACAATTTGATTGGTTTAATGACGTGATAGGAGAAGAAAAAGGCTACCACAATTCCGATAACTGTAATGAGATCAAATTCACGGGTAACCAGATGGTATTCCATATTGAAAAAATACAGAATAAAAAAAGTGATAAAAATAAATTGAATGTTCCGGTAAACAAAATGAGATCGCTTGCTTAAAAAATATATAGCAATTTGTGAAAACCCAATCAAACAATTGACAATTAATAGGCTTTTCGGACGGATGGAATAAATTTCAAAGATGATTTCCAGTATTGGAATCAATATGCCAAGAAAGAGCAAATAGAGCTGATATTCTTTGTCTAACGACTCAATTTCGGTATAGCTTTCTTTTTGCTGCGAGTAAAATTTATGATTTATTTTAAAAAAATTGAAAACTAAAAAAACAAAAAGTAGAAATAGCAATGGAACAATTACCCAAATTAAGTAAACATTTTTCGCTAAATAAAAGAGCGGGAATGTTTCAGTCGACATAGTTTTCCAATAACAACTAGAGATCAAGTAGTCGAAAGTTCCCAATAACAGACTATAACATGATAGCATCATACGTTTGTTTGATTTACTCTAAAACTCTATATTTTGTTTAACCTTCTGGTCAGAAATGTATAAAAAAAAATCAAAATACGACGAATAAGTTTAAAATTTAGTAATGCCACTATAACTGTGTGAAAACTACTCTAGCAATTCCGTCGGAATATAGGTTTCGTTTTGACTTTCGTTTTCATGGTCATCAAGAATGGTGGCATAAAGACTATATGTTATGGCATTTAAAAGTGGCATAGTGAAAAAGATTCCAATACAAAAGCCAAAAAATCCTAGCAAACAAAAAAGCACGGTTACAATTAGAAGTGCGATGATAATTAGAAACTGCTTGGAAATGATAATGATGCTTCCTTTTATCGCTTCCATCGGTTGTAAGTTGCCAAAAATAATGAGTGGAATAGTTAGGAAAGTCAGAAATGAAACAACCAAATTGAGAATCACGCCCAAGATTTTGTAATCAATCAATTCTAGTCCAACATCTAATAAAGTTGTAAAACTCGCTAAAATCAACGAAGCCAGCAGAATTTTTGAAAAATAAGGCCCACCATAATAATCGAAAGCATTCCCAACAGCAACTTCTTCGTTTCTCGAGGCATTTCTTGCCATCTTAGTTATTCCAGCTGTAAATGGACTGCCCAGCGCCGTTACTGCGACCATAAAAACGATATACGCTACAATGCCTAGCGGAGAAATATTAACAATCGAAAATTGTTGCAAATCATCGGCAGAGATGCCGACGCCCATGATTCCAACAATGAGACCCACTACGATAATGCAAAACAGCACAGCAAAAAGCAAAAGTGCCACTCCAGCGCTAAGCGCTATTTTTTTGTAAATTTCAAAAGCATGATTGAAAACGGTGCCGAAATCAAGTTCATAACCGTGAGATTTAATTTCTTCTATTTTTTCCTCGGTACTTTTCATGGCGTAATATTATTAATAAATTGCATTTTCAATAGTACGATTTTATTTTCAATTATAGCCAATCAAGTAATTTCTTGACCCAACGAATTTTGTCGCCGTAAGGTGCGTATCTGATTGGGATGTCGAGCCAATTTGCTTTTTTTACAATTGATTTACTATGCGAGAAGGTATCAAAACTACGTTTACCGTGATACGCGCCAGACCCAGAATGGCCGACGCCACCAAAAGGTAAGTTTTTATTGGCCAAATGAATCGCAACATCATTGACACATCCGCCGCCAAAGGAATATTTGGAAAGACAATTTGCTATAAATGAGCGCGAGGTGGAAAATAGATAAAATGCCAGCGGTTTTTCAAATTGACCCAGAATCTCGTCTAGTTCGCTTTCTCCCCTGTAAGTCAATATTGGAAGCAATGGACCAAATATTTCCTCTTTCATGATGTCACTTTCAAGTGACGGTTCATCGATGAGTGTTGGAGCAATATACAATGCAGATTCATCAGAAAAACCACCGGTAATAATTTGCTGTTCCTTTAGCAATTGCGTTAATCTTAACCAGTTTTTTTGATTAATAATTCGCGCTAGATCAGGTGAAATTTCTGGATTTTCGCCATAAGCATTTCTAATTTCTTCTATTAAATACTTTATAAATTTCGCTTTGACATTAGTGTGTACCAAAAGGAAATCAGGAGCGACGCAGGTTTGTCCAGCATTGAGGAATTTACCCCAGACGATTCGTTTTGCAGCGAGTTGTAAATCGGCAGTTTCATCAACGACACATGGACTTTTCCCGCCTAGTTCAAGTGTTACAGGCGTCAGGTTTCGAGCGGCGGCTTGCGCGATTATTTTTCCAACTGCAACGCTCCCAGTAAAGAAAATATAATCCCAACGTTTTGTAAGAAGTTCTTGCGATACTTCTAGATCGCCTTCGATAACTTCTACTTCTGTTTTTTCAAAAACGCCCCCTATGATTTTGGAAATTAAAGTTGAAGTATGTGGCGCTAATTCAGAGGGTTTTAGAACGACTTGGTTTCCTGCTGCAAATGCTGCGATTAGCGGAAATAGCGCCAAATGAAAAGGGTAATTCCAAGGTGAAATGATAAGTACCTTTCCGTAAGGTTCTTGGTAAATAAAATCAGATGAAGGAAAATTAATCAGCGAAGGCCAAACCATTTTTGGTTTCGCCCACTTGCTGATATTTCTGATGGTGTATTTTAATTCAGATTTGACTAACGCTGTTTCCGTAACCAATCCTTCAAATGCTGGTTTTTTAAAGTCGGAGTAAAGTGCACTTAGTATCGCATCTTCTTGCAGCTCTAATTCGTGCAATAAACGAATGAGTTTTTTTTTACGATGGCTGATATCCGAAGTAAGATTCATCTCGATTTTTTAAGTACTTCCTATATTTTAGGCCAGTTTCTATAAGAATGCCCAGCGGAAGCCCATATTAAAATCGACTTTCTTGGTGTTGCTGCTTAGTGTTGAAATCACAGAACTCGATCCCATATAAAAACCACCTAGGCGTAAACCCAACCCTGTATTGGATCCCGAAATTTCGTTGCTTGAAAACGGAATATAAGCTTCGAAATAACCCAAATTGATTCTAGGAATAATACTATAACTGTTTTGGGCGGTAATTTGTCGGTTTTCGTTGTTGTCACCCATTTTCTGTTGCAGATAACCAGTGATGTAAAACTTGTGGTATACTTTGAAATCTCCGTAGATAGATAAGAGTGTTGGGAGTTTTACTCGGAAGTCTTTGTTTGATTTTTCACCGCTTAAAAAACCTCTATCATATAAGTATGACTCTAATTCTACAAGACTCTCTGTATCGTTAACGTCGTTTAGATAGAGACGATTGGGTCCCTCTTCGGGAATATCTAAAGTATAAGAATTAGAAGAATTGTTTGAATCCTTAAAAGTCAAACTTCCTATATTTCGAATCGACATTCCTGCATTGATTTTGTATTTCTTGTCGCCATCCTTCATTTGGTAATTGATACCCAAGTCTGTCCCAACTCCGCCTAACTTACCAAAAACGGAGTTTATATAGTCGTTTGCATCTGTAAAACGATCCGCCAAATTTCCGGAATAAGAAAAGTTGATATTAACTGGTTGGCTGGTAGTTAAATAAGGATCAGTAATTAATGGATTCGGGTCAAAGGTGGATACTTTTCCTTCAAATTTATCAATTCCCAAGTTCGCATACGAACCCGGAAATAAAAGTTTGAACGTAATTCCAGCGTTAAATCGGTGTTTTTCATTTTCGAAAACAGTTCGTCCAGCCGAGAAGCCAATTTCGCCCCAAGAAACACCCGTCATTCTTTGATTATAATCATTTTTTATCAAAAGTGTTGGGTCACTTTCGGTTATTTCATCTCTGTTAAAGATAGCATTCCCAAATTTAGGATCAATATCAACCAAGTCAAACTTGATGTGACCTTTTGATGAAATTCCGAATCCCCATTGCTTCCATTTCATCGCCATACCGGGACCTGCATATTCAATGTCGGCAGCGGCGTTTACGATTCTGTCGCCTGTGAAAAGCAAATCTTCGATATTGGTGTCTGAATCAATATCTTTGAGACCAATGATGTTATTTGAAAAATTGAGGCTCAATCCGTAGATGTTTACTTCAAACCTTTTCGATAGATTTGGTAGTTCTGCGGGATTGATGCCAGCGTTTAATATCCCAACGCGGGAGGAAGTAGTTACACCAGTAAAATGATCCTGTGCAAATGCATTAAAAGTAAAAGTGATTAAAGAAAAGATAATAATTTTTTTCATAAGATTCTATATTAGGTTGATTTGATGGAAGGTAAAAGTACAATTTTATAGAATTTAAACTGCATCCCAAACTGAATTTTTTGGAGTTGGCGCCATAATTTCAATTTTTTCTTTTGAAACAGGATGTATAAAAACTAATTTTCTAGCATGCAGATGGATACCGCCATCGGGAT
>CANHEA010000020.1 GCA_947459635.1 Flavobacteriaceae bacterium | reverse complement strand
GTATTGCTAGCCGTCACTGTATAAGTCGCTGTTGCAGCAATTGCCGTTGGTGTTCCAGAGATTCTTCCTGTTGAGGTGTTAAATGAAAGTCCAGCAGGCAAAGATGGACTAATACTATAACTAGTCACTGTTACGCGAGAAACTGAAGGGTTCAAACTAGTAATCGTTGTACCTCTTGTAAAAACATTTGGGGAATTATAACTCAATGCACTAGGCGCAACATCATTCACAGTAATAACAACACCAAAAGTTGTCGAGCCACCGGTATTGCTAGCCGTCACTGTATAAATCGCAGTTGATGCAATTGCAGTTGGCGTTCCTGAGATTCTTCCTGTTGAAGTGCTAAATGAAAGTCCACTAGGCAAAGATGGACTAATACTATAGCTAGTAACTGCTCCACCTGAAACAGCAGGATTTAAACTAGTAATCGTCGTTCCTCTCGTGAAAATATTTGGTGAATTATAACTCAGTGTGCTTGGAGCGATATCATTAACTCTAATACTGATACCAAAGTTGGTTGATCCACCGGTATTGTTAGCGGTTACTGTATAAGTTGCCGTTCCGCTAATGGTAGTTGGCGTCCCTGAAATAACCCCAATTGTATTATTTAATGACAAACCAGCAGGCAATGTGGGGAAAACAGTGTAATTCACAACCGCTCCTCCCGATGAAGTTGGAACTAAATTAGCAATCGCTACAGATTTTGTAAATATATTAGGCGAAGTATAGTTCAATGCACTTGGCGCCATATCCTTAACCGTAATTATAACTCCAAAGGAAGTACTTCCTCCTGAATTGCTAGCGGTTACGGTATAGGTTGCAATGGATGTGACTGCAGTTGGAATTCCAGAGATAGCGCCATTAATCGGATCAAAAGACAACCCAGCTGGCAGACTTGGAGAGACACTATAGTTCACTACAGCACCACCCGATGACGTAGGTGTTAATGTAGCAATTCCAATACCTTTAGTGAATATATTTGGTGAAGCATAAGTTAAAGAAGTAGGAGCACTATCATTAACCGTAATATTCAAAATAAATGTTTCCGTTCCGCTAGCGTAAGTTCCTGTAGCAGTGAAATTAGATGCGACAGAGGCGATCGTTGGTGTTCCAGAAATAATACCCGTAGTTGTGTTTAACGTTAACCCCGAAGGTAGGCTAGGCGTAATCGAATAACTAGTCATTATTCGCGTTGTGGAAGGCGCTAAATTTGTGATTGCCGTTCCCACATTAAAGATATTTGGAGAAGGATAGGACAAAGGAATTTTCACACCATCAACCGCAATATTATTAAAAGTAACCCGATTCCCTAAATCGGCCGTCATATTCGGGCCAGTAAATCGCAATCGGATTTTGAAATTGGAATTGTTGTCTACAGTTGTAATTGTAGAAAAATCAACTTCAAACAATTGATAAACAGCGGTCAAGGGTAGGGAGGAGGAAGCTAATCCTGTGGTTATCCAAACAGGAGTTCCAGTATTTACGGCATAATCGATTGCAATGGCTGAAGCGGCACCTTCGTCGACACCAGCAAAAGAGAACTTGATTTTCTTATATCCTAAGGTTGAGAAATTAAACACCATTGTATTTTCTAAACCGCCGCTTTGAAATGGTTGCTTGATTTGCAGTCCTTTCATATCGCTTGTGGCGTAAGGAATATTTCCGTTTACGGTTTGTCTATAATTGATGGTTGTTGGATTATTTCTTCTTTCCATAGAAGATTTACCGCCATTGGTTGTCGGATAACCGGTGTTGCAAGATTGGTATTGAATTACGCCGTTGGTTGCGAGTTCATACGTTGAATTTAAGGACGTTAGTTGTGCTCCGTTGACAATATTTCCATCCATCATCCAGAAATAAATTGGAACACTAACATCAGTGATTCCATCCGGAACAAACACAGCGGTTATCGAAAAGTTTGCTGTTGGCGTAATGGTAATTTCGGCGTTGGTGCTAGTCGAAGCTCCGGTCCAATTACTAAAAACGTAGCCTGGCTTGGCAATGGCTTTAAGTTTAAGTGGAATGCCGCTAAAATAAATTCCTGTCCAAGGATAAGGATTTCCGGTGATGCCCGGTGTTCCATCTTTAATTTCAATGGTGCTTATTTTTACATATCCATGATTATAATTAGATACATTTAAAGTCGCATTGATATTTGATGAAATTCCGAATTTAGAGCGAATATGCGTTCTTTGATAAGCAGGTCTTTCGTTGGCGAATGTTTTTTCTGCATTCAAATGGTACTGCCAATCGCCATTGTCAGCAGGCGCTTTCCATCTAAAGTATTGATCATTCATTTCAGGCGCAATGACTGCCGAAATTTCATCAATTTTTGCAACAACTCTTGAAGACAAGAAGTTCGTATTCATCAAGTCGGCAAATCGATTAATAAAATCATTTTTAAAAGTCGTGTTTGCCAATAACTTTCTGAGAATTAAAGTAGACCAAGCAGGATTTGGACCAACATCGACTGTTGACGTTGCGTCCTGAAGTGAATTGTAGCTAGAGTTCCGCAAAGTACTATCCATATCATGAATCGCCCAACGCCATCTTCCGTCGTGACCATAAGGCGCATTGGCGACAAAACCCGCTGTTTTTTTTCTCCAATAAATAATATTGTTTCCTGGCCAATCACTATTTTGACAGTAAATATTTGTGGTGAAATAATCTATAAAATTATCTGTATCCATGCGGGTTTGGAGATAGGTATAGTTCGCATCGCTAGTAAATGTATTGCTTGAAATATAGCTATACATGTTATTATAGTCGACAGCATCACCTTCTTGAATGGCACCCTGATTCTCTAACAAGTCAACCGCATCGATGTTGTAAACCTGTTTGAAGTAGTTATTGTCGTACTTTTCACGCATGTTGAGAAGTCCCCAATATTCTCCATTCATAAAAACAACCATCGGTTGAAAGGATTCGGTTTCCATACGCAAATCCTTCACCAATTGATGATTCATGGCGTCTCTAAACATGGTATTATAAAAGTCACTTCCACCACTTTTGGCACTTAGCCTTTCATAACTAGTATACGGTTCATCGGCAAAGAACTTATAAGACATATTATCATCTCCAAAATCAGATCGAGCGGCAATGTTCCATGATTTACTTGGATATACTCTCGAATAAGCACCACGAATTCTGATGCCGACATCTTGATTTATTTTTTCTAGACCATTAACGAAGTAATGCATGTTGGCTTTGCGTTCGTTTTCGATGCCAGATCTTGCAAAATTTCCAATTTCACTATCAGGCGTTGTGTTTGGATTGGCAGTTCTCCAAGTATCAAAGTCGACACCAGCCACAGCAATACCATCTTCATAGTCGTACAATTGATTTTCGTTGAAGCTAAAGGAAAGTACAGGAAGCGAATACTTTGCTGGTCCAGAGGGCGTTATAAAATAATTTTTGGTCACCACTTTACTAGACAACGCACCCGGCTTGATCACTTTTGCTCTAATGATGTTTCCTTTATAAATTGGTCCATTCGGAATGTATGGCGGCGTAAAATCATAAGTCGTTGACATGGCAGAAACCTTGTTTGCTTGAGAAGACCGATCGGCGATGGCAATCGGCGCCGAATATTGCAAGGTTCTAAACGAATTATACAGGAAAGGACCAAATGCCTGCCCAGGGTTTTTCGGATATTGATTTTTATAATTATAAGTCGTTCCACTTAAATTGTTTTCGTCAGGCTCAGATCCGTCAAGTGTATACAAAATCGTAGTTCCAGGATCTGGTGAAGAAATGGTCAAATTAAATCCAGCGGTCAGAAAACCTGAGGATTGGGAAAAAACAGGCGGATTTAGCGCTTCTGAAAATCCCGCGGTTGCATTTACTGCATTTGGCGTTGGTGTCCCGAAGAATACATATGGTCCTGTTCCGTTGGGAAATTTTCCGTAGGAAATATCGGCCTGCAAATTGGCAGCCGGAACGGTACTAATTGCTGTACCCACAGTATTTGTTAAGTAAAGCGTTTCTCCTGAGGCACTGATTTTAAAGTTGGTGTGCAATGGGCTACCCGCCACAGATCTGTTTTTGTCGGATGCCCAAACAATCAAATATTGTCCAGCCCCAAGAGAAACATTTGGGAATGTCCATTTATAAAGGAGTAGCGGGTCATCTGATAATCCGAACCCTAAAAGATTTACGCTAGTAGATCCCGAATTGTATAATTCTATCCAATCTTGATGCGAACTGTCTTCGTCTTGAATGGATACAGTGTTTGACGCAAGAATCTCGTTGATAACAACTGATTGTGCTTGTGTTTTGATTGATTGTACGGCGAAAAGTAGGACGAACAGCCCTAAAGAAATTTTTTTCATTCTGTTTTGTTTTTGACAGCATAAAATTACGCCATCGGCGACGAAAGCGCACTTTTAGTCGGCAGAAAACAGAAAAAATCGTTAAACGGGAAATCTAATAAAAACAGGGCATTACAGCGTAAAAAAGAGGCAATTGTATTACTATTAATTTTAGTAACACAATTGCCTCAAAAAGTGCAATTCTATTGAGAATTATTTTATTTTTTACTTATTTTTTTGATTTCTATTTTACCTTCAGTTTCTAATTGCAGTAAATACAATCCGTTGGACAATGAAGTTAAATCAATTTGTGAATTTTCTACTTTGCCTTCTTTTATTTGTTTGCCATCGATAGCAAAGATTTTGTAGTTGACGACACCAATTTGATTAATGCCTACCACATTTACTACTTCAGAGGCTGGGTTTGGATAAACAGAAAATAATTGAACATTACTTTGTGCTACTGCTAATGTCATTTCTGTACCATGAACCGCAATATTATTGAAAGTAATTCTTGCGCCAGTGTCTGCGGTCATATTGATTCCTGTAAAACGAAGACGAATTTTGAAATCGGGATTGTTGTTGGCTGCTGTTATAGACGAGAAATCAATATCAAATAATTGATAAGTGCCAGTTAAAGGCAATGTGCTTGAAGCCAATCCAGCAGTCAACCAAACAGGTGCTCCAGCATTAGTTGCATAGTCAATTAGAATTGCCGTTGCATTGGTCAATTCGTTGATGGCTGCAAATGAAAACTTAATGTCTTTTTTTACATTTGTTGGAAAGTTGAAGACCATTGTATTTCCTAGACTACCATTTTGCAAAGGTTCTTTAATTTGTAAACCTTTCATATCACTCGCTGCAAATGTCAAATCATTGTTAGCAAGTGGAATATAATTGATATTTGTCGGGCTGTTTCTACGTTCCATTGAAGCTTTTCTCCAATTTACCAAATCGGCGGCAGTAAAAGGATAACCAACCAAACATGATTGATATTGTATCACACCATCAATTGCTCCAGCTTTGAATGTTGTACTTAGCGTTTCAAGAGGAATGTTATTCGGAATGGCTGAATTCATCATCCAAAAGTATATCGGTTGACTTGAAGGCATAACTTCTGGAACAAAAACAGCAGTTACAGCAAAACTATCTGCAGAGGAAATTGTAATTTCAGGATTGTTACTTGATGAAGCACCAGTCCAGTTACTAAATACAAAACCAGGTTTAGCAATCGCTTTCAATGTAACTGGAATATTCGAAAAGTAAACGCCTGTCCAAGGATACGGATTGGTTTCGATACTTGGTGTTCCAGGTTTGATCTCGATTGTATTAATTTTGATATAACCGTGTGCTTCATTCGACACATCTAATGTTGCATTAATATTTGATGCGATTCCAAATTGAGAACGAATATGGTTTCTTTGATAAGCAGGTCTTTGGTTAGCAAAATTACGTTCTTGTTGCAGATAAACTTGCCAGTTAGCCACCGTTTCAGGTAGTTTCCATCTCGCAATGTGTTCTGCAATTTCAGGCTCAATATTAGACTTCATCACATCAAGCATATTCACCACTCTTGTTGGAAGGAAGGTTGTATTCATTAAGTCAGCAAAACGATTGATAAAGTCATTTCTATAAACTGGACTTTCCAACAGTTTTCTAAGAACGAAAGTTGACCATGCTGGATTTGGGTAATCAGGTCCGTTTGGCTCCGTTGCTAAAGCTAGCGTGTTTAAGTTAATGTCTAGACCAGCTGCCAAACTAAAAGTATCATCTAAATCGTGAAGCGCCCAACGCCATCTTCCGTCGTGACCGTAAGGAGCATCTGGAATGTAGCTTGCGGTTTTCTTTCTCCAATATTCGATATTTGTCCCTGGCCAATCTACATTTTGAAGATAGATGTTTGTGATTTCGTAGTCGCTAAAACTGTCTGGATCCAATTGAGTTTTGATGTAATCATAGTTCGATTGAATGCCCATGCTATTGGTATTCAAATAGGACAGCATTGATTGGTAATGAACATCGTCTCCGTAAACAACGTTGCCATAATCTGCAAGACCTCGATCGGCTAAGTAATCTAATTCATTTCCAGAAATATTGAACGTACGGGAAAAATAATTGTCGTCGTATTTTTCACGAAGATTCAGTATTCCGTTATACTCACCATTGATAAAAGAAACTGTTGGCTGATAAGATTCAGTAATACAATTAAGGTTTCTTACTAAAGCATGGCATAACGCATCTCTAAACATGGTATGAATAAAGTCACCTCCAGAATTTCGTAAAACTAAGTTTGTAAAACGATTTTCGGTTAGATTAGAGAAGAAATTATAATGCATATTGTCTTTGCCATATTCGGCACGCGAATACAGATTATAGGATTTGCTTCTAAAAGATCGCGTAACACCACCGTGAATTCGAATACCAATATCTTGATTAAGAACTTCCACACCATTTACCAAATAAGTCATATTAGCCACCTTTTCGTTGGCAATACCTTTTCGCCAGTAATTGGCATTGTCCGCTTCGTAAGTTGGGTCTGCATCTGGGTTGGCGCTTCTCCAATTATCAAAGTCGACTCCAGCTACACTGATACCTGAATTGTAGTCGAATAATTTATTTTCATCAAGACTTAAACTTAACACAGGTAAAGTAAAACGATTGGTTCCTGAAGGCGAAATGTAATAGGTTTTTGTTTCCGTCTTACTTTCAAGCGCTCCTGGTTTTACTAATTTGGCACGAACAACAGTTCCTTTGAAAACAGGCGAGGTCGGCATATAAGTAGGATTAAAATAGAAAGTAGTAGACATCGCAGAAATTTTGTTGGGTTGTGAAGAACGATCTGCAATTGCTACTGGTGCACTATATTGATAAGTTCTAAAACTATTTGTCAAAAGCGGACCTATTGGCTGTGCTGAATTAACTTGTTGGTATTGATTTTTATAAGTGTAAGTAGTCCCGCCTAAATTAGATAATTGAGGTTCAGAGCCATCTAATGTATATAAGATTGTTGATCCTGGAACGGCTGTCGATAAAGTCAAATCAAAATTAGCACTTAAAATCCCAGACTCTTGAGAGAATGTTGGAGGCGATAGCGCTTCAGTATAGGCAACACTACCGTTGGCAGCCTCTGGAGTAACCACATTAAAAAACTGAAAAGGACCAGTGCCATTTGGAATGCGTCCGTAAGAAATATTCTGAAGCATTGCTGGCGTTGTAACGGTGTCTAGGGTTAATCCAGCATCAGTCGTCAAGACAAGAGTTTGACCTGCCGAACTAATCTTAAAATTGGTGTGAAGCGGGCTTCCTGGGATAGCTCTATCTTTATCGGAGCACCAAATGAGCATATATTGACCTGCACCTAAGAAAACAGTTGGGAAGCTCCATTTGAAAGGTATAGCGACGTCATCAGACAATCCGTAATTATGCAAATTGACGGTTGTAGCACCATTGTTACGAATTTCAATCCAATCTTGATAAGAACCATCTTCGTCTTGATTGATAATGGAGTTAGAGGTTAAGATTTCATTAATTACAATGTTTTGACTGTTAGTTGTGTGAGACAAGCACAGTAAAAGCAAAGTGATAAAAAACGGGGTAATTTTTTTCATGACTTTTTTAAAGTATTGATTAATAAGGCCGTGAAATTATGTAATTGTTAATGAAATGCGATAAATTATCGATACAAAGCGAAAATTCTCTTTGAAATGCAGAAATTTTAGAAAAAAAACAAATTCACTAGTAGTTTTGACGTTGGTTAAACAAAATCTAGAAATAAGACAAAAATGGATTGCAGCGGCGGATACACATTAAAGAAAAATCAGAAGAGCGTGAATACAAAATGGTAAACTATAATATTAGAAGCATGATGTAGCTAGAAGACAAACCAAATAAACGTGAATTCTTTTGCGTTTGCCCCTAAGTGTAAGGCTATAATTTCTATGATATTTTTGCGGTTTATAACAAAAAAATAGACTTTAGACTCCTGTTTTATCTGCAATAAATGAAGATTTTCAACGGTGCATTTAGTTTATTTCACATCAACTAAGAGATAAAAAACATACATTTGCCCTTCGGTAAGCTAAAAGGGAACTGTATAGTTTATGTAGTAAAAAGGTGATGGTAAATTATTAAGGAAACCAAAACACAAAGGCAATTGTTGTAGTGGTTGGAATAAAATTTAGTTTTTGGACTTTCATTAAAGCACAGATTTTAATCATTTCATTAACTAGTAAAATTCAAATGAAAAACAATTGAACGCTAAATTCTGATGTGTTTTTTTTAATAAAAACCCCAGAAGGTATTAATGGGAAATTCGTTCTTGAAAGAAAAAGAAAATCAACACCAATTGTAAAAACTGTTTAGATTTCAAAAAAATCATTAATTAATTTAAATGAAATGAAATTAGTTCGACTGTTGTTGCTAATATTAGTAAGTATTAATTGCAATGCGAATAGAAAAGTAGAAAAGGCAATTCCTCCAATGGCGCCAATATTTCCATTTGTAAATAAAGATATTGATAAGTTTAACAGTGTTTTTCGGGATTCGAACGAAATTCCAATGTTATTATATGAAAATGAACATCACTATTATCCAATTCAATACACACAAATTGCGTTGCATTATTATGCCAACTATGTTGAAACTAAAAACCCAAAAAGCAAAGCTTCTTTTTTGAAAATTGCTAAATTTATTAAAGAAAATATAGTTTATATAGATGATTTCGCCGTATTGCAATATGACTTTATTGTCAAACCTTATAAATTAAAGCCGCCATGTGGTTCAGCAATGTCTCAAGGATTTGGTATTGGCGTAATGATTGAGGCTTATTCGCTAACAAAAGCAAAAATCTATTTAGACATTGCAAACAAAATGGTAAAATCTTTCGGTGCAACAATAGAAAAGGGCGGTGTCCAAAGTCTTTGGGGGAACTCTATTTATTACGAAGAATATGCAGACCCAAACTCTCATGTTTTGAATGGTTATATGTTTTCTTTGTCGGGATTATATTATAGCTATAAAACAACAGGAAATAAAGAAGCTAAAAAGTACTTTGATATTGGAATTGACAGCTTAAAAGCCAAAATAAACGAATATGATGCCGCTTTTACAAGTTACTATAGCAAAGTAAACTATGATCAACCGGCCTATGCATCAGCTATTAATGATGATCCTGATCACTATCATGAATTAGAAATATATCAATTATTAACACTTTTTGTTTGGACAAAGGAATCAATATTTAAAGAATATGCTCACAAATTCTTAAAGTATGACACAGAAAAAGTTACGGATTTTTATAACGTAAATAAATTTATTAAAATAGAGGCATCTAGCAGTATAGAACCAATAAATTATGGCGTTGATAAACTAGATGATGGATTGTGGAGCTATGGAAATTATTGGAGTACCAATCAAAAGGGAACAGATTTGACGATAAAGTTTAATGCTTTTAATAGCATTTCTTCACATGTAGTCTCAGAAGAGGCGGAAGTAAAAGATATTGAAGCGATAACATTTTACGCAATATCAGAAGATTCATCTCCAAGAAATTTCGAGGTATATTATCTGGACAAAAATAATAATTGGACAAAATATTGCGAGGCTTATCAATTGCGAAAAAGGTGCAGAAATTATTATAAAACAGATAATTTCGAAACTTTTATAGATACGTACTATTTTCCATCGATAATTTATGCAAAAGAATTAAGAATCAAGTTTTTAGACTTTAGAAATGATGAAATGGTTGCGTTACGAGAAATAAATGTATATTTTGATAGAACTAAAGAACTTGACTTTATAGAACAAAAAGCCAAAAAAAATAATCCTCTAAAATGACATCAAATTTCTTAAGAAAAATTTTTCTAAATAATATTTCGCAAGGTCTTCAGTTTGGGTCCAGATGGTTTTTGTCTATCATATTATTGAAAACACTCAGCATTAATATGTTTGCGGTTTTTTCTTTTGTCTTTTCAATTTCTAATTTTATGGTTGCCATCCTTCCTTTTGGAAGCCCAGTTTATTTGATAAATAAATCGGAGCAATCGAAGAAAGGGTATCAAGAATTGGCAAATTCTATCAGTATTATCTTGTTTTTGTTTTTTGTGTCATTGGTGACTTTTCTAACCTATATTGCTCTAGTAAATCCACAATTGCCGAACAAAGATTTGATTCCACTTGGGCTAGTGTTGAGTTTGATATTAAGTATAAATGCAATTATTTTTTCTTTTATAAAAGGAATTGGTAATTTTTCCTTTGAACTGAAGATATTCAGCGTTTTTTCATTATTGGTCTTACTATTATGTGCCTACTTATATTTCGTAGGCCCCATTTCCGTCATGTTGATTCTTCTAATTTTAATTTTTGTAAATGCTTTGATGCTTCGGCTAGCAATGAAATTTTCTAGCGAACTAGATTTCAAGCAACTCTATTCAAACATAAATCTTACCACACTAAGTCTTAAAAATAGTTTTTACAGAAGATTTTACTTTGGTTTGCAAGAAATTGTAACGGCAATTTACTCTCAAGGAGGAATGCTGATTCTGTTTTACGTAATAAGTAACAAGGTTTATGGAGAATATAGAGCATTGCTAATTTTGATAGCGCCATTTGCCTTAGTAAATGTAGCCGTTTCGCAAGTACTATTAAGTCATCTAAAGTCAGTTCCTACCGACAAAATAAGACCTGCATTTAGAAAACTACACTTTCCATTTTCGGCACTCTTATTAGTAGGATTATTGGGAATTTATTTTTTTGGAGAACCCATCATCAAACTAATTACAGGTTTGGAGTATAACGAAGAAATTCAAAAATCATTAGTTTGTATATTAACCATTATCTTTACCAGCTTTTTGTGTTCTGGTTATGAAATGATGCTAGTTTTGTTAAACAAACAAAAACAGCGTTTTTATATTATGTTAGCTGGAGCCTTAACAAATATTATTTCGATAGTGCTATTTTTACCAAAATTCGGCTTATTTGGAGCCATTATGACCAATACACTTTCAAACATTGTGGTGTTTATTCTAATTATAATAGTTGCTGAGAGG
Source organism: Flavobacteriaceae bacterium (assembly GCA_947459635.1). GTDB lineage: Bacteria > Bacteroidota > Bacteroidia > Flavobacteriales > Flavobacteriaceae > Flavobacterium. The sequence continues at coordinate 25,619 of CANHEA010000020.1, read as the reverse complement.
CATTTTTCGAAACAAGATGAATATAGCAATAATAACATCTAGGTATCCTTCTGCATCCCAGCCATACAATCATATGTTTGTGCATACTAGGGCGCGGTATCTTCAAAAAAGTGATTCAGTTACTGTTTTTGTACCTTCAAATAAAAATGAAAATTACGTTTATGACGGCGTAAATGTTGTAAAAGCAAGCAACGAGAAGATTCTAGAGTTGGTTTCGGACGCTAGTTTATTATACCTTCATCTTCTTAATATATATCCCTTTAGTAAAGAAAGCGGCCTTCCAATTTATAAGTATATCATTAAAAACAATATCCCTTACGCCATATATTTGCATGGTTCAGAAGTGCAAAAATATGGTCAATATGGTTTTGACTTTGACTTTTCAGTAAAGCAAATTGCAAAGTTTTTTTTTAAAGATTTTTTCGTAATTCCGCATATGCGTTCGTTTTTCAATAGAACTAAAAGCAGGAAAAATAGTCTAGCGCTTTTTCCTTCGATATGGATGAAAAGCACAGCTGAAAAAAATCTTAACGTGAAGTTTGATAAATCTTTAATAATTCCCAACGGGATTGACACGGAGTTCTTTGACTTAAAGCCAGAACTAAGTGGTAACCCCCGAAAAATGGTCTCCATTCGTTCATTTTCGAGTAAGGTTTATAACATTGAACAGACCATTGAACTCATGTCGCTGTTACCGGATGATTATACATTAGACATTTATGGAGAAGGGAAGTTGTTGTTAAGTTATGAAAAGCTAATTGTCAAAATGAACCTTGAAAAGAGGGTTAAGATTATTCCGAAATTTCTAGATCGTGCAAATATGAAGGAAACCTTTCGGTCTTATGATTTGTTTATTTCCACAACCCGTTTTGATTCTCAGGGCGTTACGATGTTAGAAGCAGTGTCCTCAGGGTTGCTCTTGGCCACCATAAATAATTCTTCTAGAGAAGAATTTATCGAAGACGGTGTAACAGGAATTTTGGCAAAAGACATTAATGAACTAGCAAGTAAAATTGTAGAAATAACGAACAATAACCTGCTGTTTCAAAATATTGTGTTGCAAGGGAATACTAAAATGAAGGATTTTAGCGATAATAGTATAAGTGAAAAAGAAATAGACGCTTTAAGAAATGTAATACTCTAAAAAAATGTGTGGTATATTAGGTTCAATAAATTTTGATTTTGACGATTCCGTTCTCGACACTATAAAACATAGAGGTCCAGACTTTGGTCAAATAAAAAAATACAATAATAAAAACTTAGTTTGTTTTGGACATAGAAGATTGTCTATTGTTGACTTATCCGAGTCAGGTAACCAGCCAATGGAAACTAAAGACGAACAATACAGTATCATCTTTAACGGGGAAATTTATAATCATCTAGAGTTAAGAAAGGAATTAGAGGAAGTTGCTTTTAATGGCCATTCTGATACCGAAACAATCCTGAATTACATTGCAAAAAAAGGCATAAACTGCGTATCCGATTTTAATGGAATCTTTGCCATTGGGCTTCTGGACAATATTAATAACAAACTGTATTTGATAAGAGACGCTTTTGGTGTAAAACCGCTCTACTACTATATATCAAATAACCAGCTCGTTTTTTCATCTGAAATTAGGCCAATCAAGAAGATGATTAGCACGAAACTAAAAGTTGAGAATCTTGCAGAATTGTTGAAATTGCGATACAATCCCGCGCCTGAAACACTATATGATAATATCAAGAAGTTACGACCTGGACACATTTTAGAATTTGATTTAAATACTTACAGGGTTTCGATTGCTTCATTTATCAAAAGTATCTCGATAAACACAAATGCCACATTACACAACGCTATCGACAATTATGGCCAATTGTTCGAAAATGCGATAAAAAGACAATTGATGTCCGATGTTGAAATTGGAACATTATTAAGTGGTGGTGTAGATTCAGCATTGGTAACGTATTTTGCCGGAAAGAACCTAGATTATAAAATAAAATCCTATACAGTGGGATTTGAAGAAGAAAATCCAGTAAATGAACTTATTTATGCAAGAGAATCTTCAGCCATTCTTAATACAGATCATCACGAAATATTTTTAACTCAAAATGATTTTGTTAACGGACTAAAAAAGATTAGTCAAATCGTTGAAGAACCATTGGGGACAACTTCTATAATTCCGATGTATTATTTAAATCAAGAAGTGTCTAAATCTTTAAAGGTTGTACTAACGGGGCAAGGTGCCGATGAGCCACTAGGAGGGTACGACAGATATAAAGGAGAAATATTCAGAAACTATGTGCCTAATATTTTGTTTGATGCAGCTAAGCCATTTTCTAGTTTAATTAAAAATGAGAAAATCTCGAGATCATTAAATTCGCTGGGTGAGAGCGATATTATTAAGAGATTTGAAAATGTTTATTCCTTATTTAGCGATAAGGAGATCTTGAAATTAATTAATTCCAAAGACGTAAATAGTTACGCTAAAATTAAATACTTTTATGACCTACTAGATTGTAAATCAAAAGAAAGCGTAGAGGCGATGATGTCAATTGATACTAGAATGAACCTTTCCGATGATTTATTAATTTATACAGACAAAGTTTCAATGAATTTCGGATTGGAAACACGCGTGCCTCTTTTGGATAATGAATTGGTAAATTATATTGAAACACTACCTTATTCTTTGCGAATAAGAAAAGGTGTTGGAAAATACATTCATAAGGAATTTGCAAAAGTTGTTTTGCCGGAAAAAATTGTAAATCGCAAAAAATTAGGCTTCCAATCGCCAACAAACAAATGGTTTAAAGAAGATTTAGGGTCTTATTATATTAACGAATTAAATAAATGCGAGTCGAACTTCTTTAAGGTTTTTGACAAAAAAGAAGTTATCAATTTATTCAAGACACACCGCTCAGGAGTAAATAAAGAAAAACAAATATTCTTGTTATTATCCATTTATTATTGGTTTGAAGGAAATCAGAATTCTTAATTATGAAATTATCAATATACCAATATAATAGTCTAATACTGTTTTTGCTTTTGTGGGTTCTGCCAGTAGACATGTTAAACGGCGTTCTGTTGCAAAACAATATAAATCTTCCAATATCGATTAGCCAATTATATAAAATTCTAATTCTCGTTCTAATGCTTATTAGAATTCTGGGAACGACAACGATTACTATAATTTACTTTGCCTTTATCACTTTTTGTTTGGGATCGGTAGTGCAAGCCCTAACATCTTTTAGTTTTGGTTTTGTCTTCCAAGATTTTATTAAGACAACAAAATACCTATCACTATTGATTGCCTTTTTTTACTTTAAAAGAATTTTTCAAGAAAACAACAGCAAAATTGTCGAAAAAGTATTTTATTGGCTAGAATTTTCGTACTGGGTTTTTGCGTTTAATATAGTAATTAAACTACTTCATTTAGGGTATCCAATGTACGAATATGGGGAAATCGGCACAAGAGGTTTTTTCTATGCAGGAAACGAAATCTCTTCGCTTCTTTTGGTAACTTATGGAATTATCGCTCATAAAATCTTAATTGTAGATCAAAACAGGATTAAATTTTTCTTTTTCTTCTTGTTTAATATTTTTTTGGCAATATTAATTAGCTCTAAAACAAGTGTTTTGGGGATTTTAGCTACTAGTTTTTTTCTTTATTTTACTTTAGGCAAATTCAATGTCAATCTAACGGCAGTGAAGAGATTACTGATTTCGATAGGAATAATTATCCCTACGGTTTTATTCTTTATGTATAAAACCATTCTGAGTCTACCGATTATTGTTCGATTACAATATTTTTGGGAAAAATTGGATTTTGTAACCTTCATTTTCTCCAGTAGAAATCTTGAAGCAAAAAAAATGTTTACCATTTACAATGATGATTTTACTATTGTTCAAAAATTAATAGGTGGAGGGCAATATTTTTATGAATCAAAAACGCATCATATTGTTGAAATAGACCTGTTAGATATATTTTTTGCCTATGGAATCTTAGGAGCTCTTTTGTTCTGTTTTTTTATTATCTTGTTGTTGGCTCAGAGTTATAAATTGAAAAAAACAAGTAAATATCCATATGCAAATTTGACTTTTATCATGTCATTGGTCTTATTTGTTATTTCTTCAATTGCAGGGCATATTTATAATTCGGGAATTGCAGGAAATTTCATTGCCTTGCTGTTTGCAATGATGTATATAAAGAAAAATGAAAGACAAGTTACTTAACATAAGTTCTTTTCTATTTGGAATTTTACTTCCACTCTCTACAAAATTTGGCAATCTCGGATTGGCTTTTTTTCTAGCTTGTTGTCTCGTGATTGTTGTTGAAGAAAAACGCGTTCAAAAATCAGCTAAAACCCTTTTGTTTTCAACAATGTCGTTCTTTTTGCTTTTGGTTATTGGACTTTATTTCACAGAAGAAAAAGCAGAAACTTTTGAACTATTTGGTCGGTATTCGACCTATTTATTGGTTCCTTTTTTTCTCTTATTTATTAATAAGGACAGATTATTAAGTGTTTATCAATTTTCATTAAACGGATTGGTTATTGGAGTAACTATCGCGTCTTTAATTTTGTTGACAAATAATTTCACTAGATATTATAGCGTAAAACCACTTTTCACAATTGATAAAGACCTATTTAACTATTATTACACTTATCATAATTTCACAAAAATATTAAGATTTCACCCCACCTATTTTGGATTATACCTGATAGTGGCAGTTACACATACCCTCTCCAAGGTCACTAAAGAGCAACAGAAATGGCTTCGTTTTTTTGGATACTTTGCATTGTTTGTATTCGCTTTAACAATTTTATTTTTAAATGCTCGAATTATTGTCGGTTTGTCATTTGTCGTATATTTTTATTATTTATTCCTTTTTATTAAAGAACAGTATAAGGTAAACAAAACCAAGTTCTTTTTATTTTTTTTTGGAGTACTATTATTGGGTTCCATTTTCTTTGGGTTTATCAAAAACACGTACCTATTTTCTAGATTTACAAGTGAATTGGTTTGGGATCTAACTTCGAATAAAAACTCGGCGTACAACGGCAAGTTCAAAGATGACTCAAGACTGGTTAGGTGGGCTGCTATTTCTAAGACTATTTTGGAGAAACCTTGTTTTGGTTATGGTAGTGCAATGGAGAAGAAAGTACTAAAAAGAAATTTCTTAAAAAATGGCTTGGTAAAATCATCGCAAAACAATTATGATTCTCACAATCAGTATTTGTCTTTTTCTATAGAATTTGGCCTGCTAGGGTTGTTAGTTTTTTTGTTTTACTTATCAATGAATATGCATCTTGCCATACATTCGAAGAATTTTGTACCAATAATTTTTTGCATTACAATCATAAGCGTAAGTTTTTTTGAAAACATTTTTAAAAACAATGCGGGTATAATTTTTATTACATTTTTTTCAAACCTCTTTTTATACCGAAACCTTGATGAAAAAAATCAGTAAGTCAGTTATACTTTTAGTTTTTATTGTTTCAATCTTTATTTTAGATGTTTTTAATAAAGAGCAAACCTATAGTTGGAATATATATCTTCCAGTAATTAAAATATTTAAGTTTATTTGGTTTCTATTTTTTTTAACAAGTATAATTGTCGACAGGAAGTATAAATCAGTTTTAAATCTTTCGGTTCTACTCGTTATTTTTTTATTGGGTCAGTTTTCACTGATGAAATTTAATCATGAATTTTCGGTTGGTGATTTTTTTAACGCAAGCAGAGAGTTTATTTTGCTGTGTTATCCTCTGGTTTTTTATTATTACTTGAACTCCCTTAATTACGCTGAGTTAAAAGATAGCTTAGTAAAAGTAATAAAGGCACTAATAATAGTCGTTGTTGTAACAACCATAGTGGGGTTTTTGTTTAGCATACCGTTTTTTAGAACATATAACTCTAGATTTGGTTATATGGGGTTGTTGCCAAAATCGATTACTGCCTCCTATTTTTATATTTCGGCGATGCTATTTGCGTACTATTTAGTATTGTATGAAAACGCGAAGAAAGCATTGCTTATACTGACAATTGTTGCTAGTCTCTTGGTAGGGACAAAGGCCATATATTTGTTTTTGCTGATTTTATTCATTTATCATTTCATCTCGCAGAAAGTTTATCTCAAAAAGGAATTTTACATTTTTGCGTTCGCTTTCTTTACAATAGTTTTTGTTGCCTACGATAAATGGAAGCACATGTTGGAGGCCACTTTTGTTAATTTATATAGAATTTTCAAGAGAGATGGTTTTATCACTGCCGTGACCTCATATCGAAATTTGAAGTTTGTCTCAAATGTAGACGTCTACCTAAGCCAATGGAAGTGGTTTAATTATCTCGTCGGAGGTAGAGTTGCGGAGTGTCCACTTTTTGAAATGTCCGTTTTGGATTTGCTTGTTAATTTAGGATTAATAGGTTCAATTTATTACTTAAGATTATTCTATAAATTGGCCTTGAATGCACAGAAAAAAAACGAGTCTATTTTGCTGTTTTCATTTGGTTCAATATTAATTGTTTCTATCTTTGCGGGGCAATTTTTTAGCAATTTCTCGGCAATAAGTTATACGATAATTATCATTTATTTGATCAGGTCAAGTTTAAACAACAGAATAAAAAATGAAATATAATAGGATTGAGTTTTTAGGGTCGTATGTTGATAATTTGTCTATGTCTGAAACTATTTCTGAGATTGAAACAGCCATAGAAAATGGAACTCAAATACATCATGTGGTTGTAAACGCAGGAAAAATCGTTTCTTTACAAAAGGATCAAGCATTAAAAGAAAGTGTAAATAGCGCAGATATTATAAATGCTGATGGGCAGGCCATTGTTTGGGCGGCAAAATTTTTGGGAACACCATTAAGAGAGCGCGTTGCGGGAATTGATTTGTTTACAAATCTTTTGAAAGTGGCAGATCAAAAAAAATATAAGGTCTATTTGCTTGGTGCTAAACAGGAAGTTCTTGAAAAAGTCAAAACTAACATTTCAAACACCTATCATTATGATATTGTAGCAGGAAGTGCAAACGGATACTTTGACGAAGCCCAAGAAAAGTTAATTATTGAGGAAATAGTTTCATGTAAACCACAAATGCTATTTGTCGCGATGACATCTCCCAAAAAAGAACTTTTCTTACATAGAAACAAGGAAGTGTTAAAAAATGTAAACTTCATCATGGGAGTCGGGGGTAGCTTTGACGTGTTGTCTGGAAACATAAAGCGAGCACCAGTTTGGCTTCAAAAAATTGGAATGGAGTGGTTTTTTAGACTAATTCAAGACCCAGGAAGAATGTGGAAAAGATATTTATACGGCAATCTTAATTTTATTCTATTAGTTTTGAACAAGAGACGGTCAAGTAAGAATAAATAACAACGGAAAACACTAATGATGAATAATTATAAATTTCTTACTAAGGAATATGTAAATAAGTTATTTAGAAAAGATCTTGTTCTTGAGAATGTTTTATTTTTGATATTATTTGCTTTACCACTCAAAAACATTTTTGTTAGTATTGCAACCATAATATTTTTGTTTTGCACGCTATTTTTTATTAATAGAAAAAATGTTAATGTAAAGAGGGAGTTTTTCGTTCCGATTTCGTTATTTGTTCTAATGGTTTTGACTTTACTATGGACCAAAGATTTCGAAAAATCCTTATTCGGACTTCAGAAGGCGTTGCCTTTCTTAGTAATTCCTGCGGCTTTTTTTGTTCGTTCACAATTCTCAAAAGAAACAGAAGGTAGGATTTTTAAAGCATACAGTTTTTCAATGGTTTTCTATGCCTTATTTTATCTAGCACAAGCTCTTATTACCTACTTAAAAACAAATGACACAAATTGCTTTTTTTATAAAAATTTAGTTCCCTCAGATCCTGGCGCGATTTATATGTCGGTATTTGCCTCATTGGCGTTGTTTTTTTTCATTCAAATTAGAAACAAAAACCTCCTTCAAAAAGCAGGACTTACGATATTAGTTATTTTTACTTTCTTACTATCGTCCAAAAGCATTATTACGATAGATTTTATTATTATTTTATGCTATTATACTTTTTTTGTTACTATTCCATCGGGCACAAAAGCAATTACAATACTATCAGTCTCTGCATTTTTGATATTTTCAATTTTGTACGTAAAAAAAGTACGAGAGCGTTTCCTGATAGAATATGAAACTGCTTTTATTGACAATACATTAAACTACGATCTGACCAAAGAAAAGCAAAACATTTATAATGTCAGTATTGGAGAGGCATGGAACAAGAAGGATTTTCATCACAACAGTTATTTCCCGGGAACTGCACTTAGAATATACCAAATTAGAGTATTTCTAGAAATACTAGCTGAAGAACAAGTATTCTTCAATGGTTTCGGATTAGAGGCATCACAAGAATTCATACGGAGTAAAGCAAAGGAGCACAATCTAGACGCAATATATGGAGAGTATAATTTTCACAATCAGTATCTTCAGACTTTTGCCGATTTAGGGGTCGTGGGTTTACTTCTATTGTTGGTGATGTTGTTTGTAAATTTTAAGAATGCCCTTATTAGTAAAGATTTTCTTCATTTAGCTTTTGCAATAACGATGATAGTACTATTTTTGTCGGAATCATTTTTTTGCCGACAAAGAGGAATCGTTTTCTTTATAGTACTTTATTGTCTGTTTAATGGTGCTTCAAGCAAAGAATCGGAGGAAATCAAATCAATATGAAAAAAATTCTTATTACGGGCGCAGCGGGATTTTTAGGTTCGCATTTGTGTGACCGATTTATCAAAGAAGGATTTCATGTTATCGGAATGGATAATCTTATTACGGGCGATCTAAAAAACATTGAACATCTGTTTAAACTGGAGAACTTCGAATTTTACCACCATGACGTTACAAAATTCGTTCATGTTCCAGGTAATTTAGACTATATTCTGCATTTTGCTTCACCAGCAAGCCCAATCGATTATCTAAAAATACCTATCCAAACCCTAAAGGTAGGGTCGCTTGGCACGCACAATCTTTTGGGATTGGCTAGAGTAAAGAAAGCACGGATATTAATAGCATCAACTTCTGAGGTATACGGTGATCCGCTGGTTCATCCTCAAACAGAGGAGTATTATGGAAATGTAAATACAATTGGTCCAAGAGGCGTTTATGATGAGGCGAAGCGCTTTCAAGAGTCTATTACGATGGCGTACCACACTTTCCATGGTGTTGAAACTAGAATTGTGAGGATTTTTAACACCTATGGGCCGAGGATGCGATTAAATGACGGTCGTGTCATTCCCGCTTTTATCGGACAAGCACTTAGGGGAGAAGATTTGACAATATTTGGTGATGGCTCACAAACGCGCTCTTTTTGTTACGTTGATGATCAAGTTGAAGGCATTTATCGTCTATTGCATTCAGAGTATATTTATCCCGTAAATATTGGAAATCCCGACGAAATAACAATCAAAGAATTTGCGGAAGAAATCATCAAGCTTACAGGAACAAAGCAAAAACTCGTTTTTCGTCCTTTGCCAATAAATGATCCGCTGCAAAGAAAACCAGATACTACAAAAGCAAAAACGATTCTTGGCTGGGAAGCAAAAGTGTCGAGAAGTACCGGAATGAAATTAACTTACGACTATTTCAAATCACTTTCGTCAGAGGAACTATTAAAAGAAGAGCACAAAGATTTTTCAAAGTATATCAATTAATGAAAAACAGAACGCGAAGATTTTCAGTTTACATTAGGCCTTTTTCATACTTACTAGATTTGGTAATAATTAATATGTTTTCATATTTAGTATTTTATCAAGATCTGTTTTCACTTTATTTTGCGTTTTTTATATCATTTTCATGGGTTGTAATTGCCATAAATGTTGATTTTTACGAGGTTTATAGATTTACCAAAGTATTATCAATAGTAAACAAATTAGTCAAGCAGTTTATCTTATATACCATTTCGTGCTTTGCCTTTTTTGGAATTTACACAAAAAATACTGACTCCAAAGTAGTATTACTCTATACATCTGCATGTTTAGCAACTGTTTTTGTTGCAAAATTATCAGTAGCCTTTTTTCTAAAGAAGTATCGGGAGCATTTTGGAGGAAATTTCAGGAGAGTAGTTATTGTTGGACACGGAAAAGACGTTGATCAACTGGAAACTTTTTTCAAAGATAATCCAGACTATGGATACCAATTGACCAAGATTTTTAACACCTCAAAAGAAAATGATGCAAGTCTTGAGGATTGTTATTCTTTTGTTTTAGACAGCAACATTGACGAGATTTACTGTTCGTTAGATTCCTTATCTAACACACAGATTAACAACGTTATTGATTTCGCAGATAATAATCTAAAGATTCTGAAATTTCTTCCGGACAACAATGAGTTTTTTTCAAGGAAACTTAAATTGGATTATTACGGTTATTTACCAATATTGTCTTTGAGAAATATCCCGTTAGATATTGCGACCAATAAAATCATCAAAAGAGGATTTGACATCGTTTTTTCACTAATTGTCATTGTAGGCTTGCTTTCTTGGTTGATTCCATTAATGGCAATTTTTATTAAAGCAGAATCAAAAGGTCCTGTGTTTTTTAGGCAAAAACGCAATGGACTTAATTACAATGAATTTTCTTGTATTAAGTTCCGTTCGATGAATCTAAATGCAATTGCAGATTTAGAACAAGTTTCTAAAAATGACCCTAGAATTACGGCAGTTGGTAAATTTATTAGGAAAACCAGTATAGACGAATTGCCGCAGTTTTTTAATGTTCTTTTAGGAGACATGTCAGTGGTCGGGCCCAGACCTCATATGGTAAGTCATACCGAAATGTACGCTCAAAAAATAGATAAATTTATGGTGCGACACTTTATAAAACCTGGCATAACTGGACTAGCACAAACAAATGGTTATAGAGGTGAAGTTGAGAATGATACGGATATTATTTATCGTGTCAAATATGACATTTTTTATGTTGAAAACTGGTCGGTTTTACTTGATGTCAAAATCGTTATTGCCACTGTAGTCAATGCAATACGAGGAGAAGCCAAAGCCTACTAAAATGGAAGTTTTAGTTTCTATCATAACTCCAACCTATAATTCTGAAAAATTTATTGGGGATACCATTCGCTCAGTTCAGGGCCAAACCTTCTCCCCTTGGGAAATGATAATTGTTGACGACTGCTCTTCAGACAATACGGAGTCAATTGTAAATGAATTTATAAATGCTGATCCTAGAATTAGTTTTTATCGATTGCAGAAAAATTCTGGTGCAGGCGTGGCTCGAAATCAAGCGATTGACTTAGCCAAAGGGCGTTATATTGCTTTTCTTGATTCTGATGATTTGTGGAAGCCGGAAAAACTAGAAAAACAAGTAGCATTTCTAGAGTCAAATGACCTTCCGTTTACTTATTCCTTTTATGAATGCATCAACGAAGAAGGAATTCCACTAAATGTTCTCGTTGAAGCACCTCAAAAACTAAAGTATTGGCAATTGTTTTTCTGCAATTTTGTGGGGAATCTTACTGGAATGTATGATACCTATTTTTTTGGGAAAATACCAATTTCAAGTATTCGAAAAAGACAAGATTGGATGGTTTGGTTGACCGTTTTAAAAAAAATTCGTTCGGCGCAAGTTATACCAGAAAGTTTGGCTTTTTACCGCGTTAGAAAAGATTCGATTTCTTCCTCAAAATTAAAACTAATTCAACACAATTTCAGGGTTTATAGACTATTTCATCGGCTTAATGTATTCGTCTCCCTCTGTTGTTTGGCGGGGTTTTTATTTACGCAATTGGTGATTAAGCCGAGGTATATCAAGAAACTGAAACCATCGACTTAAATTGTTTTAACTTTCCACTTTTGCCTCTTTCGATGGTGTCTTTTCGAACAAATAGGTAATTCAAATTGGGTTCAAGAAACTGCCCCAAGACGCGTTCTATTTCTTCAATTTCTTTTGTTGATAGTGCTCTTTCGCTGGTATATTCAATTTCAAAGGTGTCCAGTTTGGTTTGCGTAATGACAAATTCTTTAACATTGCCCTCATCATCAAAAAGTCTTTTGGTTATAGAATAAAAAGTCATTCCAGGCGATTTCTTTCCGCTTGGTAACACGGCAATGTCATTGGTTCTCCCAGTCAACTTTTTGAGAATAGGGCGTTGAAGTGTGCTTTTTTCGTCAAGGATGCCAATGTCTCCAACTTCATAACGTATCATCGGATGTGCTTTGTTATAAAGGGATGTAACTACAATTCTGCCTTCCTGACCATAGGGCAAAACCTGGTCATTTTCATCTAAAATCTCTACAAATAGTGTTTCAGAATTGATCATCCAAATTCCTTCTGGATTTTCTAAAGCTATAATATCTAACTCAGCGCTGCCATATTCATTGATGATTGGAATTCTAAATCGCTCTTCCAATAATTTCTTATCAACATCAAATAACATTTCAGAAGTAACAATGCACACTTTCAAACTTGGACAAATCGCATCTAAAAACAAATCTTCTTGCTGCAGGTATTTTGCCAATAGCACAATCGAATTGGTGTAGCCATTGATATAATCAAACTTGGTACTTCGAAACTTTGCTACCATTTTTTGCATGGCGGCATCGGAAAAGTCAAAAATATTAAAGCGATAGCGGTGACTTAAAAAATCTTTGAGACGCAATTGTGTATTGGCAATAAAATCGAGTGGCATTCCGTAAAAACGCGCCTGCCAAGAATGGTTAAAATCTAAGCCATACCATTGAAAACGGCGCATGATATTGACCCAGATCAACGCATGACAAAACTTATCTTTGGCAAACACAAATGGATCTCCACTGGAACCCGAAGTCTTGTTGATGTACACATTTTTTCGAGTGAATTCGTTCGAGAGCCTTTCTTCTAAAGGTTTTTGAAAATGTACTTTTTTCATCACGGGAATGTCTCCCCAATTTTCAATCCTCTTACCGCCAATGATGCTCTTATAGTGGGAATTGTGTAGCAAGTGATAGTCGAAAATTTCTTTCTTTTTCTGTGTTAAAAAGGTCTTATAATCATCTTTAGAAAGCGAGATAATTCTATCCAACTCCGTCTTCGCTTTCGCAATCGGAAAACCGTTCAGTCGCAACGTAAGATTAAAAAGATTCAACACGACACTCTTATTTTTCATCAAAAATAATCTTTCATCCCAACTATCATATTAGAAGCTTGAATTTTTTAATATTTAATTACAAAAAACATTCAAAACCCAGTATTTTTGTCGCACACAACGAAACAACACTTATGAATATTTTACTTTTAGGATCGGGCGGCAGAGAACATGCTTTCGCTTGGAAAATGACGCAATCTCCACTTTGCACCCAACTTTTCGTCGCGCCAGGAAATGCCGGAACGGATTCGATTGCGACGAATGTCAACATCAATCCAACCGATTTCGAAGCCATCAAAAAACTAGTACTTGCAGAAAACATCGAAATGGTAGTTGTTGGCCCTGAAGACCCATTAGTTCATGGTATTTTCGATTTCTTTTTAAACGACAAAGAACTGCAATCAATTCCGGTAATTGGTCCATCAAAACTTGGTGCGCAACTCGAAGGAAGTAAAGAATTTGCGAAAGAATTTATGATTAAACATCGTGTTCCAACAGCCGCTTACGATAGTTTTACCAAAGATACAGTTGAAAAAGGCTACCGGTTTTTAGAAACTTTGCAGCCACCGTACGTGTTGAAAGCGGATGGATTGGCCGCTGGAAAAGGCGTGCTGATTTTGAATAATCTAAATGAAGCCAAGCAAGAATTGCGCAATATGCTAGTAGACGCTAAATTCGGGCATGCGAGTTCAAAAGTGGTCATCGAAGAATTTCTCGACGGAATTGAATTGAGTTGTTTCGTATTGACTGATGGCAAAAATTACAAAATTCTGCCCACGGCCAAAGATTACAAAAGAATAGGAGAAGGCGATACTGGACTGAATACAGGCGGCATGGGAGCTATTTCTCCAGTGCCATTTGCGGACGCCGTGTTGTTAGAAAAAATAGAACAACGGATTGTCATTCCAACTATTGAAGGCTTGAAAAAAGACGAAATTCCGTACAAAGGGTTTGTCTTTATAGGTCTGATCAATGTAAAAGGAGAGCCAATTGTCATTGAATATAATGTTAGAATGGGCGATCCAGAAACCGAAGTGGTTATTCCGAGATTGAAGAATGATTTGGTTGAATTATTTGTGGCGGTAGCCAAGCAAAAGTTGGATGAAATTCAACTCGAAATTGATGCAAGAACCGCGACAACTGTTATGGTTGTTTCCGGTGGATATCCTGAAGACTATGAAAAAGGAAAGGAAATATCTGGCCTTGGTCAAGTTGACGGCTCTATTGTTTTTCACGCAGGAACAAAGCTAGAAAACGGGAAAGTGCTAAGCAATGGAGGTAGAGTTCTGGCAGTGACTTCTTATGGCAATGATTACCAAGAGGCCGTAAAAAAATCGTATCAAAACATAGAAAAACTACATTTTGATACGATGTATTATAGAAAAGATATCGGTTTCGACCTACTTGGTTAAGAAAGAATGTGCCGTTGTATCTTGATTTTCTTCGCCACTGTTTTTGTGCATTGTAAGTTGTTTACACCAATACCAAGTTGCATAACTGCAAATAGCCATGAAAATCCAATTGATAATGTTGGCAGTAAACCATTGAGAAAGCTCTAATTCTCTCAAATAATTATGTGGAGCAAATAAGATGTTTTCAAATAACCATTGTATTCCTTCAAAAAATGCTTTCATTTTACGTAGTGTTAGTAGTATATTTACAGACACAAAAGTATAAAATATCCTTATGATTACAAGTTTTTTTAGAAAATCTACACCATTAAATTATTCAGCTGTAATTTTAGGGTTGCTATTTTTCTTTTTTTACTACCAATTAAAGCACGTTACGGCAGACAATTCGTTGTTTAACCTAGTTTCTAAATGTGTTTTTTTGGGTGTTGTATTTGTCTCGATGTTTATAACAAACTTTATCGTTAAGAAGAACGGACTGAGCAAAGACAGCGCTTATACGGCGTTGGTGTTTTTTTTATTCCTCCTGTTTTTTCCAGGAATTTTCAATAATGCGTCTTTGTTGCTTTCCAATTTTTTTATCTTATTGGCGACGCGTCGAATTATCTCGCTGCACTCTCTAAAAGCTTCTAAGGAAAAAATATTCGACGCCTCGTTGTGGGTTTTTATCGCTGCATTGTTTCATTTTTGGAGCATCCTTTTTATTGTCTTGATTTTTATTGCGATTCTTTTTCATGTCGCTAGAGATTATAGAAATTGGTTTTTGCCAATAATCGCTTTTTTCTCGATTGCCATTCTTTTTGTGGGGAGTGCATTGTACTTCAACACGCAATGGATACAGCGATTAATCGAGCAATCTACCATCGACCTTAGCCTAGATTACTTCACCAACAAAAACCAAAACGTAGCGTTTTCTATATACGCAACCATCGGATTGTTTTTTGTAGTCTTGCTTTTGCTTTCGCTAGCCAATCGACCGCTAATTTTGCATCCAACGTACAAAAAAGTACTTTCTGCGATTGTCATTGGAATGGCCGTATTTGCGATTTCACCACACAAATCGAATGAATTGCTGGTCTTTACTTTCGCTCCATTGGCGATGATTGCAACCACTCACATCGAAACTGCGCAAGCCTATTGGAAAAAAGAAGTAGTATTATGGATATTACTCGTAGTTAGTTTTATTGCCTTTTTTGCGCAGGTATAATTGATCTGGACAAAACAAAAAGCCAAAAACAATCCCTAGTAATCTTACTTTGCGTCTTTGCGAGCAAAAAAAAATTAATTACAATTTATTCCCGTAAGCCAAATCGCCCGCATCGCCCAAACCAGGAACAATATAGTTTTTAGCATTCAAGGTTTCGTCTAATGTAGCCACCCACAAATGACAATGGTCCGGCAAATTGTTTTCAAGATATTCGATGCCCTGTGGCGCCGCAATAATCACCGCAATATGAATTTCTTTCGGCAACCCTTTTTCCATCAGCTTGTTAAAAACTGCCACCATCGATTGGCCTGTGGCTAACATCGGATCAATTAACAACAACGTCTTGTCTTGCAAATTCGGAACCGCCTGATATTCGACTAAAATATCAAAGAAATCATCATTGTTCGGATGATGGCGATAGGCCGAAACAAATCCGTTTTCAGCACTGTCGAAGAAATTTAAAAATCCCAAATGCAATGGCAAACCCGCTCGAAGAATTGAGCACAGGACCAACTGATCTTCAATTTCTGTGGTCTTCTTGATGCCCAATGGTGTTTGAATTTCGATGTTTTTATAATGCAAGTCTTTGCTCAACTCGTACGCCATTACTTCTCCGATTCGCTCTATATTCCTGCGAAAACGCATGCTATCATGTTGCACATTGACGTTTCGGATTTGACCTAAAAAGTGATTTAAAACACTGTTGTCTTCGGATAGATAATGAATTTGCATATTGACTTTTTTTGTCTCCCCGAGCGCAGTCGAGGGGTTCTTTTGTTTATTATAAAAATCCCTCGACTGCGCTCGGGAGGACATGATCAATGATATTTTAAATGTTAGGAGAAACCCTAGCCCTGATAGCAGTGGAAATCCTTTTGTGGCGGCGTTCGCCATAAAAGATTGCAACGGATAGCAGGAAATAGCTCCTAAAAACTCAGCATCTCAGTATCTCAGAAACTTAGTAACTCAGAAAGGTAACTTTTTTTCTCTCGTAAAAGTATAAAAAGTATCTTTGTCTTTTAAAATTCAAAGATATGTTTTCTAAACTTGCCTATGCCGTTTTCGAAAGAAGCATCCAAGATTATCATCAGTTTGATAATGTAGATCAACCCATTAACAACCCTTATCCCAAAGAGCAATTTGAGCATTTGTTGTATCACAAAAACTGGATTGATACGGTGCAATGGCATTTCGAGGATATCATTCGTGACCCGCAAATCGACCCGGTTGCAGCATTAACACTGAAAAGAAGAATTGATGCCTCGAACCAAGAGCGCACCGACATGGTAGAATATATCGACAGCTACTTTTTGCAAAAATACCATCAGGTAAAAGTAAAACCAACCGCAAAAATCAATTCTGAAAGTCCAGCTTGGGCCTTCGATAGGTTGTCGATTTTAGCATTGAAAATTTACCACATGCACGAAGAAGTTACACGCCCAGAAGCTTCACAAGACCACAAAGACAAATGTCAAGCGAAACTCAATGTGCTTTTAGAACAAAGAAGCGATTTGTCTACTGCTATCGATGATCTCATTCAAGACATTGAAAACGGCGACAAATTTATGAAGGTCTACAAACAAATGAAGATGTACAACGACGATGAGTTGAATCCGGTGTTGTATCAAAATAAAAAGTAATTTCAGGAGCCGGGAACCTGCTATCCGTTGCAATCTTTTTTGTTTTGTCACACCGAGCGCAGTCGAGGTGTTTTTCCTAAAACAAAAAAGGATTTCCACTGCTATCAGGGCTAGGACTCCGCACTTCATAGCAACTTGCCAGAAAAACAAACACATATAGCCGTCATGAGACTCTCCGCAATGGGAGATGTTGCCATGACGGTTCCTGTTTTAAGAGCCTTGTTGCAACAACATCCTGACGTCAAAATCACGGTCATTTCCAGACCTTTTTTTCAACCTCTTTTTCAGGATATTCCCAATCTTGTATTCTTCCCATTCGATGCTGACGGCAGACACAAAGGATTTCTGGGTTTGTTGCAATTGTATCGCGATTTAAAACCCTTTCAGATCGATGCTTTTGCCGACCTGCACAATGTGTTGCGTTCTAAAATCATCAGAACCTTTTTTCTGTTGAGCGGGAAGAAAGTCGCTTTTACAGACAAGGCCAGAGCAGCAAAGAAAGCGCTTACGCGACTCGAAAACAAAACGCTAAATCCATTACCAACAGTTTTTGAAAGACACGCCAACGTCTTCAAACAACTCGGATTTCCAATAGATTTGTCCAAACCTACTTTTCCCCAAAAACCGAAACAAGACACAGCAATATTGAATATCATTGGCGATGAGCCAAAAATCCTAATCGGAATAGCGCCATTTGCCCAATACGACTCCAAAGTATATCCACTCGACCTAATGAAGGAAGTGGTCAGTGAACTTTCAAAAAACAAAGCCTATCGCCTGTTGCTTTTCGGAAGTAAGAGCGAAATAAAAGTGCTGAAAGAAATTTCAAACAACCTAGACAATGCTTTTGTTGTTGCTGGAAAATGGAGTTTTACACAAGAATTGCAACTCATTGCTCATCTCAACCTAATGCTTTCTATGGATTCTGGTAACGCACATTTGGCAGCAATCTATGGCGTTCCAGCGGTGACACTTTGGGGAGCAACGCATCCTTTTGCGGGTTTTTCTCCTTTTCATCAACCCATCGAGAATTGCCTGACATCCGACAGAAAACAATTTCCTTTCCTGCCAACTTCTGTCTATGGTAACAAGAAAGTAGCAGGCTATGAAGAGGCCATGCGTACTATTTCCGTGGCAAGTATTTTGAGTAAAATCAACGGAATTGTAAAGTAATTAATGCTTTCACTTATTGTTTCGAAGTAAAAAGATAAATTTGTTGTCAAATCAACTTGCTACCCTCATGAGAATCAAAGTCCTAAAACTGTTATTTCTTCTGTTATTTTCTTCCCATAGTGTCTTCTTATTTTCACAAGAAAGCGAAAAACTACCCAAAGGATTTACGGAAAGGGAAAAACAATTACTAACCCATTTCGAGTTCAGAAATGCACAAGCGACGCCTCCACCAACAGGCTCCGTGCGCGCCGCAGCGGAATGGGAAGAAGTAGAATATTTGGTTTTGTCCTGGCAAACGAGTTTTCAAAATATACTACGTCAGATTGTGGCGGTTGGTGTCAACGAATGCAAGGTGATCATCGCAACGCAAAGTCAAGCGTCAGTGGCGAGCTATCTAACTTCCTTCGGGATAGATTTGACGAATGTTATTTTTCTAAATGTCCCTGCAAACAGTATTTGGATTCGAGATTATGCAGGAAATACCATCTACTCAGACAGTGTTGGGGAAAGAGCATTAACCGATTGGATCTATAATCGCCCGCGCCCCAACGACAATGTCATGCCAACGGCCCATGCTAATTATGTAGGAATCCCGATTTATATTACCGATTCTGGTCTAAATGATTTGGTAAATACGGGCGGAAATTATATGTCGGATGGTTTAGGGAATGCCTTTGCCTCTGAATTGATATTGCAGGAAAATGCAGCAGGAAATCCGTATGGTGTTTCTGCCAAAACCGAAGCACAAATAGATGGCATCATGCAGAATTATATGGGAATTCAGCATTATATAAAAATGCCCACGTTGCCTTATGATGAAATTCACCATATAGACATGCACATGAAACTGCTAGACGAAGAAACATTATTGGTGAGTAAATATCCACCAAATGTCGCAGACGGTCCACAAATAGAGGCAAACATCAACTATGTGGTCAATAATTTTCAATCTCCATTCGGGACGCCTTATGATATTAAGTGGATTGATGTACCGCCAAGCACTACCGGCAGTTATCCCGACACAGGTGGCGCTTACCGAACTTTTGCAAACTCTGTTTTTATTAATAAATCGATCTTGGTTCCGATATATCGTCCGCAAGTGGATGCTGCGGCATTGGCGCTTTATCAGGAATTATTACCGGGATATAATGTCGTTGGAATTGATGTGGATAATTCAGGAGAAAACTTGATTAATCAGCTTGGCGCATTGCATTGTATTACACACACTATCGGCGTGGCAGACCCAATGTTAATCGTGCACCAACCAATTGATGAAGCCAATGCAGGAAGTACAGTTACGGTTTCCGCTTTGATCAAACATAATTCTGGGATTCAAGCAGCAACTGTATTTTGGAGAGAAGAAGGAAGCACAACGTTTACTCAGACGCCGATGACTTTCGTAAACGATTCGAATTGGACGGCTAGTATTGACATTCCAAGTTCTGGGGTTAATATCGAATATTACATTCAAGGACAGTCCGTTTCCGGAAAAATACTTTCCAGACCAATAGTTGCTCCAGCGGGTTATTGGACTATTCATGTATCTACATTAAGCAACTCAGAGTGGGCGTCGCAACATATTTCTGCACCTTTTCCAAACCCGACCAAGCAAAATGTCAATTTTGAAATGGATCAAATGTTTGGATTAATCCATGTTTCTATCACCAATATTTTGGGTCAAAGTCTTTTTGCCCAAGACATTCAAGCTGGGAATGGGGTGTTTAGTTTAGATTTAGAACCAGAATGGAAAGGTACTTTGTTGGTGACTTTTGAAGGTGATTTTGGAAGTGTTACCAGAAAAGTAGTCAAACTCTAGACATCGTCATAATCGATTGATATACTAGCAGAGGTCGGATGCGCTTGACAAGTCAATACTAAACCTTCGGCAATTTCGCTATCGGTTAAAATGGTGTTTTTCTTCATCTCCGCCGTTCCAGATTTAATTCTCGCCAAACAACTGCTGCAAATGCCACCTTGACAAGAATAAGGTGCGTCGATGCCTTGCTTTAAGGCCGCTTCTAGGACGGTCTGTTTTTGCGACATTTCGAAAGTGGTTTCGTCGCCATCTACTAAAACGGTTATTTTAGTGTGACCTTCTAAGGACTTCTCGATTTTAGATTCTGAAGTTGAGGTAGAAAACAGCTCAAATTTTATAGCAGATTCTTTGATGCTTCGTTCTTTCAAGACCGCCGAAACAGTATTGATCATATCTTCAGGTCCACAGAGATAAAACTTATCAAAATCGAGTTCTTTGTGTTTGTTATTCAGCACGAAATTCACCGCTGATTTGTCAATTCTTCCGAACAATCCGGCATCTAAATTCATTTGACTATACACAAAATGCACGAAGAATTGCCCCACATATTTTAATTGTAAATCAAGTAATTGTTGATGAAATATAGTGTCTTCAGGGGTTTTGTTTCCATAAACCAAAACAAAAGTGCTGTTCGGTTCGCTTAACAGAACGCTTTGTAAAATGGAAAGTATTGGAGTGATTCCGCTTCCAGCAGCAAAAGCCATATAGTTTCTTGTACGTTGCGCATCAGCTTCGAAAGTAAATTTTCCTTCTGGAGTTCCTACTTCTAAAGTATCTCCTGCTTTTAGCTTTGAATTGGCAAAAACCGAAAATGTTCCGTTAGCGACAGATTTTATGGCAATTCTCAACTCGTTATTTTCAGGTGGCGAACAAATAGAATAAGCGCGGCGAATTTCGTTGCCATCTAAAGTTAATTTTAGATTCACATATTGACCAGCTAAAAAGCGATAAAAATCTTTAAATTCAAGAGGAACATTAAACAAAACAGAAACGGCATCTTTGGTTTCTCGACGTACTTCTTTGATGTTTAATTTATAAAATGAAGACATAATTTTTTTTGCAAAAATAGGAAACATCACAGAAAACAGAATTATATAGCCTGAATTATTTTTGCAGGAGATTTTTATCATCAGTTAAGCCGGCGCAAAACACGAAACTTTTGAGTGATAATTTTCGCTATATCAAAAAGAAACGTATTTTTACCAGTCAAAATACTAAAATCGACTTTTAAAAGTTTTAAGAAAAACCGTTTTACATTGAAAACTAACATACACAAGTATCTTTTTATAGTGGGCTTCTTTCTTTTCTTGGTAGCCTGTTCGGTTAAAAAGAATACGTTTATCTCTAGAAATTCACACGCTTTGAGCACTAAAGACAATATACTTTACAATGGTAATTTGGCTTTAGACAAAGGAATTTTAGAGTTAAAATCCCAATACCAAGACAATTTCTGGGAAATCTTGCCCATTGAAAGAATGCAGGTAAAAAAGGAAAACATCTTACCTGGAGATACGCCACCAAACCCCAACTTTGACCGCGCCGAGACCAAAGCTACCAAAGCAATTCAGAAGCACTCCATGAATATCGGAGGGCAAGAGAAAAACTACCAGATGGATGAAGCTCATTTGCTATTAGGGAAGTCGAGATACTATGACCAAAGATTTGTGCCTGCTTTGGAAGCTTTTAATTATATCCTATACAAACACTCGAATAGCAACA
The DNA here is from genome assembly GCA_947459635.1 of Flavobacteriaceae bacterium. Taxonomy (GTDB): domain Bacteria; phylum Bacteroidota; class Bacteroidia; order Flavobacteriales; family Flavobacteriaceae; genus Flavobacterium. Next base: position 3,562 of record CANHEA010000020.1, on the reverse strand, counting down.
AGATTAATGAAGCTAAAATTTGGAGAGAAAAAACCAATATGCGATTAGAAAATGACGCGGTCGCAGTAGAGAATTTGCGAAATTTGTTTAAAGAAATTAAATATAAAGATCAGATTTTTGCAGATGCCAACGCAACGTTAACGCAAGCATTTTTAAATTTAGGAGAGAAAGATAGCGCTGTGGCGAAACTAAAATTAGCCAAACAGTATACGAAATCGAAAGAAGAAAGATCACGCTACGGATTTATTCTAGGTCAGTTATACGAGCAACTCGGATATAAGGACAGTGCATTTGCGTCTTATCAATCCGTTATTGACATGAAAAGAAAGGCCGGCAAGCAATATGTTATCCATTCTCATATACGACAAGCTGGTCTGGGCGATTTTGAACATGGTGATACGCTGGCATTTTTGACTAAGTATAGAAAATTGCTTAAAGACAGAGAAAACAGACCTTATCTTAACTTCTTGAATCATCAAATGGGATTGTTCTATGACAAAAACAAGGACGATTCATTAGCGAAAAAATACTACAATGTCTCCCTAAACAGTAAGGTTGTTGACAAATATTTGGTGGCGTCCAATTACAGAAATCTAGCGGATATTTACTTTAAAAACGCGAAGTACGTCGTGGCGGGTAAGTATTATGATAGTACTTTGGTACAACTAGAACCGAGATCTAGAGAGCATCGATTTATTGAAAAGAAAAGAGAGAATTTAGTAGATGTAATCAAATACGAAGGAATTGCCTCTAGAAATGATAGTATTCTTAACCTATGCGCGATGTCTGAGGCAGACAAGATAAGCTATTACGATGCGTATATTGCTAAATTGAAAAAAGCAGAAGAGAAAAGACTTTTGCAAGAAAAAATAGCCAAAGAGAAAGGCGAATCGACGGATAAAGAAGGAAGTACTATTGATAAAAACGGCAGAGAAATTGACAAAGAAAGCGTTAAGGAATCGAGAAAGCCAGAGCGAATAGCACCTCCGGAGTCTAATATTGCAATCTCGTCGAGTAGCAGTAATTTTTACTTTTATAATGCTTCAACCGTTGCAAAAGGGAAGATAGATTTTAAGAAGAAATGGGGAGATCGGGCTTATGGAGATAATTGGCGAATTTCTCAAAACAAATCGAATGTGTCGGAAAACAAAGACGATGAAACTACCGAAGGCAAGGAAAAAGACGAAAAATTAGAACAAGAAAAGAAAAGCAAGGAGGAGGAAAAATATACGACGGATTTCTATATCAAGAAATTACCAACAGCTCAAAAGGTGATTGACAGCATAGCCAAAGAACGTAATTTTGCTTATTTTCAATTGGGTGTTATTTATAAAGAAAAATTCAAAGAATACAAGTTGGCGGTTGTCAAACTAGAGACTTTACTATCGAATAAGCCAGAAGAAAGATTGATTTTGCCAACAATGTATAATTTATACAAATTGTATGATTTGTTAGATAAAGACAAGGCTTTGGCAATGAAGAATCGAATTATCAATGAGTTTCCAGATTCTCGATACGCGCAAATTCTTGGGAATACAAATGGAGGAGGAAATTTGTTGACGGATACTCCAGAAGCCAATTATGACAAGATATTCAAACAGTTTAATTCTGGAGATATCAAAGGTTCTTTGACCAATTTAAATATCGCAATCGATCAATACAATGGTGAAGAAATTGTACCTAAGTTCGAGTTATTAAAAGCGAATAATTTAGGAAGATTGAAAGGTTTGGGCGAGTATAAAAAGACGCTCAATTTTGTGGCATTAAATTATCCCAACAGTACAGAAGGAAAATTTGCGGAAGAACTTTTGAAAACTAATGTGCCTGCAATGGAAAGCTTAAAGTTCTATGAAGTAAAACCATTGAGCTGGAAGATTTTGTATAAATCAAATAATCCGGAAGACAAAAACACCAAAGCACTACAAGCTAAAATCACCAAGTTTATTACTGAAAGAAGTCTAGATAAACTAACCTTGTCCTATGATATTTATACGATGGAAGAGAACTTTATCGTGATTCATGGTCTTAAAGATTTAGAATATGCGAAGGGAATTGCTTCAATACTAAAGGAATTTAAAGAATATAAAGTAGCCGAAACAGCGTATATCATTTCGAACGAAAATTACAAAATTGTTCAAATGAAGAAGAATTTTGAAGAATATTTGACAACACCTCCTTCAGATCCATTACCGCCTAAACCATACGTTCCTAAAGCAAAACCAAACACCGAAAAAGCGGAAAATAAAGTACAGGAAAGACAAAAACCTACCAGAGAAGAAGCGGGAGGCGAGAAAGAATCTCAATTCAATCAATTGCCTCCGGGAATGCCGTCTCAGCCTGGATTTGTTCCGAAAGACAAAGGTGCTGGTAATGATAAAAAGTAAATCATGTTCGATAAAAAAACAAAATCGTATACTGACTTATTAGGAAAAACCAACAGAATTGTTGAAGGTACTATTATTAAAGGTAATGTACTTTCTCATGCGGATTTTCGTCTCGACGGAGATCTTGTAGGCAATTTCCAATCGGATGGAAAAATTGTAATTGGTCCTGCAGGCAGTGTCAAAGGAGACATTATTTGCAAGAATGCCGACATCGAGGGTAAGTTTGAAGGGAAAATACAAGTTACGGAAATCTTAAATATCAAAGCCAAAGCAAGCATTCACGGTGAAGTAGTGTGTGGTAAACTTTCCGTTGAACCCGGCGCCGAATTTAGCGCCACTTGTATCATGAAAACCAATCATAAAGGAGCAATTCCCAATGAATCAACAGAAGAAAAGACGACCGAATAAATGGTTAGCATTGATCAACATTCCGATTCAAATGGGAATAATTATTTATGCATTTTCTTTTCTTGGCGGTTGGCTAGATGAGAAATTCCCTAATAAAAACAACGTCTACATTAAGGCGCTAACGTTAGTTGGTGTTGCCATTGCATTCTACAACCTCAATCGCCAACTCAAAGACATTAACGCTTCAGACGAATAAATCATCATGAATATAAAGCAATATCAACCCATTCTTAGTTTGTTTCTGTTTTCAATGATTACTTTACTCATTCACAAAGGCTTTATGTATGTGATTGGTTTCGATCAATTAGAATCTCAATTTGTGTATACATTACCACGATTGTATGCCTTTTTCTTTCTACTTGCAACGGTAATTCTTTTCATTTTGATTAAAGTAAACCAAGTGAGCTCGACACATGTGGGATTGACATTTATATTGTTGACTACTTTTAAGATGGGCGTTGCCTATTTATTCTTGAAACCAATCCTACATGCAAACCTCCCACATTCGGGTTTCGAAAAGGCAAATTTCTTGATCGTATTTCTGCTGTTTTTAGCAACAGAAACGCTTTTAACGATACGATTAATAAACAATAAGCAACAATAGGTTGTCAAAACTAAATGTTCTTCAAAAAAGTGTTTTTTAAACTTGTGAAGTTTAATAAAAGATGTACATTTGCACCAAATTTCAGAAAACAAAATCCTAGATATTCAATAGATATGGTGCTTTCTAACAAACCACTTCAATTTATAGTAGCAATTTTAATCGCTTG
>CANHEA010000019.1 GCA_947459635.1 Flavobacteriaceae bacterium | reverse complement strand
GAGAAGCAACCAAAAAATGGTCAATGCCAATCCAAAATTGGGGATTAATCCTCAACCAGTTCTTAACTATATTTGAAAAAAGGGTTCAACTTTAATTAAAAAGTCAAACCCTATTATTTTTTAACTTACACACTTTGCGGGATAGTGTCGGATTTTTTTTATACCCTAGAAGCGTCATCTACTTTTTCTTTGATGTGCGCTCAGTAGTTATTGCCTTCAAAAAAGATTTTCTGCCAATCGTCTTGGTAATAATGTCTTTTTCCAAATCAAATCCTCTCGCTGGCGAATATTCTCGTCCGTACCAGATAATTTGTAAATGCAAATCGTTCCAGAGCTCCTTCGGAAAAAGGCGCTTGGCATCTTTTTCGGTTTGAACTACATTTTTCCCGTTGGTAAAATTCCATCGATACATCAAACGATGAATATGCGTGTCAACTGGAAAAGCAGGAACACCAAATGCCTGACTCATCACAACACTTGCTGTTTTATGTCCCACCGCTGGTAAAGCTTCCAGTGCTTCAAAATCTTGAGGCACCTGACCATCGTGTTTATCAATCAATATTTGCGACAAACCATGAATGCCTTTCGACTTCATTGGCGATAATCCACAAGGTCGAATAATTTCCTTGATTTCTTCGACAGTCATCTTAATCATATCATACGGATTGTCCGCCTTTGCAAAAAGGATCGGCGTAATTTGATTCACACGAACATCCGTGCATTGTGCCGAAAGCAAAACAGCAATCAATAACGTATACGGATCTTTGTGCTCCAACGGAATCGGAATCGTCGGATAGTACTCTTTTAACGTATTTATAACAAACGTTACACGATCTTGTTGGGTCATTTTACTACTTTTATGAGGTAAAAATAAGACAAAATTTAGGATGTGCCTAATCCAGCTGTTCGCTGCAACGCCGCAGGTTCTAAAACTATTTTTATAAGCAATAGCCTCAGCTTCCGCTGGTCGCTGGCCAATTGCAACAAAAATTAGCTTTATGACCTTCGGGGTTTTCGCTGCCATCTGGGGCATAACCTCCGTACCAAAATACAATTACTCATAAATCAAAATAGGTAAAACATGACGACACTAAAAAAAGGAGATCAAGCTCCAAATTTTTCGGCGAAAGATCAAGACGGAACTGTACATACATTAGCAGATTATCAAGGTAAGAAATTGGTTGTGTTCTTCTATCCAAAAGCCAACACACCAGGATGTACCGCAGAAGCTTGCGATCTTCGTGATAATTTTGCACGTTTTCAAGCCAATAACTATGCACTGTTGGGCGTAAGCGCTGACAACGCAAAAGCACAAGCCAATTTCAAAAACAAATTTGAGTTTCCTTTTCCACTTTTGGCCGATGAAGACAAATCGGTGATTCAAGCATTTGGCGTTTGGGGACCCAAAAAATTCATGGGAAAAGAATACGATGGTATTCACAGAACTACTTTTGTTATTGACGAAAACGGTCTAATAGACGAAGTGATTTCCGAAGTGAAAACCAAAGACCACGCGGCGCAGATTCTCAAGTAACATAAAAAGAAAGAGCCAGAAAAACAATTTTACTTTGTGTTTGCTGGCTCTTTTTCTATTTAAATAATAATTACTTGGTCTCTTCCAAAACCTTATTAGGATCGTAACCAAAAAGTTTGTGTTTCTTGATGAGTTCCGCAATTCCTTTCGGTAGCATATTTTCCCAACCAGATTTTCCGTGACTAATCATTTTGAGCACTTCTCGAGAAAATACTTGTAAATTATTTGGATTGAATTCATCAATGTCAACCACTTTTCCATTAAACTTAAAGAATTTGTAGAGCTCTTTCATTCTAGGATGTACTTTCAAATTCTCTGAATTGATGACTTCTCCGTCTTCCCCTAACATCGGGTAGACAAAAACTTTCAAATCGCGATAAAATAACTTTCCAAAAGCTTCCAATATGCCACCACTCAAATGGCGATAGTATTTTTCGTCAAAAATATCGATCAAATTATTCACACCCATGGCCAATCCCATTCTCGCTTTGGTATAATTAGAAAAATACTCTACTACTTTATAATATTCCTGAAAATTCGAAATCATTACCGTTTGCCCAAGTGAACAAAGCAATTCCGCACGATCCATAAAATCTCGTTCGTCAATCTCACCTTCTGAACGCAAGTTGGAAAGTGTAATTTCAAAGACTACTAAGGTGTTGTCTTTTTGAACTTTACTTTCAGCAAGAAACATTTTCAAAGACTTCTCGTACATGTCCATGTTAACACTCGTTACCGGTCGGAAACTTCCGCGCAATGCCAAGATATTTTTCTTATATAAAATGGCTGCAGGCAAAATGTTTTTTCCTTCCGGATCAAACATCACCGCATCGGTCATACCATTTTTAACCAATTGCAAACTCATCAGACGATTATCAACATCTTCAAATCGTGGCCCTGAGAAATTGACAGTATCTATTTCTAATTGGTCTTTGTCTAAGTGATCATACAAATAACGCAATAGTTTCTTCGGATCGTTGTATTTATAAAATGCACCATAAATCAAATTGACACCCAAAATACCTAAGGTTTCTTGTTGCAGTCGCGCATCAGTTTCTTTAAATCGAATATGAATAATGATGTCGTTGTAGTCTTCTTCAGGTTCAATTTGAAAACGAATACCAACCCAACCATGACCTTTAAATTGCTTTGCAAAATCGATGGTTGCTACGGTATTTGCGTAACTAAAAAACATTTTATGTGGATGTTTCTCTCTGCTTAAACGCTTTTCGATGAGATTTACCTCGTGCGTAAGCATTTTCTTTAATCGGCTTTCTGTTACGTAACGACCATCCTCTTCGACACCATAAATAGCGTCACTAAAGTCCTTGTCGTAAGCGCTCATCGCCTTTGCAATCGTTCCAGAAGAGCCTCCAGATCTAAAGAAATGTCGCACGGTTTCTTGTCCTGCGCCTATTTCAGCAAAGGTTCCGTAGATGTTTTCATTCAAATTGATACGGAGCGCTTTGTCCTTTGTAGACGGAACTTGCTCTATGACTTTGTCTCCTTTTAACTTAATTTGTTTGTCCATGATTTGAGGTAACGTCGTAATTCTACCACAAAGTTAACAAAATAGGACTTTACCAACTGATAATTAATAGTATTTTTGTAAAAAAATAACAAATTGAAAGTCTATTTTTTAGGTACTGGCACATCTCAAGGTATTCCGGTGATTGGAAGTCAACATTCCGTTTGTCATAGCGAGGATTCCAAAGACAAGAGACTTCGCGTGTCGATATGGATTTATTGGGAGGAACATTCTTATATTGTCGATTGTGGACCCGACTTTCGGCAGCAAATGCTCCGTTCGAAATGTCCAAAAATTGATGGAATCTTGTACACGCACGAACATGCGGATCACACCGCTGGTTTAGATGATATTCGTCCGTTTAATTTTAAAAATGGGGCGTTGCCTATTTTTGCTCACAATAGAGTAATCCAGAATTTACGCCGACGTTTTGATTATGTATTTGAAGTCGATAATCGTTATCCAGGTGCGCCGTCGGTAATCCCAAACGAAATCAAAGAAAACGAGGCTTTTACCTTGGGCAATAAAATGGCTATTCCAATCAACGTAATGCATGGGAATTTGCAAGTTTTTGGTTTTCGAATAGATGATTTTGCTTATCTCACCGACGTTAAAACTATAGCAGAAAGTGAGGTTCAAAAGTTAAAAGGTGTGAAGACTTTGGTCGTAAATGCCTTGCGAGAGGAACCACATCATTCCCATTTTAATTTGGAGGAAGCTTTAGCATTTATCGCAGAAATCCAACCTGAAAAAGCTTACTTGACGCACATTAGTCACTTATTTGGATTTCATGAGGACATTCAAAAAAAGTTGCCGCCCAACGTATTTGTGGCGTACGATAATTTAGAAATAACTGTTTAATTAATAATTTACAAAATGAAAAAATCACTTTTCCTTTACCTGTTTATTCTAGCGGTCTTGATCAATATTTTTACCTATATGTATTATAGCAAAAAGATGCTTTTTGTCGAAACCAGATTTGCGGTCACAAGTACAAAGCTAAAAGATAGTTTGATGGCAGTGTCAACAAAATTTGATGATGCCAATTATTTTTCATTAGAAAATAACCAAAATGCGCAGAACTATTTTGATTCTGGTGACTCAAAAAAATTCATTCCGTATGAAAAGCTGATTCCGTATGTAAAGGAAAAACTGATGGACTTGAACGAAAATCCAAAAGGGAATCCATTTACTGGACAAGATCAAATTGGCGCTCAGAAATTTATAATAAACAAAGCAAAAGTACTCAACCACCGATGGATAATTGCCGATTACAGTGATGGAGAATATTGGGGTGAAGTGCTTTTGAAATATTTCATCAATGAAGATGAAACGGTTACTTTTGAAGTTATTCAATCATTGCTCTACCAAAAGTAACAGGAGAATTTGTTTGGATTTACAATAACTATTTTTGATTTTCTTGTCGTGTACCAAGAAAATAAAGGAAAAAGAAAGCTAGTAAGAACAGCAATTATTCTTCCAACCACTTTTTGAAATCATAAAAGTTCTGCGGTGAAACGCCATGTCCAATAGGATATTCTTTGTAAGTCGTTTTGATACCTAAAGTGTCTAAAACAGGTTTGGCTTTTCGTGCCCAATCAACTGGAATTACTTGGTCTACCGTCCCGTGTGAAGCAAATATTTTTAAATTACTAAAGTCATTGTTGGCGTAGTTTTCTTTGGCGATGTCAAGATTCAAATAACCACTCATCGCAACAACGCGCTGCACTTTTTCCGGATACGACAAAGCAACCCCATAACTCAATATGCAACCTTGACTAAATCCGATTAGCGTAATATTGCTCGCATCAATGGCGTAATTGGCAATCAATTCATCAATAAAGCGGGCAATTAAATCCCGTGATTCTCTTGCTTGTTCGTGGTCAGAAAATTTATTTTCATCCGCATCAAAGTTGATCGCATACCAAGCGTAACTACCATACATCATATCATAGGGAGCGCGAACAGAAATGACATAATATTCCGCCGGAAGTTCACTTGCAAAAGAAAACAGGTCTTCTTCGTTACTGCCGTAGCCGTGAAGTAATAGCAATAAAGGATTCTTGTCGTTTTTTACTTTTGGCTCACGTACTAAATGGTGTAGAGATAATGTCATAATTAGATAAAGTGAAATACTTTTTGAAACAAACTTCCTAACAACGGTAATGGTTTCGTATCTCCCTTGATGGCTGTGAAAAAACCGTAAGTCCATAACACAGAAACGAAAATCCACATCGTGGCGGAAATCATCAAACTATCAAAATTACTCACAAGCAATCCCAACGAAAGAAACGTAATTGACAATCCTAATGCTTGACGGATATGAAAAGAGGCAAATGAATTCTTATTTTCGGAATTCATCGAAAGTGCTATTAGAACGCCAACAATCAAAATATAACTTGTGATGGCTGCGGTTTTTCCTTCTTCTACAGTATTATTCATTTGATATAACTAGTTTTCCTTGGTTATAAATTCCGTATGGTTTTCCCTTCATTTCTTGACCTAAGAAAGCGGAATTTTTAGATTTTGATTGGATGTTTTCTTTTGTAAATGTCCAAGTTCCCTCTGGATTGAAAAAGCTTAGATTGGCAATATTTCCTTCTTTAATTGTAGCGTCTTGAATCCCAAATACCGATTTGCCAACCGTAAGTTTTTCAATTACAGTTTCTAAAGGCAAGACAGTCAGCAAGGCGCCAAACGCACTTTCTAATCCAATGGTTCCGTTCTTCGCCAAATCGAATTCCATCTTTTTGTGCTCAATGTCAATCGGATTATGATCTGTTGTAATCATGTCAATTGTCCCATCAATAGCGCCCGCGATTAGTGCCATTTGATCTGCTGCTGTGCGAAGTGGTGGCATGACTTTAAACCGCGTATCAAATCCGTCTAGTTTTTCATCGGTCAAAACCAAATGGTGCACGGCAACACTGCAGCTGACTTGCAAACCTTTGGCTTTAGCTTCTTTTATGAGCGTTACCGATTTTTCTGTCGAGATTGTTGGAATATGCAATTTTCCACCGGTATATTCCAAAAGAAATAAGTTTCGTGCGACGTCCAATTCTTCTGCTAAATTTGGAATTCCTTTCAAACCCAAGCGGGTAGCAACAACTCCTTCATTAGCAACACCATTTCCTTTGAGGTTGGAATCTTGTGAAAAGGCAATCGCCAAACCGTCAAAATCTTGCGTATACTGTAGGGCAATCTTAAGAATATTTGCATTGCTGATACTTTTGTTATAGTCACCAAAGGCGACGGCTCCGGCATTTTTCATGTCGTACATTTCAGCCATATCTTTCCCTAAACTTTCTTTGGTTAGTGCACCAATCGGGTAGAGTTGGGTAGCAGCATTTTTTGCTTTCGATTGCACAAAATGTACTTGCGATTGATTGTCAATTATAGGATGCGTATTGGGTTGCAAAGCCACTCCAGTGAAACCGCTTTTGGCCGCCACTAGTAATCCGTTTTCGATGGTTTCGCAATCTTCAAATCCAGGCTCACCAAAGCATACACTTGAATCAAACCAACCTTGTGAAAGATGCAGGTTTTCGAGGATGATTTCTTGCAAATGATCTGAATTTGTTAGTGATGTGCCAATTTTCGTTATCATTCCATTTTCAATCTGGATATCTACAATTTGATTGTGATATGGACTTTTAGCATCGATTATTTTAGCAGCTCTGACAATTAAATTCATTTTACAAATTTTTGAATGAGTACTTCAAGGACTAAAAATAACAAGGTGAGGATAACAAACCATTTCCAGATTTCATCGTTTGTTCTTTCGAACTGCAAGGTATCAAAAACTGCTGAGATAGTTTCCTTTTGTGTAAAATCGGCGAGCAGATTGTCTGAACTCTCTGCAAGTGCACTTTCCGTACGGTTGTAGTTGAAACTAATATTCTTGAGTATTTCATCGGCCTTGAATACGCCATAGTTACCGGCAATTTCCGGTTTGTCGGTACAAGTAAGTTTTACTTTGTTATTAAGTATTTGTTGGATTGGAATGAAATTCTCGTCTTTATTTTTAACAGATAAAATGTCGTCTTTACTTAAAGTTGCATTCATTAAAACGCTGTTGTTTTCTCCAATCTGCATGGATGATATTCCAGTTTTCTGAATGCTTTGCGCCATATTATAGAAAACAGGGACAATCAAAGGTGAATTTTGAAAATTGGAATTTTCCTTGTTTAAAGCAGCAGCAAAAACATAAACCGACGATAGCTCATTTTGAATTGACGTCAAAAATGCACTTTGATCTTCATAACTCAAAATCGCTGGATAAGCGCTACCCATTCTAAAAGAATTATTGGTTTTTGGGTATTGAAAATTGGCGACTTGTTTCTCAAAAACGGTTTTGAAGATTGGGTTGTTATAGGCGATTTTTGTAATTAATTTTTCGTTTTTCTGAAGGCCTTGAAATTGAATTTTGCCAAAATTATTCAGAAAACTATTGACCGCTGCAGAATTACTTTCGTTAGACGGAATCAAAACAACATTGCCACCTTTGGATACAAAAGTTTTTAGCGTGGTTTGTAATGCCTGAGGAATATCGACTAATTCATTGAGAACAATGGCATCTTGATTTTCCAGTTGATTGTAGTCTAAATTGGAAAGTTCAAAGTTCACAAAATTGAATTCATTAGCAGTGTAAATTCGACTTAAGAATCCGCTTTTTTCGGAGCTTCCAATACTTAAAACATTAATTTTTTCAGGCTTTGAAATGCTAAAATACAGTGTATTGTCGTAGGATAAACTATTGTCGGTAATGCTTGCATAGCCATTAAAATCATCTTTTGGAATCGTGAATTTTACAGTTTTTTCTTTCGATTCCATTTTAAAAATGGTCTTGGCAATTAGTTTTTCTTTATTGTATAAGGCCATTGGAAATTCTTTGTCGTCTTCACCATAGGAAGTGAGGTGAATTCCAATTTCATAAAAATTATCTAAGGTCTGTTCGATAAAAACGCTATCGATAGCTACGTTGTTTTTTTGTTCGGCTTTAGGAACGACAAAAATTGTATTCCAAGATTTGTCGATGCTTTTTAGTTGTTTTGGTTGCAATCCGACGGCATCTGTAATCACAACAACGTCTTTATTGAGTGCAGATTGATGCGATTTGATTTTTGACATTGCACTTTCTAATTGAAAGGAAAGCGGACTATACGACAGGTTTTGCAATTCCTTCTGTATCGATTTGATGTCCGTATTCCAAAACGTTTCAGAATTGGTTATCAAAGAGAAGGTTTGAGTGGACGGTGCATGTTCTAATAAGTCTTCGATAGCTCTTTTTAATAAAGCACCTTTTTGTCCTTTGGCTTGCATGCTGTAGGAATTGTCAACGACGAGATAAAGTTCATTGTTGCTATTTTTACTGTCTTTTGCCGCGAAAAAAGGTTGTGCAAAGGCGAGAATAATACAAGTCAAAAGCAACAATCTTGTGGCTAGAAGCAACCACTTTTTGATTTTAGAACTCTTTCTGGTTTGAATGGAAATTTCTTTAAGAAATCGAACATTGGTAAAATATTCTTTCTTAAATCGACGCAATTGAAACAAGTGAACCAATATCGGAATAATCAATAAGAATAGGAAGTAGAGAATTTCCGGATGTTTGAATTGCATGCTTAATTTAGTTTACGTCACTGCTTTTTGATTTCGAAAAGTTCAGTGATTTCTGGATGGTCAAAAATAACAATCAATTATCAATTGTCAATTATCAAATAACATTTATTTCTTGTCTTTTCGTTTCTTATCTCTGGTCTTTAACATGTTTCTGTTGACGGAACCCGAAGTTTTCTTTTTTGTTTTAGATGGTCCGCCTAAATTGACTTTTTTATTCTTTTTTGCTTTGTCGTGAAACGCGCCTTCACCTTCTAATTTTGGTTTTTTGAGTAAAAACTTAATCGGTTGTTTGTCTTTTTCTGGACCAATTAATTTGAGTGAAACTTCGACTTCTACCGGGAATGCTACGTTTTCAATTTCTAAATTCATCAGAACTTCCGCCTCTAACTTGAATTCTTCTTCTCTTGCGGTGTAAAAACTAATGGCTGTTCCAGTCGCATCGGCTCGACCAGTTCTACCAATTCTGTGCATATACAATTCGGGAAATTCTGGCATTTCAAAATTGATGACGTGTGTGATGTCTGAAATATCTAAACCACGCGCCATAATATCAGTAGTAATGATCCCTCGTAAATTTCCTTCTTGAAAGGAAGCCATAGTATTGAGACGATAATTCTGTGATTTATTAGAGTGAATTACGCCAAATTGCCCTTCAAAATCAACTTCAATACTGTCGTGAAGCATGTCGGAGATTTTCTTATTATTCACAAAAATCAAAACACGACTCATGTTTTCATTTTCTGAAAGCAGGTGTTTCAGCAAGTTAATTTTGGTATTGAAATTCTGAACCTTATAAGATAATTGGGTAATATTGGTCAATGGAGTTCCTGACGCCGCCAAACTTACTTCCTCTGGAAAGTCAAAAAAGTCGTTAAGCACTGCATCTACTTCGTCAGTCATTGTTGCTGAGAATAAGATGTTTTGGCGTTTTGGTTTCATCATCGCTAAAATCGAAGTTAACTGTGGACGAAAACCTAAGTTCAGCATTTCATCAAATTCGTCGATGACCAATTTGGAAGTTTCATCAAATCGGATGACGTTATCTAGTGCCAAGTCCATGGTTCTTCCAGGCGTTCCAACCAATATATCGGTTCCTTGATAAACGGCGGTTTTTTGGGTATTGATGTTGACGCCACCATAAATTCCTAACGTTCGAACGGACATATATTGCGTTAGTTTTTCAACTTCTTCAACGACTTGAACAACCAACTCTCGAGTTGGAACCAAAATCACAATTTTTGGTGTATGGGTCGGGGTAAATTTATAAAGTTTGAGCAGTGGCAATAAATAGGCAAATGTCTTTCCTGTGCCCGTTTGAGCGATGCCCATCATATCGCGACCAGACATGATTACTGAGAATGATTTTTCCTGAATAGGAGTAGGCGTTGTAAATCCTAATTCATCTACGGCTTTTTGAACTGATTTGGGTAGATTGAATTGTTCGAAAGTGCTCATTGGGTTTTAATTTCCGCAAAGGTAAGCTTTTTAAGACATCGTGCGTGCTTTCAACTATTCTCTTTTCCGGAGCACTTAAATGCTTGCCACTTCATTTGTTTTCATATACTGGTAGACGTTCGCGGAAATCTCTTTGATGATTTCAGGTAGTTTCTTGTAGTCTTTTCCGCTGGTCATTACTGTCAGTACGTAAGCACTGTTATTGATGTAAATGATTGCGGATTCACTAAGATGTTGCTCATTTATTTTTCCTGACTCACCAAATTTATGCGCGACTTTTGTGCCTTTTGGAAGTCCAGCAATCAATCCGCAATTAAAATCACATTGGCTTAGTAACTCGGCTCCAATTTCAGAATTTTCCTTGTTTAGATAAGAGCCATTATAAAGTGCTCTCATAAACAAAGAGTACTCTTTAGCGGAAATCGGATAATTGCCTGATGTCCAATCTGGAATTGCTAAACCAAGATCTGTAAATACTCGTCCAAAAGTATCTTTGTCGATGTTTTCATTCAGCAAATTTGTAGCTTGGTTGTCCGAATATTTAATCATGTACGTGAGTAATTCACGAATCGTATATTTATTTCCGACTTTAATGGTCTTAGAATTAAAATTGGTATGTCTGTCAAGATCATTTGCATGATCATAAGAAATCACACGGTCTAATGTGCCCGGCTTAAGTTCGTTCATTTTTAGATAAGCAATCAATTCAGGCACTTTCATTAATGAGCCCGGCATATACTTCTCATCGACATTAACTCCAGTCCAGCCATTGCCCTTAAATTCCTTGATATACATAGAAGCGGAATTGAGCATGCCAATCTTCTTATAATTTTCAATGATGTTGGTTACATTTTGTTTGATGGAGCTTAAATTCTCTGCTTCATATTTTCCATCTACATACAGAATTGGCTTCACGTATTTATAGCCATCTAATCGTGCAACTTCATAATTATTGTCGCAGCTAATAGCATTTTGTTGCTCTAGATTTGCAGTGTTTTTTTTTGTAGAATAATACGTTAAGGCGTTAGAAGCAATCATCGACGCAATAATAATTGCAAGCGATTTTTTGTTTTTTAGTAATTTCATCGTAAGTTAATATTTTGTAAAAAATGCAATAGGGCGTTGCGAATTTAGTAAAATAAGCAATAAATCCACCTAGTGTTTTAAACATTTAACATTTTATTTACCCTACCTTAAAATCTATATTTGTACTAACTTTTTGAAAATAAGTGAAAAAGGAAACAAAGCGATTTCTAAAAATTTTCAAAGACTCCCAATCCAAATAATGCAAAATCGTATTTTACCGGATCTATAGCGTCTAATTTTCGAAGATTTTTATCTAACTCAGTAAGTGCTTTTCCATCATTTTGATTACGTGTGAGCAATCCAAGTTTTCGAGCAACGTTTCCAGAGTGGACGTCCAGCGGACAAGAGAGTTTGGATGGAGAAATACTTTTCCAAATCCCTAAATCGACGCCACTATGATCTTGACGAACCATCCAACGTAAGTACATGTTGATTCGCTTTGCCGCAGAATTGTTTAGAGGATCTGAAATGTGTTTTTGTGTTCGGTTTTGATGACTAATTTCGAAAAACAACTCCTTCAACGTATGAATACTCATTTGTAGGTTTTCTTCCTCTTGATGCTTTGAAAATACAGCTTCTAGTCCACCATGGTTTTGATAAATATGTTTTAATCCTCTTATAAATGTTGAAAAGTCTGTGCCGTTGAAAGTTCGATGAACAAATTGCTCTAAGCGCTGCAGATCAGATTCTGAATGGGACATCACAAAGTCATATGGTGAGTTTCCGAGTAGCTGCATCATCTTATGCGCATTTTTTAGAATCATTTTTCGATTGCCCCACGAAATAGTTGCCGTCAGAAAACCTGCTATTTCAATGTCTTCTTTTAAGGTAAATAAATGCGGAACTTGAATCGGATCACTATCGATAAATTGAATGGTATTATATTGAACTACTTTCTGTTCAAGAAACTCGTGTAATTCGGCTGTTGTCATGGTTTCGTTGCGTTTTTGGAGTAAAATCCTTCCGCTAATGTAGTTCCGCGTAATTGTGGATAGTATCCGAGTTTTTCCTCGAAATATTCAATTTGTTTGCTATTGACACACGGAAGATTCCCGCTTCCAGTTACCCATATGTAACTATGTTCATCCGGTGAGTTGTATTGCAGATTGCCTTTTGTTTTTTTTGAAAATGTAGCCTGCAGATTGGAATTTGATTTTGGAAGGACAATTTGAGAGAGCAAGAATGACTTCGGATAGAAGTCTACGCGGTTGTGGTTGATTCCTAGTGCTATCGGAAATAGTACATAAAGACTTGCAATGATAAGGCCAATATACAAGGAAATGTAAATAGGTGTTTTTTTTACCAAAACAAAAGAAAGTAATGTCAATCCAAAGAACAGTAAAAAGGGCAACAGAAAACGGAATTGAGGGGCCGTAAAAATCAAAAATACTATTTGAACAATCATTGTTACATAAATAATCCAAAAGGCAGTTTTGTTTTTTGATTTACTGATTGCGAAAGGAACCATTACGAATAGCGATAGTAGCATCAAAGTGATTGAACGAATTACCCAGGATTCCGATATCCATTGCAATAAAATCTCAAAAGTTGTAAGCGGGGAATACTGATTTTGAGGTAATGCAAATCCATAGTTCTTTGAAGGACTCCACCAAAATTCGTAAAGTGTGTTTGGAATCGCATTTTCGAATGGGAAAGAATGCGCAAATAGGGATGAAGGATAAAAAGGATAGCCCGTCAGAATAATGTTTTTAGTGACAAATAGGACTACAACCATTACGCCGAAAAAAAGCGTAGGTATTGTTTTAAGTTGCTTTTTATGGGCGTGTAGGATAAAATATAGTAGCGGCACCAGCAAAATTGGTAAAGCTGAGATTTTAATATAAACAATGAAGAATGCTAGTAAGGCAAGAATTGTTACTGAATGCGGATTGGGCTTTTCATTGCTTCTTATTAGAAATGAGAAAAGCAAAAGCGATATAACAATAACGGCCAAGTCAGGAGATGGAACGCTTGAAAAAGGTAAAAGCAAAACCACCAGAGTTGGAAAAAGTCCCGTCAATAAAGAGTGAAGATTGCCTGTCTTGAAATAGGTATCAAGTTGAGCAATAGAAAATGTAATTCCAAATACCAAGCAAAATCCATTGAGATCGTTGCAATTGTTCGTAAAATAAGAAAATGAGAAAACGCTCTGCAAAATATGCCAACCCGAGGTTTGCCCAAGGAAAATATGAAGATTAGCTAATCCAGGTACAAGGCCATATTCGTTAAGCCATTTGATGGTTTGTACATAATAAGTTTCATTGTCAACAAAGTAGGAGCTGGAAGATGATTGAAATAAAATTAACCCAAATGATAAAAGCAAGAAATACCTTAAAGTAGAATTGATTGCTTTAAATTGAATGAAAACTGTGTTGTAAAAATGCATTAGTTCATCTTTAAATCGAAGCACAATCAGCAATTGAAGCAACAACAAAAATAACTGAAACTCATAATTTATTCTGTCAAATATCGCCCAAAAACTAGCGACAATTGTTAAGCAAAACATGCCAAATAGGATGGTTAGAAAAGAGTCAATTTCTTTTAGTTTTAGTAACTTATTGAATGCGAATCCAATATTAATAAAGGTAACGCCAAGATAACACCATATCAATAGGAGGAGAAGCATAAGACTTAAGAAGATATTTTTCCGTCAACCATGGTCAACTTTCGGTCGGCCATATTTGCCAGTTCTTCGTTATGCGTAACAATCACAAAGGTTTGTCCGAATTTATCACGAAGGTCGAAAAACAACTGATGCAAGTTTTCGGCAGAAGTAGTGTCTAGATTTCCAGAAGGTTCGTCTGCAAAGATAATCGCGGGCTTATTGATCAATGCGCGTGCCACCGCAACTCTTTGTTGTTCTCCGCCGGATAGTGCATTGGGCTTGTGATGAATTCGGTCAGATAATCCGAGATATGATAATAGTTTTTGAGCCTCAACTTCTATTTCCTTTTTGTTTTTGTTGGCAATAAAAGCTGGAATACAAACATTTTCTAAAGCAGTAAACTCAGGCAAAAGCTGATGAAATTGAAAAATAAATCCCAAGTGCAAATTTCTAAATTGCGACAAAGCCTTGTCGTTCATCTTTAGGACATCTTGGCCGTTGATTTGCAATATTGTTTCACTTGTTACCGTTGGCTGATCCAAAGTGCCAAGTATTTGCAAAAGCGTTGTTTTTCCAGCTCCAGACGCACCAACAATGGAAACGATTTCACCCTGTTTGATATCTAAGTCTACGCCTTTCAACACTTGAAGTTGATCATACGATTTAGTAATATTTTTGGCGTGAATCATATCAATCTGTTTTTACAAAGAAACAAAGTTTTTTAGAAATATTGGAAAGAATACAACAAAAGCGTGGATTGCATCAACGTCGACTTATGACAATTAATAAATAAAAGTTAATTTAAATTTACTGTTTAATTTTTACTTACTTTTGTTAAACAAAAATAATTACCATTCTAACCGCTTAAATAAATTGATGACCACAGATACAAATATAGATTCGTTACATACTAAAATCGAAGTGGCCACTTTTGCTGGTGGTTGTTTTTGGTGTACCGAAGCAGTTTTCCTGTCTTTGAACGGTGTCAAAAGTGTCGAATCTGGTTATATAGGAGGGAAGACACTCAACCCAACATATAAAGAAATATGCACAGGTGAAACAGGTCATGCGGAGGCAGTTCAAATAACCTATGATGGGAATGAAATTAGCTATAGCGATTTGCTACAAGTGTTTTTTGCAACGCATGACCCAACAACTTTGAATCGCCAAGGAAATGATTTGGGCACCCAATACCGCAGTGAAATTTTTTATCATAATGATCATCAGCGTCAATTTGCGGAGGATTATATCAATTTACTGACGGTGGCAAAGACGTTTTCAAAGCCAATCGTTACTAAGATTTCAAAGACGAGTCAGTTTTATGTTGCTGAAGATTATCATCAAAATTATTACAATCTCAATAAGTCATTGGGATATTGTAGTTATGTAATTACACCGAAAATGGAAAAACTGCAAGAGTTGTTTTCATCAAAACTTAAAAAATAAGGCTCTTAAATTTATCAAATATGAACACGCTAACTGAAAAAGAAATTTTCGAAATTATAGGCGACGAACACCAAATGTCATCGGCGGAAACACCATTACGTCCAGATGCTTTTGTCAAAACGGATGCGCAAAAAAAGGCAGTAATTGAAAAGCACTTCCACAGTATTATGGAAGAATTGGGATTGGATATGACGGATGACAGCCTTCGAGGAACGCCTCATCGGGTGGCGAAAATGTTTGTGGAGGAGATTTTTAGTGGACTCAACCCGCAGAATAAACCGAAATTATCTGTATTCGAAAATAGTTACCACTATGATAAAATGTTGGTAGAAGCGAACATCACGTTCAACTCCACTTGTGAGCACCATTTCTTGCCAATAATCGGGAAAGCGCATATCGGCTACGTTTCGAGTGGAAAAGTTATTGGACTATCAAAACTAAATCGAATTGTAGATTATTACGCCCGTCGACCACAAGTGCAAGAACGAATGATAATGCAAATCTTCAACGAATTAAAGTCAGCATTGCAAACAGAAGATGTCATCATTGTGGTTGAAGCAACACATTTGTGTGTTTCAAGTAGAGGTATCAAAGATGAATCGAGTTATACGTCAACACTGCAATATGGCGGAATTTTTAACGAGAAAGAAAATCGAAACGACTTCTTCAATATGTTGAAGACTGAAAAATAGTACTGCCAATGCCCATTGCAAATTCGCCTCTTCATCGGGGCGTTTTTTTTATTTTGAATCTTTTTCTTTCGGCAGTAAGAAACCCAATTTCATGCTTCGTAACATTTTCTTTTCAAACGCCCAAAAGAATTTAAATTGACCGAATAAAAAGCCTATTGCTACTAGAAGCACTTGATAAATGGGAAAAATCAATAACAATCGAATGGGCGTAAACCAAAAACCCAATTCCTCTTTTGTAATACCAAGCAACAAGCAAAATGGTTTAGATAGCCACGCTGATGCCGATCCGGTAATTGCGAAAACGACAATAATTACGCTAAGTTGGAAATTAGATACAATTCCCCATCGTTCTTTAAAACCTGCCATATGCTAAGAATTGACTGCAAATATAATGGAGAATCTTTTCATAATCGCTGTTTGTATCTGCTTTGAAAGTACATAAAATAGTGATATAACAAATAATTCACTTCATAGCCATAGTGAATATGCGTGAAGTAGTCAATTCGCATTTCATATAAGTTCGGATCATATCGGTAAGGCTGTGCCACACGATTATTCCATTCTGTAACAAATCGGATATTCCGGTTTTCTAAGTAAATTAGTGAATAGTAATTTCGAGGCTTTTGCGTCGTTAACCAAGCATTAAATCCTGGTTCAATAATAATCACTTCGTATTCTAAGGAATCATTGGCAATTCGAATCGTATCTTTTGTCAATGCAACTTCGTCAGCCTTATCGGGCACTAGAGACTTTTTTTGCGAACAACAGCAAATTAAGAGCAAAATTACAAGTGCCGCGGCGATGTTCTTCATTTGAAATTCTTTCCATAAAGTTAGCAAATCCATCTTTAATCTGTCGCAGTATTGGCTCTTTTAACAAAAAAAGTCAAGCAACTCGCCCGACTTTCATTGTTTTATATAACGCTCGTTCGTATTACTTTCCGAACAGCTTACCTAGTAGTCCGCCGATGCCGCCTTTTTTGCTGACTGCTGCCATAGCGTCGCTCATATCTACTTTTCCATCCGCATTTTGGTCTAAGCCAAATTGTCCGCCATATTGAGAAACGGCATCCATTAGTTCTGAATTACCTTTGCCTCCCGAAATGGCATTGACCAAATCTGAAACTTCAAAGCCTTTGTGATTGGGATCTTTGGCGTTTCCAACTAATGAACCCAGTACTTTGGGAATCAAGTTGCCTGCCACATCCGAAGCAGCGTCGCCACTTAGTCCAAACTTTTCACCCAAACTACCCGTCAATTGTTCTTTCAATTTTTGCACCACTGGATTTGAGGCATCAGCCGAGGCACTTCCATTAATTAAGCTGGCTACATCTGAAACATTTCCATTTGCAACCATTTTTTTTAGGCCATCAAGTATGGAACTACTCGCTTCATTCATCACCGCTTCATTCTGTTCGTTTGGAACCGCCTCGTTTTTAACTATTGCTGCTTGACCGAATTGTTGTACTAATTGGGTTAATTGTTCAAACATGGTTTTGAATTTTAAAGGTTGGAAATCAAAGTTAACTAAAAACTGCTTTTGATTGCAAAGCACAAGTAACAAAAATAATATCAAAATAAAGTAAGGCCCGCAAAGCCGCAAAGGCGCAAAGAAATGTTGTACTCATCTTTGCGAATCTGCGGCTTTACAAGCAAAAAAAAAGTCAAGCATAAAGCCTGACTTTCTATAATGAACAAAAAAGTAAATTATACTTTTTCGGATTTTAAAATGCTACTAATTTGTTCTGCCAATTCCGTTCCGATTCTATCTTGAGCTTCTAATGTAGCAGCTCCAATATGTGGCGTCAAGGAAATTTTAGGATGCATCAAGATTTTAATTTCTGGAGTAGGCTCGTTTTCAAAAACATCCAAACCTGCAAAAAGTACTTTTCCAGCATCTAAAGCCTCAATCAATGCTACTTCGTCAATCACACCACCACGAGAGCAGTTGATAATTCCTACATTATCTTTCATCGCAGCAATTTCATCACGACCAATCACATAACCGTTTTGCGCAGGCACGTGAAGTGTAATAAAATCGGCGTGTTTGAACAAATCTTCTAAAGGTTCCGTCACAATATCTACATTGATAAATTGATTGTTGTAAAAATCAACTCTGATTTCAGCATTGTCCACATATTTATCGGCAGCAATCACTCGCATACCCAATCCCAACGCCATTTTTGCCGTAGCTTGACCAATACGGCCAAATCCAATAATTCCTAAAGTTTTTCCACGCAATTCGATACCGTTGGCATACGCTTTTTTCAAACCGTCAAAATTGGTATCGCCTTCCAATGGCATATTTCTATTGGAGTCTTGCAAGAAACGAACGCCGGTAAACAAATGTGCAAACACCAATTCCGCCACACTTTCCGAAGAAGATGCCGGCGTATTAATTACGTGAACTCCTTTTGATCGCGCATATTCTACATCAATATTATCCATACCAACACCGCCACGACCAATAATTTTTAGTCCAGGACAAGCATCAATTATATCTTTTCTCACCTTGGTCGCGCTGCGAACCAAAACAACACTCACGTTGTTGGCATTCACATAATTGGCTACCTGCTCTTGCGCTACTTTGGTTGTAATTACTTCAAATCCACCTTTTTCTAAAGCTATTCTACCGCTTTCAGAAATTCCATCATTGGCTAAAACTTTCATTATTGTTTAATCGTTTATTCGTTTATTTTTGAGTTTCTGAGTCTCTGAGTTCCTGAGGTTCTAAGTTTTTTTTCTCAGGCACTTAGGCACTTTTCGCTCAGTTGCTTTTTTTATTGTTAGGAGCTTAATCCTGCTATCCGCTATATCTTTTGCTCCATTGCTTTACGCAAAAGGATGCCGCTGCTATCAGGGCTAGAGCACTTTATCAATTATCAACTATCAATTATCACCCGAGGCGCAGCCGAACTGTATGGAGCGTAGCGGAATAAATTGTTAATTATCAATTAAAACTTCATTCCAGAAACTTTGCTTTCAAAATCTTGCATCACATCTACTAAAACTTGTACGCTTTCTATCGGCAACGCATTATACATCGATGCTCTGTAACCACCCACCGAACGGTGTCCTGTAATTCCAGAAATGCCAGCTTCTTTCCACAACGTGTCAAAAATTGGCGTGTGTGCTTCGTTTTCTAACAAGAAAGTCGCGTTCATCGAAGAACGATCTTCTTTTGCAACCGTACCTTTGAAATATGGATTTCTATCAATTTCCGTGTACAACAATTCCGCTTTGGCGTTATTCTCGATTTCAATGGCTGCAACACCACCTTTTTCTTTCAACCATTGCATAGTTAGTAGGGATGCGTAAACTGGAAATACAGGCGGCGTATTGTACATGCTTTCCGCTTTGATATGTTTTTGATAATCCAAAATCGCTGGAATAGCACGTCCTGTTTTTCCAAGAATTTCTTCTTTAACGATGACCAATGTTGTTCCTGCTGGACCCATATTTTTCTGTGCTCCGGCATAAATCAAGTCGAATTGTGTGAAGTCGATAACTCTTGAAAATATGTCCGAACTCATATCGCAAACTACTGGAATATTGGTTTTAGGAAAGCTTTTCATTTGCGTTCCAAAAATCGTATTGTTACTGGTGCAGTGAAAATAATCTGCCTCTGCTGGAATAACAAAATCTTTAGGAATGTGTGTGTAATTATCACTTTTTGACGAAGCAACAACAACCGTTTCACCAAAAGCTTTGGCTTCAGTAATCGCATTGCTTGCCCAAGTTCCTGAATCGAGATACGCTGCTTTTCCATCCACTTTCATCAAGTTGTATGGCACCATTAAAAATTCTAAACTAGCGCCGCCACTCAAGAATAAGGCCTGATAACCCTTGCCTGTCAAACCCAATAAGTCTAACGCCAAAGCTCTCGCTTCTTCCATGATGGCGATAAATTCTTTGGAACGGTGCGAAATTTCTAAAATAGATAATCCAGAGTTATTATAATCTAAAATCGCTTCCGCTGATTTTTCAAAAACTTCTTGTGGTAGTATGCACGGACCAGCACTATAGTTATGCTTCTTCATGGTATCTGTTATCATAGTAAAAAAATTAAGCTGCAAATTTCGGCAATAGGGTTGTAATAACCGAGATTATTTGCAACTTATTCGTAGGATGTTATTAACAAAAACGATGTAGTAAAACGGGATTGTCTTAATTTTTTACAATCTTAAAACTTTCGGAAACCTCGTTTTGAGAATAAATTTTTGCAAAGTACAGTCCAGAGGAAAAGTTCTCGAGTGAAATTTCGTTGAAATTATTGTTTTGTGTTTGCAGTAATTTACCAGAAACCGAATAGATTTCTATTTTGCTTATTTCTAGCGAATTATTATTGCGGAGAAAAACGCGATCGTTTGTCGGGTTGGGAAATAAAGAAAATCCATTGCGTTCAAATTTCTCATTAGCCAATAAATAATCTAAATAGTAAATATTTCCACTACTAGGCAATATGATACGTTCAAGAGGTGCACCGATAATAAGTAAATTGTCTTTAATCGCAAGAGCGCTTCCAAAGAAATCATCATCACCGCTGGGCTGAATGCCATTGTAAGTGTTGTAATATGTCCAAGTATTTCCATTTCTTTTATAATGTAAAAGAGGGAATTTTCGACTCTGCTGCAAAATATAACTCGTTGAACCAAAGAAAATATCGTCGTTGCTTGCTGCAATGGTTCCAAAAATATGGTCAGCGTCAATTTCAGGTGCGATTTCAAAAAATCCAATAATATTGACTTGTCCTTGCGTAACAATTTCCGCAGTGTTAATGAACCTATTCGACAATATATAGAGGCTGCTATCATGCAAGCTAAAGTCAAAATTACCTTCTAAACATGTGTAACCTGCATATCCATTGAAGGTATAATTCCCATCAATTAATTTAAAAAAACTTACGCCTTGAAATGAATCTGGATCATATTGGGCTCTTATTGCCAGTAAGTTGTCATTTATTTCAATTTTGTTTCCAAAAGAACTATAAGTATTATCTGTTATCAACTTTTGCTGGAAAACCCACTCCGTGCCGTTAAATAAATAATAATAAACTGAACCATCATTACTTGATGCATTAAAGCCGTACACTTTATTCTGAGCTGTAATAAACAATTTGTTTCCAAATACTTTAACACAACTGCCAAAATGATAATTTGCAGTAGGTTCCGGTGAAGGAATGATTTGCTGCAAGTCATATAAATCTGCTGTTTTATTATAAATGAAAACCGAACCTGCATCTTCAGCAACGCTATTGATTAATGGATCTCCAATAGCTATAAAATTATTGTCTATCGAAATGGAATAACCAAACGTACCATCAGATGCATTTGGCGAATAGATGATTTGTTTTTGCTGAACACCATTGGTGTTTTTATCGAATACATATACTACAGTTCGTTGGTTGGAAGCGATAATTTCGTTTCCGTCCAAATCGACCTTAGATCCAAAACTTAAACCAGCCTCAGTGGGGTTAAAAGCGGGATAAAAAGAAAATGGTGTTTGCGAATTGGCAAATTGGCTGATGATTAAGAAAATTAATAGTTTCTTCATGATTAGGATATTTTAGTTTCAGTTTCCAACAGTGTCAGTTAGTTCTTAATAACCTTGAACGATTGTTTTGTTCCGACTGTTGTTGTTATTTTTATAAAGTACATTCCAGTATCGAAATTTGTCATATCGATTTCTTTGATATTGCTCTCGACAGACAAAAGCAATTTGCCAGTAATTGAATATACTTGAACGCTCGAAAGGTCTCCGATATCATTGGTGATTTTCAATATATCTTGAACCGGATTAGGATAAACTTCAATGGTATTTTTACTAAAACT
This sequence comes from Flavobacteriaceae bacterium, assembly GCA_947459635.1. Taxonomy (GTDB): domain Bacteria; phylum Bacteroidota; class Bacteroidia; order Flavobacteriales; family Flavobacteriaceae; genus Flavobacterium. The sequence continues at coordinate 15,636 of CANHEA010000019.1, read as the reverse complement.
GTCGGTTTTCAAGGCAGCTTCACTTGCGTAATAAGCTTTTCCTGTGCCTTCAGCCGCGGCACCAAAAACGGCCTTGTTTCCTGATGTCGCCATTGTGTATCCAAAGTAGTCTTCTGCACCTGTTGGACCGTTTCCATAAAATATATTATGGTATTCCCATTGTGTTCCGACTTTTTTGTAGTAGGCGACAGGGCGCTTGTCAGGCGGGTCATTCGTATAGACTCTCCCAACAAATAAATTAGAATCATTAACGACAATTAAAGTGTAACTAATCAAATTTTCGAGAGATAGTAAAGGTAGTTCGGGGCTTTGGTATGCGTACGGAGGTAAAACATTCCTAATGCTCAAACCAATCGCAATCCAACCCTCTTGTAAAGTAAATTCTTGCCCTTCATGAAGATCGAGATCCATAAGGTAATTCGAACCTCCAACAGCGGGACCTACTTGGGTCGCACTTTGAAATATCCATTGACCATCAATTAGTCTATATTCTGTTACATAAGTTGGACCTCGGACTATCATGTAATCATTGTCTATGGAAAGATCTTGCCCAAGACTCGGAATGCCAGTGGCTGGCCATTCAGCATAAGTAATCGTAGCTAACTTTTGAGAAAAAATCCATTGGTTCCCATCAAAAGTATAAACATAAATGGATCCTCTATTGGTATTAGTTTCGGAATCTGGTTCGTCACCAATTGCTGCGACATAGAGAAAACCGTTTTTTATTTTGGTCATGCTTCCAAAAAAATCACCAATATTATTATCGATGGCTGTAATCTTTTGAAAAAACTGCCACTGCTCATTTACTTTGTGATAAATATATGCTGCGCCAGAATTATCGTTGTTTGCATCATGTCCGGGAGCGCCAATAGCGATAAAATCTGAATCGATAGAAAACGATGCTCCAAAACTGTCAGTTAATTGCGCGTCTTCGGGGTAAAATACACCCGTTTGCTGCAGATTTGTATTAAACAAGTACACTTTACCTGGTGTCGTTTCAGTAGAAACTGTTGAAGCTAAAATTTCGTTGCCAGAAATGGCCACTTGAGTTCCGAACTCTTTGCCACTGACATCTGATGTCGGTTCAAAACTTTGAAGTTGCGCTGTTGCCCACAGACCTCCGCTCACTATTGCTAAAAAAGTGTAAAGTAGTTTCATATCCGTTGATTTTCAACGAATATACAAAAATTAAATGCTGGTTAGGAAATTTAAAGTGTCAATTCCATCCGCATAATCCCATAGTTCAGGTTTTTGCGTTGTTCCAAACGGAATGCTGTTTTTAACTAAATCATTCGAAACGATGCATTGAATACTATCTTGATCAGCTGACAAACGATTTTCAACTTCATTTAGGTTTTCGTAGAATTCATAAAAAACACTCGAAATCGGCGAGGCGTGGCTTACGTCTTCCTTGATGGTTAGAAATCCATTGTCCAACAATTTGAAATTACTCATCAAGAAAACCGCTTTATTGTAGTCGTAATTGTTTGCGTATTTCTCGTAATGAATCACGTCTTGAAATTCGAAAATGGCTTCAAAAAATTTAGTAAAATCGTAGCCTTTCGGGACAAACAATTTCGAAACATTCCGACAACCCAAACCAAAATAGCGAAAAATATCGTCGCCTAACGCAACCAATTGGGCTGTAGTTTCCTGCCCATTCAAAACCGCTACGGAATTCCGTGATTTGCGAATAATACTGGGTTTGTCTTTGAAGTAATATTCAAAATAGCGCGCTGTATTGTTGCTTCCGGTGGCAATGACGGCGTCAAAATTTTCCAATTTTCCGTCGGTGAAGGTGATTTTATTTTTCAAATCGGGTTCAACAGCAATCAAATAATTCGCTAAAAAAGGCAACAAATGCTGGTCATTGGAGGACGTTTTTACCAAGACTTTGTGGCCCGAAATTAAAACCGATAGAAAATCGTGAAAACCTACGAGTGGAATATTTCCTGCTAATATCAATCCTACTGTTTTCGAATCAATTTGGTTTAGGTTATAAGCCGCCAGCCATTTTGTTAAATTCACTTCCGTCAACGCTTCCGCCCACGATTGAATGGCAAAATAAACTTGCTCTTTGGTATACCAACCGTTATGCGATTGCGATAAGGCAATCAAATCTGTAAAGGAATCAAAATATAATTCATCGCACAAAACGCCTTCATTTCTAGTACTAGAATTTTCGGAAAATTGTGCTAAAAATTTCCCGAGTTCTACAAAAGCTTTTATTTTATCAATTTGTAACATTTGTTTACTTGTATATGAATGGATTTGATTGTAGTTTTGCGCAAAAATAAGCAATAGATTTAGGATATGGGATTTTTGATTTGGGATTTTAAATTCCGAGTCAAATCTGAAATCTAAAATCTAAAATCGTACATCAAAATGGCAATAATTATTACAGACGAATGTATCAATTGTGGTGCTTGTGAACCAGAATGTCCCAACACCGCAATTTATGAAGGAGCAGACGACTGGCGTTATAAAGACGGAACGAAATTAAAGGGTAAAGTAATTTTACCTGATGGAAGTGAAGTCGATTCAGATGCTGCTCAAACCCCAATTTCGGACGATATTTATTATATTGTTCCGGGGAAATGTACAGAATGTAAAGGGTTTCATGATGAGCCACAGTGCGCCGCAGTTTGTCCGGTAGACTGTTGTATTCCAGATGACAATCATGTAGAAACCGAGGAAACATTGCTGAACAGACAGGCTTTTCTTCACAATGAATAAAATGGAAATCTCGAAATTTATTTCGGGATTTTTTTTGAAGTATTTGTAATATTTTATTATTTTTAGCAGCAATGTTAATTTACTTGAGGGTACATATCTATTCTTTTTTTAGTAGGTTTGTTAAAACTATGTGATTTATGAGAAAAGCCATTTTGGTTTTATTTTTATTAATGAATTCACTGCTCTCTTTTTCTCAAAAAGATGACAAGATTATTATCGTTAAAGATCAAGACACCAATCTTCCCATCGAAGATGTGACTGTAACCCTAGTAAAGACGCGTCAGAATCTGCTAAGTAACAAGGATGGCGTGGTGACTTTTACGCTCATTGGAGCCTCTAATATTCAAATAAGACATTCAGCCTATCTTGGAATTACGATTCGTTCGGTAATGCTCAAGGATGACTCGACAGTAATATTTTTGAAAAGCAACGTTACAGATCTGGATGAAATTCTTGTAACAAAAAGACATCCGCAAAAAATTCTTGCTTCATTAGTGGAGAATTCCAAAAAACAACTGACTATTCCAGGTCGATTGAAAGTATATTCCCGAGAGTTTTTCAAGCTCAATGGGAAGTATTCGTACTATAATGATGGTTTGATGAATTTTCAATTGATTGGTAAATCCAAAAAAATAAATGCCGTTTTATTGGTCGAACAAAACCGTTCAAAAAGTCTTGCTAGCGAGGAAGTAACTGCCGATTTATTGGGATACAATTTGAATGACATCATGGAAAACTATTACAATTTCAAATACTTGAATCCACTTTTGACTTCAGATGCGAAGAAAGAATATGATTTTGTAATCAAAGTGTATTCTAAAAATAGGGACTTAAACATTATCAGTGCGGTTCCTTTAGAAACAGCCAAAGGATTGCGAGACGACTTTTCAATTATCTACGATCCAAAGAAGAAGATTATTATGGAAGTGAGTTCATTTGTTTCGCCTTTTGTTTTATCGAGAGTTCGAGAAAAAACAGCAAGTGGAGCTAAAAACATCAATAAATCTTATTTCAAAACCATTTACAAATGTCAAAATGACGATTACTATTTGATGTGTTCCAAAGAAGAAATTGGTTTTGAAAAAGTAGAGAAGAACCACACCAAAGATATCGAGGTGCGAAATTATTTCCTGACCTCGAACTTCAGCACGCAAAATTATCTCTATAAAGATACCGAGGTATACAAAGACAAAACGCTCTACAATAAAAAAGATGTTGTCTTGACGGACTATTGGAACGATTCGGGACTAACTGCTACTGAAGAGGAAAACCAAATCGTTAATGAAGTCAATGACGATATCATTAAATAAAAAATCCTGAGTGTTACGTCAGGATTTTTGTTTGTTTGTCATGATTTTACTAAAAGGTAAATCCTAATCGCGTGTAGTAATAAGATCCACTAAATCCCATTTGAACGGAGTCCCAATAACCACCGGCTTCAGTATTTCCTTGTTCGTCTTGTCTGTCAGGATAAACATTTAGTAAATTATTTGCCCCGATGCTAAATTTCAATTGTTTTGTCAGTTGATATCCAGCAGTTAGGTCTGTCACTATTTTTGCACCATAGACGTCATTTTCATCCGCATAGTCAACTAGAACTACTTCACTAAATCTGGTAAAGGCAAGTCCAGCATCAAATTTACGTAGTGCATAGTTTATATTTAAACCAAATTTGTTTTTCGGCGCAGAGGCTAATAAAAAGGCTTTCTCTCTATTGCCGAAAAAAGTTGATTCATCTAGACTTCCGTTTTTGACATTTTTAATTTTCATGTCATTAATGTTACCCACCAAAGTCACTCCTAATTTTGAACTTCCTATCGTTTTTTTCCAGGCCAATACTATGTCAAGTCCTTTGGTTTCTGTGTCGACGCCATTCACAAAGAACTGCGCTTCTGAAACTCCTAAATTGAAGGCACTGGCGTCGAAATAGCCTGTCAATACAATTCGATCTTTTACATTGATCATATAACCATCAACAGTTGCGGTAAAATTTCCAAAATTTGCGGTAAATCCTAAAGACGCATTAACTGCTTTTTCTTCATTCAATTTGTCAATACCAAATGCTTTTGTTACTGGGCTATTATTTGGAGAAAGCAAAACCTCTGTTGCGCCGCTTGCATTAAAATTGGTAAATCTTAAATTATAATAAATCTGCGCCAACGAAGGTGCTCTAAAGCCTGTACTCACAGATCCTCTAATATTGATATTTTTCCCAGCCTTAATTCTCGTTGCAATTTTTCCGTTGGTTGTACTTCCAAAATCACTATAATTCTCGTAACGCAAAGCGCCACTTACCAATAGGTTTTTTGTTACATCAAGTTCAGCATCAGCATAAACCGATAAGTTGGTTCTGCTTTTGTCTACTTCATTCGCTGGACTATATCCTGGGAATCCTTGTGAACCTCCTGGAAGTTGTATAGCATTACCATCATCATCTAAGATCTGATTTCCATCGCTGTCTACGTAGTATCTAATATTGGCTGGATTTGTATTGGCATTCACAGGTGTTCCTGTGGTATCATAAGTCGCATACGAACCTTCTTCTCCAGCAAAAATGTTGAACTTTTCTGTTCTAAATTCAGCTCCAAAAGCCAAATTAAGGCCATCTAAAACGCCATCATAATTTTTCGACAAATCAAAATTGGTCGTATTTTGACTCAAACTATGACCACCAGCGTCAAATTCTGTTGGTGAGGCATTGCCTAAAGACGCATTAAGCGTTCCTTTGATATAATAATGAAACAAATTCTTTCCAGATGTATTACTAATATCTATTTTCCATCCACTGGCGGTTTTGGTTTTGAATCCTGCAGCGATCGAATTGTCAATAATATTAGAAGTGATGCGCGGAGTATAGCCACCTGGATAAATGCTTTCCACCACTCTTTCTCCACCATTTCGGGTAAAGGCATAAGCATCAGTGTCGCGGTAGTTTCTGCCGCCAAAAGCGTAAAATTCAGAATGTTCTGAGACAGGAATAGCTAAGTTCCCCATGAAATTAAAACCCTGAATGCCGGCTTCTCCAAATCCTTTTCTAAAATCATAACTAGGTCGTAAAGTTTTCTTCTTATTTAAGAACTCTGTTGTAAAGTTGGCGTATCCTCCTTTTTCTCCAATAGCTACGCCGTAATTGGCGGCAACTTTTACCGATTCACCGTCTAATTTAGGATCGTCTCCGTAAGAATTTCCATTTCCATTTTGATCTAAATAATTATTGTGTGTATTTGGAGTCCCATCAATAAAATCGCCATCAGCGTGCGGGTTGTAGGCACCATAGGTAACTGCTCCCGTCAATTCGTTTACGTTGTCATTCAATACAATATTGATAACACCGGCAATAGCATCTGATCCGTATTGCGCAGCCGCACCATCTCTCAAGATTTCAATCCGCTTGATGGCACTTGCTGGAATAGCATTCAAATCTGTACCTGTATTTCCTCGCCCTCTAGTTCCAAATAGATTGATTAACGAAGATTGATGTCTTCTTTTGCCATTAATCAAAACCAACGTTTGGTCTGGCCCTAATCCGCGTAAAGAGGCAGGATCTACGTGATCTGCACCATCAGAACCAGATTGTTTATTGGCATTAAATGAAGGAGCAACGTATTGAAGCAACTCATTAATTTCAATTTTACCACTTTGAGTAGTGACGTCTCGAACATTTATAATGTCAATCGGTACCGCGGAATTCACCACGGTTCTTTTAGAGTTTCTCGATCCGACGATTTGCACTTCTTGCAAAGTTTCGCCACCGTTACCTAAAACAACATCAATAGAAGTCATTCCTGCTGTGTTTTTTTCAATGGTTGAAAACCCCAGAAAACTATAAATTAGCGTGGCGCCATCTTTAACTTTTATCCTGTAATTTCCATCAGCATCTGTGGCTGTTCCGTTAGCAGATCCTTTTTCGATGATATTAACGCCTGGTAAAACAGCACCGGAATTGTCTGTGACTTTTCCGTTAATTTCTTTTTGAGCAAAAAGAGAAAATGTGCTCATAAAAAATAAAAATAGTGTGATTTTTTTCATAATTGATTAATGGTTTTTTTAAAGTTAGTTGGTTTTTATTGTGCAAATTATAATTTTTTTAACAATATTTTCAAATTAATCAAAAAATAATATTAAATATTTATCAAGACATTTAAACCTTATATTTGCACACTTTTTAAAACAAATCACCATAATGAAAGCAGGAATTGTCGGATTACCCAACGTAGGAAAATCAACTTTATTTAATTGTTTGTCGAACGCAAAAGCACAAAGTGCGAACTTTCCTTTTTGTACTATTGAACCCAATATTGGTGTGGTGAACGTACCAGATCCAAGGATTGAAAAATTAGAAGCAATAGTAAAACCAGAGCGTGTTCAAATGGCGACAGTTGATATTGTAGATATTGCCGGACTGGTAAAAGGCGCTAGTAAAGGTGAAGGATTGGGGAATCAATTCCTTGGGAATATTAGAGAGTGTAATGCCATTATTCACGTGCTACGTTGTTTTGACAATGACAATATTGTGCACGTTGATGGCAATGTAAATCCAATTCGTGATAAAGAAACTATCGATATCGAATTGCAACTCAAAGATCTAGAAACAGTTGATAAACGTCTCGAAAAAGTAAAACGTGCTGCCAAAACCGGAAACAAAGAAGCGCAAGTAGAAGAAGCGTTCTTGAACAGAATTCGGGAAGCTTTAATGCAAGCCAAATCAGCTAGAACGGTCGAACCTAAAAACTTCGACGAAGAAGAATTAATGGAAAATTTCCAATTGATTACTTCAAAACCAGTTTTGTATGTGTGTAATGTTGACGAAGGTTCAGCGGTCAACGGAAACAAATATGTTGATCAAGTTCGCGAATTAGTAAAGGACGAAAATGCAGAAATTATTGTCTTGGCCGTAGGAACGGAAGCCGATATCACGGAACTCGAAACCTACGAAGAACGCAAAATGTTTCTTGAAGACCTAGGTTTACAAGAACCTGGAGCATCTGTATTAATTCGTGCCGCTTATAAATTATTGAAACAACAAACGTATTTTACTGCTGGTGTTAAAGAAGTGCGTGCATGGACAATCAATATCGGTGCAACAGCACCTCAAGCGGCTGGCGTAATCCACTCTGATTTCGAAAAAGGATTTATTCGTGCGGAAGTAATAGCCTTCGATGACTATGTTGCCTATGGTTCGGAATCAAAAGTAAAAGAGGCTGGAAAATTAAAAGTAGAAGGAAAAGAATACATCGTAAAAGATGGTGACGTCATGCATTTTAGATTCAATGTATAGTTCTGCTTTCTAAAATTTACTTCAAATAGAAAAACAACCTGTAAATAAATTACAGGTTTTTTTTGTTTATTTAAATTGCTTTCCTTTCCTTTATGACACCCAATTGTTAAAAAGAGTTTCTTATTCTTTAAAAACCGAATCTATGAATCTACAACAACTACTAATCAGTACGAAAGCTGGTCAGCAAATGGTCAGTCAGAGCGAAGGGTTTAATCCATTGAAAGCCAGTTTGGTATTGGCTTTTGGACAGCGAACTTTGCTCGAAGAAGTGCAGCCGTACGACGAACTTAAAAGTGCTTTTCCAAATGCGCAAATCGTAATTTGTTCTTCGTCAGGACAAATATCCAATCAATGTGTAATCGAAAAAGATATCGTTGCTACCGCAATCGAATTCGAAAAAACCAATATTCGATCTTGTGAAGTTGATATTATTCAAAACAACAATATTGATGACTTGGGTACAAAAATTAAAGATCAACTTTGGTCCGATGATTTGAAATCAATATTAATTCTATCAGAGGGAAGTCATGTAAATGGCACCGAACTGATCAATGAACTCATCAAACAAACCAACACGCAGATTCCAATTTTCGGTGGTCTTGCCGGTGACGAATATGCGTTCGAAAAAACAATTGTTGGTCTCAATAGTAACGCAACTGCCGGAAAAATTGTAGCCATCGGTTTTTATGGCGAGCATATTCATTTTGGTTATGGCTCTGAAGGCGGTTGGGGAGATTTTGGACCCGAACGTGATGTGACAAAATCAGACAAAAATGTACTTTACAAAATTGGGGATCGATTTGCCTTAGATTTATACAAAGAATATCTCGGTAAATATGCCGAAGAATTACCAGGATCATCGCTCTATTTTCCGCTTTCGATGAGAGAGAACGGAACGACTGCGACAGTGGTAAGAACAATTCTATCCATTGATGAAGAAAAAAAATCGATGACTTTTGCCGGCAATATTCCAGAAGGTTCCTCGGTTCGATTAATGAAAGGAAATATAGATAAACTCATCGATGCGTCCTCAACGGCGGCTTCAAGAACGAATACAAATACTTCGCAAAAGCAATTGGCATTGCTCGTAAGTTGTGTAGGTAGAAGGATTGTACTTGGTGATCGAGTAGAAGAAGAACTCGAAGTAGTAAAGGATATTTTCGGGGATAATACACTTTTGTGCGGTTTTTATTCTTACGGAGAAATATCACCCACTTTAGACAATGTAGCCTGTGAACTCCACAACCAAACGATGACCATTGCAACGCTTTTTGAATCTTAATTGATGAACAAATCTCATCTCCATAGAAACCTCAAACGGCAACTCGATAAATTTTTGTCGGAGGATTTTATTGAGCAAAATCCAAATCTACTGTCCTTTATTCAAACCGTTAATCAAACGTATTTGAATTACGAAAAAGATGCGGAATTGTTCGAGCAATCCGCGCGGCTTAATGACAAGGAATATGGCGAGATGAACGCCAAACTGAAGGACGAATTAGAGAAAAAAGTTTTTTTTCAAAGCAAATTGATTGATGCAATCAAACAGCTTAATGCGGAAGGTCAAGAGTTAGGCAGTGACGACAACCTATTAGATTTACTTCATATTCTTCATAAAGAAATCGAAATCAAAGCCGAAATTCAAAGGCAATTGTATGCTTCTATTTCTGAAGCTGAGGAAGCCAATGACGCCAAATCCGAGTTTCTATCTATCATGAGTCACGAGATCCGAACACCGCTCAATGCAATTATAGGACTCATCTATATCATGGAAAAAGAAAATTCCTTAGAGAGTTTTCATGAGAATATCGAAGTGCTCAAACATTCGGCTCAAAACTTATTCTTACTAATCAATAACATACTCGACTTCAGTAAAATCGAAGCGGGGAAAGTCGATATTGAAAAAATACCATTCAATTTAGTCGATCTCGTCAAACAAATCGCTCGTTCGCTTGAAGCGCGTGCATCTGAAAATCTCAATGCCATCGAAGTTAAAATAGATCCAGATTTTATTCCGAATCTCGTCAGCGACCCATTGCGCATCAATCAAGTCATTACCAATTTAATTTCGAATGCCATCAAATTTACGCAAGACGGAAAAATCACCATCAAGCTGCATCAAATCGCGGTTCAAGAAAAGATTTCGTCTTTCAAAATTGAAGTTGCTGATACCGGAATCGGCATAGATAAAGACAAATTCCAATCTATTTTTCAGAAATTTTCCCAAGCCGAAACCAAGACTTCCCGTCAATTTGGCGGCACAGGATTGGGATTGGTTATCACTAAAAAACTACTGAATCTTTTAGGTTCGGATATCCAATTTGAAAGTGAAATCGGCAAAGGTTCTAATTTTTACTTTATTCTGCATCTTCCCATCGACGCCAAAGGAACCTCGGTTAATACCAATGATTTACACGAAGATTATAAAGAAGAAAACCTCAAAGGACTCCGGGTGTTGCTCGTTGAAGACAATATGATCAATACCAAAATTGCGCAGAAAATTATGAGTCAGTGGGATGTCGAAGTCGAAACTGCTGAAAACGGATTGGTCGGCGTAGAAAAATTCAATGCGAATTCCTATGATGTCATACTAATGGATCTTTCCATGCCAGTCATGGACGGGTACGATGCCACCATCGAAATCCGAAAAACCGACAAACTCATTCCGATTATCGCGCTGACTGCGTCGGCTTCGTTTGGTTACCTCGATCGCGCACTGCAAATCGGAATCAACGAATATATCATCAAACCTTTCAACCCGAAAGAGCTCAACATGAAGTTGCGTAAGTATTATTTCTATTGATTCACGGGCCTATTTCCAGCTGTACATTCCAAGATTTTTCCAAAAACCCTTTTTTTGAACGCCCCGAAAAGCGCTTCCGCTGGTCGCATTTTCAAGGCAACAAAAAATAGTGTTTTTGCAAAAATGCTTTCCATTGCCATCTGGGGCAGGGGCTTGCGATATTCAATTTGGGATTTACAATATTTGATTTACGAGTTTTGTGACGGCTTGACGATTGTCGTCGACAGGTAATCAACTTTTAGACAAAATCCGAAATCCTATTTCGTCAATCCCAAATCGCACATCCCAAATCGTAAATCCCAAATCGTAAATCCCAAATTCATTGTCAATATCCTATTAATAACTTCTATTTTTTCTGCTTCCAAAATCTGTCGAGATATAGTATATTAGCATGTTTCATTAAAACCACTATGTCCGAACAAAATCAATATACCGAAGATAATATTCGCTCGCTCGATTGGAAAGAACACATCCGCATGCGACCTGGAATGTATATCGGAAAATTAGGCGACGGTTCCTCGCCCGATGACGGTATTTACATTCTGCTCAAAGAAGTCATCGACAACTGTATCGACGAGTTTGTCATGGGTTCTGGAAAAACCATCGAAGTGACCATCAAAGACAAAACTGTTTCAGTACGTGACTATGGTCGCGGTATTCCGCTCGGGAAAGTTGTCGATGTGGTTTCTAAAATGAACACCGGTGGGAAATATGATTCGCTCGCCTTCAAAAAATCGGTGGGTTTAAATGGAGTCGGAACCAAAGCGGTCAACGCCTTATCCAACTATTTCCGCGTCGAGTCGGTGCGTGAAGACAAGCAAAAAGCAGCAGAATTCAATGGCGGAAATCTCGTGCTCGAGGAAGATATCATCGAAACCACGAAACGAAAGGGAACCAAAGTTACTTTCATTCCAGATGAAGCCATCTTTAAGAATTACAAATTCAGAAACGAATATGTAATCAAAATGTTGAAGAATTATTGTTACCTGAATACAGGATTGACAATCATTTACAACGGTGAAAAATTTTATTCCGATTACGGATTAAAAGACTTACTCGATGAGAATATCGCCATCGAGGATATGGTTTATCCAATCATTCATCTTTTGGGTGACGATATCGAAATTGCCATTACACACAGCAAATCGCAATACAGCGAAGAATACCATTCTTTTGTCAATGGGCAAAATACCACGCAAGGTGGAACGCATTTGGTGGCGTTTCGTGAGGCTATCGTCAAAACGATTCGGGAATTTTATAACAAAGGTTTCGAACCTTCTGATATTCGAAAATCGATTGTAAGCGCCGTGAGTATTAAAGTCATGGAGCCTGTTTTTGAATCGCAAACCAAAACCAAATTGGGTTCGACCGAAATGGGATCAGAACCTGGAATGCCTTCTGTCCGTACCTTTATCAATGATTTTATCAAGAATAAATTAGATAATTTTTTACATAAGAATCCTGAAACCGCGGACTTGCTATTGCGCAAAATTTTGCAAGCGGAACGCGAACGTAAAGAACTGTCAGGTATTCGAAAATTAGCCAAAGACCGCGCGAAGAAATCGAGTTTGCACAACAAGAAACTGCGCGACTGTCGGGTGCATTTGCCTGATGTAAAAAATCCAAGGTATTTAGAAAGTACATTGTTTATTCCCGAGGGAGATTCCGCTTCCGGCTCGATTACCAAATCACGTGATGTCAATACACAAGCAGTATTTAGTTTACGCGGAAAGCCTTTGAATTCGTATGGTATGAGCAAAAAAATTGTCTACGAAAACGAGGAATTCAATTTATTGCAAGCAGCGCTAGACATCGAAGACGACATGGAAAATCTGCGTTACAACAACATCGTCATCGCCACCGATGCCGACGTCGATGGGATGCACATTCGCTTGTTGCTCATTACGTTCTTTTTGCAGTTTTTCCCGGAATTAATCAAAGAAGGACATTTGTATATTTTGCAAACGCCATTGTTCCGTGTTCGGAATAAAAAGGAAACGATTTATTGTTATTCCGACGAGGAAAGACGTGATGCAATCGAAAAACTAAAACCAAAACCAGAAATCACGCGATTTAAAGGATTGGGTGAAATTTCGCCAGATGAGTTTAAAAACTTCATTGGAGAAACGATAAGACTCGACCCAATTATGATGGATAAAAATACTTCCGTAGAGCAACTGTTATCGTTCTATATGGGAAAAAACACACCGGATCGACAGGATTTTATCATCAATAATTTGAAGGTAGAATTGGATACGGTGGAAGCGAATTAAATCAATTACAACGGAGAGCTCTAGCCCTGATAGAAGGGAAAATCCTTTTTTGTTTTTTGAGGAAAGCCCCTCGACTGCGCTCGGGGTGCCAAAAACAAAAAAGATTGGAATGATAGCAGGAAATAGCTCCTAAAAAAAATACTGAAGAATAATCAGCAGCAATGAAAGACGAAGAAGACGAAGATATCAATGACAACCTAGAGGAAGGCGACGCTCAAGAAGAGGCCCAAGAAGAACTTTCTGATGAAGTAGGTCCTGCTGTTGAGCATCATTTCTACGAGAACGACGAAGACGAAAACGATACGATTACCAAAGTAACCGGCATGTATAAAGACTGGTTTTTGGACTATGCTTCGTACGTTATTCTAGAGCGAGCCGTTCCAGCCATTGAAGATGGTTTCAAACCGGTGCAACGTCGGATCATGCATTCGCTTAAAGAACTTGATGACGGACGCTATAACAAAGTCGCCAATGTCGTTGGTCACACCATGCAATACCATCCGCACGGAGATGCCAGTATTGGCGATGCAATGGTGCAAATTGGTCAAAAGGAATTGCTGATTGATTGTCAAGGAAACTGGGGAAATATCCTCACGGGCGATGGGGCTGCGGCTTCAAGATATATTGAGGCGCGTTTGTCAAAATTCGCTTTAGAGGTTTTGTATTCGCCAAAGATCACCGATTGGGGTGTTTCTTATGACGGTCGACGTGCGGAACCTAACAATCTTCCGGTAAAATTCCCATTGCTTTTGGCGCAAGGTGCCGAGGGAATTGCGGTCGGTTTATCTACGAAAGTGTTGCCGCACAATTTTAATGAATTGATCGATGCGTCGATTAAGATTTTAAAAGGCAAACCATTTCAGATTTTTCCAGATTTTCAAACTGCAGGAATCGCAGACGTATCCAATTATAATGATGGAATGCGCGGAGGCCGTGTTCGTGTTCGTGCGAAAATTGGACAACTCGATAAAAATACGTTGGTCATTACGCAAATTCCGTTTTCGACTAACACCACAACTTTGATTGACAGTATTTTGAAAGCCAACGAAAAAGGCAAAATCAAAATCAAGAAAATAGAAGACAATACCGCTGCGGAAGTTGAGATTCTTATTCACTTATATCCTGGCGTTTCGCCCGACAAAACCATCGATGCGTTATTTGCTTTCACCGCTTGTGAAACCTCTGTCGCGCCTTTGGGTTGTGTGATTCAAGACAACAAACCTTTGTTTGTGGGCGTGTCGCATATGTTGAAAATATCGACAGAACGTACGGTGCAATTGCTGAAAAGTGAACTTGAAATTCAACTAAGTGAACTCGAAGAACAATGGCATTTCTTGTCGTTAGAACGCATTTTCATTGAGAATAGAATCTACCGTTTGATTGAAGAAGAAACGACCAAAGAAGGCGTGATTTCTGCCATCGATGAAGGATTGAAACCATTTATCAAACCTTTAAAAAGAGCCATTACCGAAGAAGATATTTTGCGTTTGACGGAAATCAAAATCATGCGTATTTCGAAATTCGACAGCAATAAAGCGCAAGATAAGATTGACGCTTTAGAAGGCGACATCGAACAAGTCAAACATGATTTAGAACATTTGACGGATTTTGCGATTGCGTATTTTACCAAACTTAAAGACAAATACGGAAAAGGCCGCGAACGTCAAACAGAACTCCGCATTTTTGACGATATCGAAGCGACGAAAGTAGTACTTCGAAATACCAAATTGTATGTCAATCGGGAAGAAGGTTTTATCGGAACTGGACTCAAAAAAGACGAGTACGTCACTGATTGTTCCGACATCGATGACGTGATTGTGTTCTTGCGGGATGGGAATATGATGATCTCTAAAGTGGATGATAAGAAGTTTGTCGGCAAAGACATTATTCACGTGGCGATTTTTGATAAAAGCGATAAACGAACGATTTACAATATGATTTACCGCGATGGGAAATCAGGTCCGGCGTATATCAAACGATTTAATGTTTCTGGTGTGACACGCGACAAATTATATGATTTGACCAATGAAACCAAAGGCTCGCAAATTCTTTATTTCACTTGCAATCCAAATGGTGAGGCTGAAGTCATTACCGTTTTGTTGCGTCAAGTCGGCAGCATCAAGAAACTCAAATGGGATTTGGATTTCGCCTCAATTGCGATAAAAGGTCGTGCCTCAAAAGGAAATCTCGTAACAAAATATCCGATCAAGAAAATTGAAATCAAAGAGAAAGGAATCTCGACTTTGTTGCCAAGAAAAATTTGGTTCGATGATACGGTTCAAAAACTTAATACCGACGCTCGTGGCGAATTGTTGGGTGAGTTCAGACCAAGCGATAAGATTTTAGTGATTTCACAAACCGGAAAACTCAAAGTCATCATTCCAGAAATCACGACGCATTTCGACGAAGATATGGTGGTCCTAGAAAAATGGATTCCCAACAAGCCGATTTCCGCCATTTATTACGACGGAGAAAAAGAGCGTTACTACATCAAACGTTTCTTGGTAGAATCCGAGGGCAAAGAAGAAGTTTTTATTACGGAACAT
>CANHEA010000018.1 GCA_947459635.1 Flavobacteriaceae bacterium | reverse complement strand
TGAGAATTCCAAACATGCGTGGTATCATGACTGCCAGAACGAAAGTCTTGACTGTTCTCGAACCACTTGCGGCAAATAGTGAAACTAAGGCAGTAAAATTTGAAAAACCAGCGCCAAAATCAGCGGTGAAATTATTTTCAGCCGACGATCTAGATGGATTGATTAGCGCTTTGCACAACGAAGCGAAAGTCATCTAGTTTTGCGGGTTCGCGTGAGGGATTGCAGCAAGTACCGCGTACTGCGAAAAGCCCGACCCGCAGGGGCACGCCAAAATTTAAAACTTAAAATTTATCATTCAAAATAATTAAAGATGTCTATATTAATATACGCAGAATCTGCAGAAGGAAAATTTAAGAAAGTCGCTTTCGAATTGGCTTCCTACGCTAAGAAAGTAGCTACCGATTTAGGAACAACAGTAACCGCAGTAACGGTAAATGCTGGTGATGTTTCAGAATTATCAAAATACGGCGTTGATAAAGTATTAAAAATCAGCAACGACAAACTCAATGGTTTTACTGCAAAAGCGTATGCAGATGCCATCAAACAAGCCGCTCAAAAAGAAAATGTAAAATTGGTCTTGCTATCTTCAACGACTGACAGCTTGTATTTGGCGCCACTTGTGGCCGTTGCCTTAGACGCTGGTTTTGCATCTAATGTGGTTGGTTTGCCATTAAGCACAAGTCCGTTTCAAGTAAAAAGAAATGCGTTTTCGAACAAAGCATTCAATATTACTGAAATCAATACAGACGTTAGAGTGTTGAGCTTAGCCAAAAATTCTTACGGGATTTTTGAAAATGCTGCTTCGATGTCACAAGAAGATTTCACTCCATCAATTAGTGATGCTGATTTTGGCGTGAAAGTACAATCAGTTGAAAAGTCATCTGGAAAAGTGACTATCGCGGATGCTGATATTGTAGTGTCTGCTGGACGTGGCATGAAAGGTCCAGAAAACTGGGGAATGATTGAAGAATTGGCTTCGGTTTTAGGCGCAGCAACAGCCTGTTCTAAACCTGTTTCTGATTTGGGATGGAGACCTCACGGAGAACACGTAGGTCAAACAGGAAAACCTGTAGCAACGAATTTGTATATCGCAGTCGGAATTTCAGGGGCGATTCAACATATCGCAGGAATCAATTCCTCTAAGGTGAAACTAGTGATTAACACTGATCCAGAAGCACCTTTTTTTAAAGTGGCAGACTATGGCGTGGTTGGTGATGCCTTCGAAATTGTTCCAAAATTGATTGAAAAATTTAAAGCGTTTAAAGCGCAAAACTAATATTTTTCCTAAATTGTGCCTATCAAAGGCTATCTAAATAAAGATTGTTTAGATAGCCTTTTTTTTGTTTTGAATTGAAAAATATCTTGGTACTTTGGAACATTTCGTTGTACTTTTGCAATTATGAGCTTAGTAAAATTAACAATTAAAGGGATTTCGTACAGTCAAACTCAAAACGGCGCGTATGCACTAATCCTGAATGAAGTAGATGGTGAACGCAAGTTACCTATTGTTATTGGCGCTTTCGAAGCACAATCGATTGCGATTGCTTTAGAAAAAGAAATTAAACCTCCTCGTCCTTTGACGCACGATTTGTTCAAAAACTTTGCAGAACGATTTGACATTGTGGTGAAGCAAGTCATCATTCATAAATTGGTTGACGGCGTATTTTATTCGAGTATCATTTGCGAGCGAGATAAAATTGAAGAAATCATCGACGCGAGAACTTCCGATGCGATTGCCTTAGCCTTGCGTTTTTCGGCGCCCATTTTTACGTACAAGAACATCTTAGATAAAGCAGGAATTTATTTGAAAGGAAATGCTTCAGACGCTACGAAAGAAGATGATAGTCTAGACGGCATACTTTCTCCGCCAGAAACCTTTGGGATGGAAGAAACCAATCAGTCAGGCGAAACTTATACGAAACACAGTCTCTCGGAATTACATGAACTATTGGAAGGCGCAGTACGTGATGAAGATTACGAAAAAGCCGCTAAGATTCGCGATGAGATTTCAAAGAGAGAAGCGTAATAAATTGTTATCAGTTCTCTGTTGTCAGTTTTCCATTTGAAACGGCAGCTAACCGACAATTCACAACTCATAACCAACAACAAATGAAACAATACCACGACCTAGTTAAGCACGTTCTAGAAAACGGCACGCAAAAAGGAGATCGAACAGGAACGGGAACCAAAAGTGTATTTGGCTATCAAATGCGTTTTGATCTGAGCGAAGGTTTTCCGATGGTAACTACAAAAAAACTACATCTCAAGTCGATTGTTTATGAACTGCTTTGGTTTTTAAAAGGCGAAACTAACATTGGCTATTTGAATGAAAATGGCGTGAAAATTTGGGATGAATGGGCCGATGAAAACGGGAATTTAGGTCCAGTTTACGGACATCAATGGCGCAACTGGAACAGTGAAAACATCGATCAGATTTCTGAATTAATAGAAACTTTAAAAACCAATCCGAACAGTCGCCGCATGTTGATTTCTGCATGGAATCCATCGGTATTGCCAGACACTACTAAATCTTTTTCTGAAAATGTAGCCAACGGGAAAGTGGCTTTACCGCCTTGTCATGCATTTTTTCAGTTTTATGTAGCCGACGGAAAATTGTCTTGTCAATTGTACCAGCGTTCTGCCGATATCTTTTTGGGCGTTCCTTTTAATATCGCTTCTTACGCATTGTTATTGATGATGATTGCGCAAGTTTGCGAGTTAGAAGTAGGTGAATTTATTCACACGTTTGGCGACGCACATATTTACAACAACCACTTCGAGCAATTAGAATTGCAATTGTCCCGCGACCCAAAACCATTACCTAAAATGATTTTGAATCCAACTGTAAAAAACATCTTCGACTTTACTTTTGAAGATTTTACGTTGGAAGGATACGAGCCACATCCACATATTAAGGGTGTTGTGGCGGTGTAAACCCATATATTTTGAAGTAAGATTGCATAAAAAAACCTCAAATTTTCATTTGAGGTTTTTTTTGAGCGGAAGACGAGGCTCGAACTCGCGACAACCAGCTTGGAAGGCTGGAGCTCTACCAACTGAGCTACTTCCGCATTTAAGTGGTGCAAATATAAATAATAACTTTATGGTTTTGCAAGTTTTTTTTAATAAAATTCTATTTTTATTTGCCTTTTCTTAGTTTTGAATTCGCAACGTTTTTAAAATTAAATTGTTAACGAACCTAATATTCAAATAAATTGATGTTTCAAATCAAAAAAATTACCGCCTCAGAAACCTATCCGCTACGACACGCTATCTTGCGTCAGAATGAACCGATAGAAAAGTGTATTTATCCTTATGATACAGAAGCCACAACTTTACATTTTGGCTTATTCGCGAACCAATTACTTGTCGGAATTGTATCTATATTCGAAACTAAAAAAGATTTGTTTGAAGATGTAAAACAATTTCAAATTCGCGGAATGGCTGTCTTGGAAAGTCATCAAAAGAAAGGATATGGTGCGGCGCTAATTGAGCATGCTGTTGACTACCTGCAAAAAGAAAAGGAATTTCTGATCTGGTTTAATGCGCGAATTATTGCGCTTGGATTCTATGAAAAGCTAGGCTTCGAAAAAACGGGAAATGCTTTCGAAATCGTCCCTATTGGGATGCATTACATCATGTTTAAAAGATATACGTCGTCGTAATTACAAAGTAACCTTACGATCTCCCATATAAGTTCTCGAAGGATGGTACATAAATAAACACGACTTGCCTTTTATCATGTCGATAATTTCCGAACTTAATTCAACAGGCACAGCAGGACAACCCTGACTTCTACCCAAACGTTTGTTGCTTTTTATAAAGTCATTCGAAACATAATCGGCAGCGTGCATAACAATGCCTCTTTCTCGAGCTTTATCATTTATCCCTTTTTCTAAACCATCTAATTTTAGAGACATACCATGCTTCCCATTATAAATTTCTCCAGTGGTATAAAATCCCAAACTACTTTTGAATGAAGAATTTTCATTTGAAAAAGACGTTGCAAATTCTTCCCCGGTGTTTTTACCATGGGCCACATAGGTGTTCATCAAAACCACTTGTGCCGCCATGTCAATGACCCACATTCTTTTAGCATTGGAAGACAAACTAAAATCTATGATTGTTAAGATATCTCTTTCTACCAGACCTTTTTCTTTCAATTGATAAAATCCTGTAATTGCCTCTGAAAAAGAATCAAGCGTCGGAAGTGAAAACTGATTAGCTCTTAATTGATGGTATAAGGATTCTGCCTCTATTTCTTTAACAGTAGCAGAAGCATTGCGAATATTATAGGAAAACGAACTAACCTTAGGTGTCGTCGTAAACGAAAATAAGAAAAATAAAACTAGGGGCAAAAATCTGTATTTCATTGTTTTTGTTTAAGTTAGTGATAGACTCGGGTGGACAAATATACATAAGCCAAATCGTATCACCAACATTTTTTTTAATAAAAATACGTTAAAGCGCAAAAATAATCGACAAAGTACACTTTAAGTCCTTATTAGCATTATAATGTTCGCTTAGAAATAGAGAGAAAAAAAATGCTGATGAATACAAACGATCAATCGTGCAAATTATTGTAAAGTAGTTGCGATAATGAATTTAATAGTTATTTTTGTGATACAAACCTACCGCCCTCTATGAGTAAATATTCCTATTTTTTACTTTTTTACCTGCTTCTTTTTCATGTAAATGTTTACAGTCAAAAGAAAGTACTAAATGCGGTAGCTTCCGGAAACATTACCATCGACGGGAAATTTGACGAATCTATTTGGGAATATGCACCCATAGCAAAAGATTTTGTTATGTTTTATCCAGACAACGGTCAACCCATCAACGAAAGTAAGAAAACAGAAGTCCAAATTGCATACAACGATGACGCTATCTACGTTGCAGCGAAAATGTTCGACAATGAACCTAGCAAAATACTTCGTGAAATAAAACTTAGGGATAATTTTGGGACCGCGGATCATTTTGGCGTTTTTATAAATGGCTTTAATGACAGCCAACAAGATTTTAGATTTTTTGTAAGTGCTTCAGGAGTACAAATCGATTGTGTTTTTACCAATAAGGACGGTGAAGACTTCACGTGGGATGCCATTTGGGACAGTAAAGTGGTTCTTACCGACTACGGCTGGGCAGCAGAAATAAAAATACCGTACGCGGCTTTGCGATTTTCTAAAGCAGAAAAACAAACTTGGGGAATCAATTTCTATCGAGAAATTCGAAGAGATCGACAGTCATACACCTGGAATTTTATCGACACCAAAATCAATAACGAAAGCGCACAATCCGGTGTATTAGAAGGGATTGACAATATCAAAACACCAACCCGCTTATTCCTAATTCCGTATTCCTCTTTCTACTTAAACAGCAATAGAGCACATAAAACACGTAGCGAAACCAAAGGCGGATTAGACATCAAATATGGTATTAGCGATGCTTTTACTCTAGACGCTATCTTAGTTCCCGATTTCGGTCAAACCAAATTTGATAATGTCGAATTATATCTAGGTCCATTCGAGCAGCAATTTAACGAAAACCGTCCCTTTTTCACCGAAGGAACCGACTTATTCAACATCGGAAGTCTCGTTTACTCCCGCAGAATCGGAGAAGTAAGCGAAATAATAACGGCCGACGATGAGACCGTCGAAGAGTATCCTAATTCCATTCAATTAATCAATGCATTAAAAATATCTGGCCGAACCAAAAAAGGACTGGGCATTGGCGTCCTTAATGCAATCACCGAAAACACTACCGTTCAAGTTACCAATAGCACTACAAATTCAACCCGTTTGGAAACTTTACAGCCTTTGGCAAACTACAATGTGCTGGTTTTAGACCAACGTTTCAGAAAAAACTCGACGGTCTCGCTCATCAATACCAATGTAACACGAAACGGCTCCTTTCGCGACGCCAATGTCACCGCGGGAGTTTTTGATCTGAACACCAAACAAAACACCTTCAACCTCAAAGGCGATTTTAAATACAGTTATATCAACGAAGACTTCTCCTTAGAAGATAAGAAAGGCTTCAACACTTCCCTACTGTTTGGTGAAACAAGCGGAAAATATCGGTACAAAATCAGAGGCCAATACATCTCCAAAGATTTCGACAATAACGATTTGGGCATTAATTTCCGAACCCATTATCATGCCATAAATGCCGAAGCAAGCTATCGAATCATCAACCCAACCAAGCGCTTCAATTCGTTCAACATATTCGTAAATACAGACTCAGAATTTGAAAACAAAACAGGAAGAATTCAATTGTTTAATACCAATGTGAGTCTCAACAGCAACGACAAACGCAATGATTATTATGGTTGCGGCATTCGACTACGACCTATACAAGTTTATGATTTCTACGAGCCCGCATCGGCACGTGACACAGATTTCCTAACCATTCCTGAAAACGTCGATTTTTGGTTCTACTTTTCTTCTAATTATAACAGGAAGTTGGCTTTAGATCTTAATCCGACCTTGTCGCTATTCAACGAAACCAAACGCATGAAATACGGACTGCTTGTTAGTCCACGGTATCGCTTCAACGACCGATTTTCGCTAATTTACGAATTCGACTTTTCAAGATTAAATAATAACGTAGGAAACACTTTTAAAACTGACGCTGGTGAATTTGTTTTTGCGCGGCGCGACATCATCACCTACACCAATAAATTAGAAGGAAAATACTCCATCAACAACCGAATGAATGTCAATCTTTCTGCCCGACATTACTGGTCGTATGTCACCAATCGCGAGTTTCTTACGCTCAAAACAGACGGTAGCCTAGAGGCCAACACCACCTATACCGAAAACCTCAATCAAAACCTCGACGTTTGGAATTTTGATTTATCCTACAACTGGTGGTTTGCCCCAGGAAGCCAAGTAACGGTGCTCTATCGAAACAATAGTTCCTTGTTGGAAAGCAATTTCAGACGCAACATCGAACGCAATTTCTTAAACGCGGTCGACAACGAAAATCTAAATCACATTTTCTCCATCAGCCTGCGCTACTTTATCGATTACAATTACTTAAAGAAGAAGTAATATTGTTTACTTTTGTAGCTGCTTCCTGCTGTTCGCTATATCTTTTGCGCCTAACGACGGCACAAAAGGATGCCGCTTCCATCAGGGCTAGGGCAATCCAATCAATACAATACCAAAAGAAGCTTTGCGACTTTGCGTCTTTGCGAGCAAAAAAAACTATGAATAAGAAAGTAATCCTAATGATTCTTGACGGTTGGGGAAAATCACCCGATCCGAAAGTATCAGCGATCGATAATGCGAATGTTCCCTTTATCAATTCATTGTATCAAAAATATCCCAATGCGCAATTGCGCACCGATGGACTCAACGTAGGTTTACCCGAAGGTCAAATGGGAAATTCTGAAGTCGGCCACATGAATCTCGGTGCCGGTCGCATCGTTTACCAAGATTTAGCTAAAATCAATTTGGCAGTTAAGAATAAAACACTCAGCAAAGAACCTGTCCTCATCGACGCTTTTCAATATGCGAAAGACAACAATGTCAATGTGCATTTATTAGGATTGGTTTCCGACGGCGGCGTGCACTCACATACGTCTCACCTGCGTGGCCTCATCGACGCATCTCAAGAATACGGCTTGCAAAAAGTATTCATCCATGCGTTTACTGATGGTCGTGATGTAGATCCAAAATCAGGGAAAGACTACATCCAAAATCTAGAAAACTATATTGCAAATACTTCGGCAAAACTAGCCTCTGTAATTGGTCGCTATTACGCCATGGACCGAGACAAACGCTGGGAACGGGTAAAATTGGCATACGATTTATTGGTAAACGGCATCGGAACAGCCTCACAAGACGCAGTGCAAACAATAGCCGAAAGCTACGACAACAATGTTACCGACGAGTTTATCGCTCCGATTGTTCTGGTTGATTCTAATCATTTGCCATTGACAACCATAAAAGAAAATGATGTGGTGATTTTCTTTAATTTCAGAACAGACCGAGGAAGAGAATTGACTGAAGTGCTGTCTCAAAAGGATTTCCATGAGCACAACATGCATAAACTCAAACTATACTACGTGACGTTGACCAATTATGACGAAAGTTATCAAAACGTCAAAGTGGTTTACAACAAAGACAATATCACGGAGACTTTGGGTGAAGTCTTAGAAAAACACCACAAAAAACAAATCAGAATTGCCGAAACCGAGAAATATCCACACGTAACTTTCTTCTTTTCAGGCGGAAGAGAATTGCCATTTGCTGGTGAAAGTCGAATTCTAAAAAACTCTCCAAAAGTAGCCACGTACGACTTGCAACCCGAAATGAGCGCTTTTGAACTCGCTGACGCTTTGGTCCCTGAACTCGAAAAAGGCGACGTCGATTTTGTCTGCCTTAATTTTGCCAACGGTGATATGGTGGGACATACAGGTGTGATGAGTGCAGCAATAAAAGCTTGCGAAGCGGTTGATCAATGTGTCGAAAAAGTAATCACATCGGCCTTGAAAAACAATTACACAACTTTAGTTATTGCGGATCATGGCAATTGCGAAACCATGATTAATCCAGACGGATCGCCCAATACGGCACACACCACGAATCCGGTACCGATCATATTGGTTGATCCAGAGTTAAAAACCATACACGATGGTGTTTTAGGCGATTTGGCTCCAACGATTTTAGCGTTGATGGGAATCGAAAAACCTGAAGTGATGACGCAACATTCGTTGTTGTAAAAAACAACTAACACGAATGTCACTAATTTACGCGAATTAATTAGTGCTAATTCGTGAAATTCGTATTTGAAAAAAAGCTCCAAATTGGAGCTTTTTTATTTACATCTTATTGAGCAATTCATAATATTCGCGTTCAATATTTTCCTGATGGTTCGGATGAGCAATGCGAACCAATTCGCTTGCGCGTTGTCGTAACGTTTTGCCATATAAATCAGCAATTCCATTTTCTGTAATCACATAGTGAATGTGACCTCTAGTGGTAACAACACCGGCACCTTGCTTCAAGAAAGGAACAATTCTACTTTCCCCTCTTTTGGTTGTAGACGGGAGCGCAATTATTGCTTTTCCTCCTGGGCTCAATGAAGCACCTCTAATAAAATCCATTTGGCCTCCTACTCCGGAATACATTTGCGGTCCAATAGAATCGGCGCAAACTTGACCTGTCAAATCGACCTCAATAGCAGAATTGATTGCAATCATCTTTGGGTTTTTTCGAATCCGCGCGGTGTCATTTACCATTGACGACTCCTTCATTTCAATAAATGGATTGTCATTTACATAATCGTACAATCGCTTAGAGCCGATTAGAAATGTAGCCAAAACACGACCGCGTAAAGTACCTTTATAATTGCAATTAATCACGTCATTTTCAATCAAATCGATGACGCCATCCGAAAACATCTCGGTGTGCAATCCCAAATCTTTGTGGTTTTTCAACTTACTCAATGCAGCATTCGGAATAGAACCAATTCCCATTTGAAGGGTGCTTTTGTCTTCAATCAAGGAGGCAATATAGCTGCCTATTTGCTCTTCCTCAGCAGAAAAAGGAACCACCTCATGAGAATAAATCGGAACATCAACCTCAACCAAATAATCAATTTCAGAAACGTGCAGAATTCCATCACCAAAAGTTCGTGGCATTTGAGGATTAACTTGAGCAACGACGATTTTAGCATTTTCAATTGCAGCAACCGTGGCTTCAACCGAAACCCCGAGCGAACAGTAACCATGCTTATCTGGAGGAGAAACATGAATAAAAGCTACATCAATCGGCAATACATTTTTGCGAAACAAATGTGGAAGTTCACTCAAAAAAACGGGTGTGTACGACCCATTTCCTGCTTTCAAAGTATGGCGCACATTAGCACCGATAAAAAAAGAATTAACATGAAAACTATCTGCTAATTCTGGATTGGCGTAGCGCGCTTCACCCTCGATATGCAAATGACAAACCTCAACGTTACGCAGTTCTGAAGCACGCGCTGTCAAAGCATTTGCCAAAATAGTAGGTGCGGCAGCGGCAGCCTGAAGATATACGCGATCTCCTGATTTCACGACTTTTACAGCTTCACTCGCTGTGACATATTTACTCATACCTTTAGAATTTTAGTCAAATTTAAGAGGTAAATCTACGGTAAAACATGACAAATCTCATTTTGTTGCCATAATGAAAAATAATAAATAAAAGTTAAAATAACATTTATGATAGTATTACTATTATATTTGCATAAAATTTAATTAATCATGAATGTTTTACTAAGTAATTTTAGAATTCAAGTTAATCCGAAAATCTACGTCAAAGACCCTGAAACATCCGCTTTAGGAAAAAAAATCATTGAACATAGTATTGTCCTAATCGAAGAAATTGGATTTGAAAATTTTACTTTCAAAAAATTAGGAGATCGAATCGGTTCTAACGAAAGTTCTATCTATCGCTATTTCGAAAACAAACACAAACTGATGTTATACCTCTCTTCTTGGTACTGGAGCTGGATGGAATATCGCTTGGTATTTAGCACATCCAATATCGTAAACGTAGAGGACAAACTCAAAAGAGCAGTTGCCATTATTACCGAAAAAATTGTCGATGACCAAGAAACAGTGCATATCAACGAAGCGATATTAAATAAAATCATTATTACTGAATTCACAAAAAACCTACAAACAAAAGAAGTTGACGAAGAAAACAAAGAGGGTTTTTTCTTAATCTACAAGAGAATCATCAACAGAATTGTGGCTTACATCACCGAGGTGAATCCTGAATATCCTTATGCAAAAAGCCTCGCATCTGCAATCGTTGAAGGCAGTTTACACCAGCACTTCTTGCAACAACACATTAACACCATTACTGATTGTAGCGAGGCCATTTCTCCCTCAGATTTTTACCTTAACCTAGTTCAAAACGTTTTAAGAAAATAACCTTATGACACCATTAAAGAGATATTACAGCTTACTTAATTTAGACAAGAAAGATGTTATGCAACTATTCTTTTACGCCATATTTGCTGGATTGATCAGCTTGTCTTTGCCTCTAGGAATTCAAGCGATTATCAATTTTATTCAAGCCGGACGAATCAGCGCCTCTTGGATTGTGTTAATTATTCTGGTCGTTATTGGCGTTGCTCTTGTTGGCATTCTTTCGTTGATGCAATTGCGTATTACTGAAAATCTACAGCAAAAGATTTTTGTTCGCTCGTCTTTCGATTTTGCCACTCGCTTTCCAAAAATAAAATTTGAATCGATTTATAATGTGTATCCGCCGGAATTGGCAAACCGCTTTTTTGATACGATTTCCATCCAAAAAGGAACGGCAAAATTGCTCATCGATTTTTCCGCGGCCTTACTTCAGATAGTTTTTGGTGTAATTCTCCTATCGTTATATCATCCCTACTTTATTCTATTTGGAATTTTTCTCATCATACTATTGTATTTTATCTTTAAATTTTCTTATCGAGCTGGCTTGGAAACGAGTTTGAAAGAGTCGCACTTCAAATACAAAGTTGCGAGTTGGCTTCAAGAAATGGCGCGCAATAACTTTAGCTTCAGAAAAGCTTTAAACTACGATTTCGCGTTAGCCAAAAACGATGCTTTGGTGACAGAATATCTAAGCTATCGCGAAAAGCACTTTAGAATTATACAACGACAGTTCACGCAGCTTATCGCATTCAAAATGATTATCACCACTTGCCTGCTGTCTATTGGCGGATTCCTGGTAATCAGTCAGCAAATGAATATTGGTCAGTTCGTGGCAGCAGAAATCATTATTCTTCTTGTCATCAATTCCGTTGAAAAAATAATTCTTGGACTTGAGACTTTCTACGATGTATTGACCTCCGTCGAAAAAATTGGCAGCATCACCGACATGGACTTAGAAGAAGAAACTGTTGTTGAAAATGAATACTGTTTTACCAACATTCAATTGGAGACGGAAAATCTTAAATTCCGATTTCCTGAAGCTAAAAATGACGTGCTCAAATCGATTTCACTCAAAATAGAACAAGGCGAAAAAATCTTCATAGAAGGAGAAAACGGATCAGGAAAAACAACACTTATCCGCGTATTGTCTGGATTGTTGCAACCTACCTCTGGTGTGTTTTACATCAATGATGATACGTTCCGAAAAATAAATTTGCACCAATATCGTTCGCAAATTGGCACTATTCTCAACGGAGAAACTCCTTTTGAAGGAACCATACTAGAGAACATCACCTTCAATGACCCGCATGTTTCAAACGAAGCACTACGTTGGGCCATCGATGCGGTGCAACTCGGAAGCTTAATTAAGTCGCTCCCGAACGGACTAGACACCAAAATTTTTCCCGAAGGAAAACAACTTTCTTCCTCCAACGCTCGAAAGATATTGCTAGCAAGAAGCATCATTCATAAGCCAAAAATATTGTTCTACGAAAATCCAACGGACAATATGGATGAAGAAGTTGCCAACGAAGTCATCGACTATATTTTGTCTGACAAACACCAATGGACGGTCATCGTTTCATCAAAAAACGAACGGTGGAAAAACAAATGTTCCAGAAATATTATCCTTCAAAACGGTAAAATTGTTTCAGATCTAAAAAAATAATATCATGCTGAATATCTCACAAAACAAACGAAATACTAACTTATTGGAGAAATATTCGACGGTCAAGAACTTGAGTAATCGACCACATTACAAAATCCTCAATCGAATCATTGCTGTCGTTTCATTCTTTGGTATCATTGCGTTGTTTCTACCATGGACACAAAATATTTCTGGGAGTGGTGCCGTAACGACCTTGAAACCGAATCAACGACCGCAAACCATCCAAACGGTCATTTCGGGACGAATTGAAAAATGGTATGTCAAAGAAGGCGACTTCGTTCAGAAAGGCGACACCATACTATTTATTTCCGAAATAAAGGAAGAGTACTTCGACCCGAATCTAGTTGGAAATACCAAGAATCAAGTCGAAGCAAAGAAAAGATCTGTCGAGTCTTATGGTTCAAAAGTCAACTCACTTTCCAATCAAATTGATGCCATCGAAAACGAAAAGAAATTGAAATTGCAACAAGCTCAAAACAAAATCAAGCAAGCGATTTTGAAAATCAAGACAGACAGCATCGACTTAGAAGCAGTGAAGACACAACTTAAGATTGCTAAAACACAATTTAATCGATCAACACAATTGAATAAAGAAGGATTAAAACCTGTGACTGACGTTGAGGAAAAACGACTTAAATTGCAAGACGCTGAAGCGAAAATCATTTCACAAGAAAACAAATATCTGACTAGTAAGAACGAATTCATCAACGCCAAAGTAGAAATCAACAGAATCAAAGCAGAATATAACGAGAAATCTTCTAAAGCTGAAAGCGATCAGTTTACTGCATTGAGCAATCAATACGACACCGAAGCTCAGGTTAACAAACTGGAAAATCAATACGTAAATTACAGCATCCGAAACGGCATGTATTATATCAAAGCACCACAAACTGGATATGTCAATCGAGCGCTGCAAGCTGGTTTAGGCGAGACCATCAAAGAAGGAACAGCGATCGTAAGTATCATGCCAGCCAATTATGAAATTGGCGTTGAGACCTACGTTGATCCCATCGACTTGCCCTTAATTCATCGTGGTGAAAAAATTCGCGTTTGGTTCGACGGTTGGCCTACCATCGTATTCTCAGGCTGGCCCAACATGTCTTACGGAACTTTCGGCGGAAAAGTCGTGGCAATTGAGAATTTTATCAGCGAAAATGGTAAGTTCAGAATTTTAATTGCGCCCGACAAAGACGACCATCCTTGGCCAAAACAACTGAGCATTGGCGCAGGAGCACAAACCATTGCGTTGTTGAACAATGTTCCGGTTTGGTTTGAAATATGGCGAACTTTAAACGGTTTCCCGCCCAACTACTACACGCCAAAATCGAAAGACACTAAAGAAAAAAAGTAATGAGATATTATTTGATCATAGTATTGTTTTCTGCTTTTTCATTATTTGGACAAACAACGGTCTCCAACGAATTCACGTACAATGAGTTTTTAGGACAAGTCAAAAAGTTTCATCCATTGGTAAAATCTGCCAATCTAGAAATTAGTATGGCACAAGCCAATTTACTGAAAGCACGCGGTAGTTTCGATCCGAAAATTGAAGTAGACTTTTCGAAAAAGCAGTTCAAAGACAACCAATATTATTCTCTATTGAACAGCAGCTTCAAAATCCCAACTTGGTACGGAATTGAAGTCAAAGCTGGATTTGACAACAGCGAAGGCGTCTACCTCAATCCAGAGAACACCATGCCCAACCAAGGGTTGACATCACTCGGAATTAGCGTTCCTCTCGGCCAAGGTTTGTTTATCAACCAGAGAATGGCGGATTTGCGAAAGGCAAAATTACAAGTTCGTTTGAGTCAAGCCGAACGAAAACTCAGCGCCATCGCCGTTTTATATGATGCTTCGGTAGCCTATTTCAATTGGAAGCGCAGTTTCAATGAAGTTAAATTGTATGAAAACTATGTGACCAATGCAAAGACTCGGTTCAACGGCGTTCAATCGCTGATTGAGCAAGGTGACAAACCAGCAATAGATAGTGTCGAGGCTGGAATAATTCTCAAAAATCGTTTGCTTAGTTTGGAAGATGCTAACCTGAAACTAGCTAAATCCAAACTCGAATTGGCTACTTATTTATGGTTAGAAAATACGATTCCACTTGAACTCTCTGACAATTTAATCCCAGAAGAAAATTTAGACGCAACCATTCAAGAAACGCTCAAAACGAATGATCTATTAAATTCCGAGTTTTCGATTACAGACCATCCAAAAATCAATTCGCTTCAAAACAAAGTCGATATTCTGAATGTTGATCGCAAACTCAAAGCCAATACGCTATTGCCTAAAATAGATCTTGGCTACACTTATTTGTCAGAGCCGAACGCCTTTGACAACTATCGTTTCGAAGATTATAAAGTTGGGGTGAATTTCTATTTTCCACTATTTTTAAGAAAAGAACGTGGCGATTTGAAATTGGCAAAGTTTAAAGTTCAAGATTCAAAATTTGCTTTGCAGTTAGAAACGTTGCAGCTCATCAATAAAATCAAAGCACAAAAAACAGAAATCCAATCGTTGCAAAAACAAAGAGCATTTATCAAAAGTTTGGTGACAGACAACACCTTAATGTTGACATCTGAAGAACGACTTTTTTCCTTTGGCGAAAGCTCGATGTTCCTAATTAACTCCAGAGAAAACAATCTCGTTACCGCGCAATTGGCAGCCATCGCATTGGAGAATCGGTTTTTTGTTTCTAATTCAGAACTATATAGAATCATGGCTAATCCAGATTAACGGATGCTTTTTCTCAGTAAAATCTGAGCACTGAAATCTCCCTATTATTAGAGTTAAATATGTACTTTTGCCACTTGAATTATAGAAAATGATTATCCAAAAAACAAGAGAAGAAATCGAGTTGATGCGCGAAAGTGCGCTCATCGTTTCTAAAACATTAGGAATGATTGCTGGTGAAATAAAACCCGGGGTCACTACGTTATATTTAGACAAATTAGCTGAAGAATTTATTCGCGACCACGGCGCAGAACCTAGCTTTTTAGGTTTGTACGGATTTCCAAATTCATTGTGTATGAGTCCCAATGCGCAAGTCGTTCACGGCATTCCGAATAACAAACCACTTGAAAGCGGCGACGTCATCTCTGTTGACTGCGGTGCTTTTAAAAATGGTTACCACGGTGATCACGCCTACTCATTTGAAATCGGTGAAGTAGCTCCTGAAACCAAAAAATTATTGCAAGTTACCAAAGAGTCATTATATGTTGGAATACGAGAATTCAAAGCAGGAAATCGTGTCGAAGATGTGGGTAACGCCATTCAAAAATATACCGAAGCACATGGTTATGGCGTAGTTCGCGAACTTGTTGGCCATGGTTTAGGACAAAAAATGCATGAAGACCCCGAAATGCCCAACTACGGAAAACGTGGCCGCGGAAAATTATTTGTAGAAGGTATGGTCGTGGCCATTGAGCCCATGATTAATATGGGGACACGCAATATCAAGCAACTAAAAGACGGCTGGACAATACTCACCGCTGACGGAAAACCAAGCGCCCATTTTGAGCATGATGTTGCTATTATTGATGGCAAACCAGAATTGCTTTCAACGTTTGCCTACGTGTACAAAGCTTTGGGTATTGTAAGTAATGAAGAGGATGAATTTCGCAGACAACCTTTAGTGCTATAATGAAGAAACTTTTCAAATTAATTCTCAACACCATTCCAAGACCAATCCTCATTCGATTGAGTTACGTGGTACGACCTATATTGGCTTTTGTGCTGAAAGGAAACCGCTTCACCGATCCTATCGATGGTAAAAGTTTTCGCATGTTTTTACCTTACGGATACGGAACCCAACGCAACAATGTACTTTCGCCTAGTACACTTTCCTTAGAAAGACATCGGTTACTTTGGTTGTACCTGAAAAATGAAACGGATTTTTTTTCGGCTCCAAAAAAAGTGTTGCATTTCGCACCCGAGCAAGCCTTTTACAAACTGTTTAGAAATCAAAAAAATCTAGATTATACCACGACTGATTTGCTTTCTCCGTTGGCGGATGTCAAAGCAGATATTTGCAATCTGCCTTTTGAAGACAATGCGTACGACGTCATTCTTTGTAATCATGTTTTAGAACATATTCCAGATGACACCAAAGCGATGCAGGAATTATTTCGTGTATTAAAACCAGGCGGAATGGGTATTTTTCAAATTCCACAAGATTTAAGCAGAGCCGTAACTTTTTCAGACGATACAATCACTGACCAAAAAGAACGGGCGAAAATATTTGGGCAATACGACCATGTGCGTGTCTACGGAAGAGACTACTTTGAGAAATTAAGAAGCATTGGCTTTACGGTTGATGAAGTAGATTATACAACATCGCTTTCCGCTGATATGGTAGAAAAATACTGTTTGGCAAAAGGCGAAATCATTCCTGTATGCAGCAAAACGTAATTCGTTAAAAACAACGATCATATAGCATTGACTTTCATTTTTTTACTACTTTTAATTTTTAAAAAATCTGGCTATGACAAAATCTATACTGACTTCAATTCTACTGTTATTTGCGTTGTCATTGGCGACTGCTCAAGCAGAAAAAGAAGTTCCACCTCCCTATTTTATCAAGACGGTAACGTTTGTTCAAAACAAACAAAATATCGTTCCGATTTTTCAATTGGGAGATTCCTTTCAACTACAGTTTGATGATTTGCACGGAAATGAAGCCAATTATTATTACCAAATCGTTCATTGTGATTATGATTGGAAACAATCGCAGCTTTCAATCAATGAATATCTAAGAGGTTTCGACAACCAACGAATAATCGACTACACTAATTCTTATAATGCGCTTCAACTTTATTCTCATTACCGCATACAATTTCCCAACAGAAACACGCAACTGATTGTCAGTGGGAATTATGTTCTTAAGATTGTAGATGAGAATGGCGACGTAGTATTCTCCAGAAAATTTATTGTCTATGAGAACCTAGTTACTGTTCCGATGCAAGTCAAGAGAGCGCGAAATATCGCAGATGTAAATTATAAACACAATATCGAATTTTCAGTTAAGTCAAAATCTATCACGTTTCAAAGTCCACTATCCAATGTAAAAGTACTGCTCCTACAAAACGGAAAATTAGATTCCGGTATTACCAATATCAAACCCATGTTTACCATCGGAAATGATCTCATTTATAAGTACGATGCCGAAACCCAATTTTGGGCAGGAAATGAGTTTCGCTATTTTGAAAATAAAGACATAAGAGCCGCCACGAATAACGTGGCGTCAATAGATTCTCAAGGAGGCGTTTACAATGCCTATTTATATAAAGACGAAGCGAGAGCGAGAGAACAATACTCCTATAATCCTGATATTAATGGCAGTTTCCTAGTCAACAATTTAAATGCGGAGAATAACGAAATTGAAGCCGACTATGCTTGGGTTTACTTTACTTTGTCTGCGCCTGCCTTCTACGAAAAAAAAGATATTTATGTTTGCGGCCAGTTTAATAATTTCGCCAAGAATGCAGAAAGCAAAATGGACTATAATGCAGAAAAAGCGGTCTTTGAGAAAGCGATAATGATCAAACAAGGATTTACCAATTACCAATATGTGGTGGCAGATAAAGCCGGTAAAATCGACAATGCCAATGCCATCGATGGCAACTTTTTTCAAACTGAGAACAATTATTTTGCCTTAATTTATTACAAAGAGAACAATCAAAGATACGATCGCATCATCGGGAAAGCAGTTGCCACTTCAACAGACATTATAAATTAAGAAAAATTAACTTTATATTATCTTTCAAAATTGATTTTTTCGTAAATTTGAACATCAATCACCAACAATTCGATCATGGTTTCTCAAATTACACGAGGTATAAAAATTTCCGTTTTGACGAATTTTGAAGGCACGTACTTCAAAAATCACAAAATCCATTTTGCCTTTAGTTACGAAGTTTCCATCGAAAATCACAGCAAAGATTCCGTTCAACTCACCTCAAGACATTGGGAAATTTACGACTCGCTCAACGACAAAGAAATTGTAGATGGTGAAGGCGTAATTGGTAAAAAACCAGTGCTCAAACCTGGAGAAACACACACGTATAGTTCCGGCTGCTTGCTATCCTCGCCTTTTGGCGCCATGCACGGTCATTTTAATATGATCAATTTTACCTCAACGAAAAATTTCAAAGTGATTGTCCCAACCTTCAAGTTGAGCGCCCCTTTCGCCTTAAATTAGAAGCCAATCCAGCTATCCGTTGCAAGTTTTTGTCCCTGCTCCTTTTTTTGAAATGCGCAAAAAGAGCTCCCTATTGTCGCTTTTTTTCGCAAACAAAAAACAGTCGCAAGAAAAAAAAGCTTTCCACTCCTATCTGGGCTATTGCCCACAAATCAAACCGACAGTTTTGTAACTTTTCGCACGCTTATTTCCAATAAACCTTTGTACTTTTGCGCTCTAGTTATTCAGAAACTCAGAAACTCAGAAACTCAGAAACTCAGAAACTCAGAAACTCAGAAACTCAGAAACTTAAAAATAAAAAATATGCTTAAAGGATTCTTTCATGTACCCAAAGCAGTTAACGAACCTGTAAAATCGTATGCCCCGAATTCGCCAGAAAAAGCCGCTGTTCTAGCCGCTTATAAAAAAATGTGGAACGAAAAAATCGAGGTGCCTCTTTATATCGGTAGCGAAGAAATTAAGACGGGAAATACCAAAACCATGTCCGCACCACATGACCACCAACACATTGTTGGAACGTATCATTTGGCTGAAAAATCACACATTGAAAAGGCCATCGCTAATGCCCTAGAATCTAAGGCAAAATGGGCAAATATGGCTTGGGAACAACGTGCCGCTATATTCTTAAAAGCTGCGGAACTCATTGCTGGACCTTATCGCGCTCGCATCAATGCAGCGACGATGATTGCGCAATCGAAAACAATTTTTCAGGCAGAAATCGACGCTTCTTGTGAACTTATCGACTTCTTGCGTTACAACGTCGAGTTTATGACGCAAATATATAATGACCAACCCAAATCAGATTCTGCTGTTTGGAATCGTTTGGAGTATCGCCCTTTAGAAGGTTTTGTCTATGCCATTACGCCTTTTAATTTTACTGCAATCGCCGCCAATCTTCCAGCTAGTGCCGCCATGATGGGAAATGTTGTGGTGTGGAAACCTAGCGACAGTCAAGTATTTTCTGCAAAAATCATCATCGATATTTTCAAAGAAGCTGGACTTCCTGATGGTGTCATCAATGTGGTTTTTGGAGATGCTCAAATGATTAGCGAAACTGTTTTTGCAAGTCGAGATTTTGCAGGTGTTCATTTTACCGGATCAACGCATGTTTTTAAAGACATTTGGAAAACCATCGGAATGAATATCCATCACTATAAAACCTATCCAAGAATTGTGGGTGAAACGGGAGGTAAAGACTTTGTCATTGCGCATCCAAGTGCCAATGTAAAACAAGTCGTTACAGGAATTGCTCGTGGTGCCTTCGAATTTCAAGGACAAAAATGTTCTGCTGCGTCAAGAGCTTATATTCCAAAAAGCTTATGGAATGACGTAAAATCGCAATTGATTACCGACGTGAAATCTATGAAAATGGGATCTCCAGAAGATTTTAGCAACTTTATCACTGCGGTTATTCACGAAGGTTCTTTCGATAAATTAGCCAGTTATATTGATCAAGCCAAAAAAGACAGCAACGCCGAAATTATCATAGGCGGAAACTATGATAAATCAAAAGGCTACTTCATCGAGCCGACCGTGATTGTGACGACAGATCCAAAATACACCACCATGGAAACGGAATTATTCGGTCCGGTGATGACCATCTACGTATACGAAGATGCGCAATGGTCAGAAACATTGAAATTGGTCGACCAAACCTCAGAATATGCTTTGACTGGCGCAGTATTCAGCCAAGATCGCTACGCAATAGAAGAAGCAACCATCGCGCTACAAAATGCTGCCGGTAATTTCTACGTCAATGACAAACCAACTGGTGCCGTTGTTGGCATGCAGCCTTTCGGTGGTGCCAGAGCATCGGGAACCAATGACAAAGCTGGTTCTGCGCTAAATCTACTGCGATGGGCATCTCCAAGAACAATCAAAGAAACATTTGTTACTCCAGAAGATTATCGATATCCGTTTTTAGGAGAATAGTCCATATTTTTAAGAAAAGCCTAATAAATTACATTAGGCTTTTTTTAATGTGCTGATTATCAAAAATAATTGTTACATTCGACACGCTATTTTAAATCAATATTATGAAAACAAAATTACTTCTTGTTGTACCATTCTTTTCGTTACTGTGTGCAGCACAAGCACCTATCAATTCCTATTATCCGGTAAACGGTTCTGAATTTGTTGTTCTATCGACGACTGCGCCGTTAGACCAAACCGCAAGTGGAGCAAATAAAACATGGGATTTTACGACATTAACCCAAATCGGCACGTCAATCGACAACAACCTATTACCAACAACTGGGGAAATTGCTACATTCCCAAATACAACCAATAATACGGTGAGTACTGCAACCATTGGCGTCGATATTTTTGAGTCCAAAATCTACTCAAAGGACAACGCTGGTCAAGTTGCTATCACTGGAATTATCAACTCACAAGTTGAACTCAATTTCGCCGCCAATAATGCCTTGGTTGGAACCTTTCCATTAAATTACGGTTATTCAAATGTTGATGATTTAGAGGGAACTTTTACTTCAGGCACTTTTACTGGAGGAGTTGCAGGAACTATTAGTAACAGTGTTGACGCCTACGGAACCTTAAACCTTAGTATCGACGGAGGAGGAATAACAACCTACCAAGTTACCAGACTCAAATCAGTTCAAAACGTAGATCTGAGCTACAGCATCTTTGGCAACATCGGTACGATTGATCAAACCCTTTACTATTACTACGCTTACGGTGATTTATCTTTAGATACACCTATTTTTAGAACTTCTCATACCGTCGTAAATGTGCCTTTACAAGGCATTAACAACGAAACTTATGATCAAATGGAGAAATATTATAACTTTTTGGGAGTTGCTGAAAACTCCAAAATCGCTAGTGTAAGTTTGTTTCCAAATCCAACGCAAGACCAACTGCATATTGAAAGCAAGGATAGCGAAATAAAAGAAATTACCGTTTCTGACATGAGTGGTAGAATCGTATTTCACCAGAATGGTAAGATAGAAACACTTTCTCTTGGGAATTTACAAAACGGCATATACAACGCTACAATTGTAACAACCTCAGGATCAAAAACCGAAAAAATAATAAAAAACTAAGTCTGTTTTTTACAACTATTGAACAAAAAGAAAACCCACAAAAAAAAATATTTTGTGGGTTTTTTAATGCTTATAAATGGTGAACTAAGCCTTAAATTTCAAAGGCAAATGCACTACTTTCTTAGTTTCAAAGAATTCATCATCAAAAAAATCTGCGATTGCATATTCCGTAGCTTTAGGAAAATCCTTGAGTTCTTCGGTTAAATCACCGCCTTTGAGATATAAAATGCCGTTTTTCAATTCGTGTTTGTTTTGCTTTTTGATTTTGTCTTTCACCCAAGAAAAGAAATCAGGCATATTGGTAACCGCACGACTAATAATAAAATCGTAATCACCTTTCGCATTTTCTGCACGAAGTTGCTCCGCCTTCACATTTTTTAATCCCAAGGCATCGGCAACCGCTTTTACAACATTGATCTTTTTTAAGATGACATCAATCAAATAAAACCTAGTTTCAGGAAAAAATATTGCCAAAGGAATTCCTGGGAAACCGCCGCCAGTTCCAACATCTAAAACATAGGTGCCAGGTTCGAATTTTTGAATTTTGGCAATGGCCAGCGAATGCAAAACATGTTTTACATACAATTGGTCTATATCTTTCCTCGAAATCACATTAATTTTGGCATTCCAATCCGAATACAAAGCTTCCAATTTCCTAAACTGCGCAATCTGATCTTCGGTAAGTTCAGGGAAATACTTTAGAATTTCTTCCATGCTTATTTTTTTTAACAAAAGTAATACTTTAGTGTTGAAATATTTATAGGAACTTTGGCAAAGCAAAAACTAATAATAAGTACATTTGTTGCTTAAGCTCAATCTATGAATAATACAGTTCCTACTTTTTCAAATCAAGATAATCTGAAATTTTTCAGAACCTTAAATTCAAGAGTCAATAATTATTTTAAAGAAAACAATATCCCTAAAACAGGGAATTGGAAAATCCACCTTAAAACAGTTATTCTCTTTACCATTTTTCTCACACCGTATTTCCTTATTCTAACACTCGACATGTCTATTTGGTATCAACTTTTGTTGAATATCCTCATGGGAATTGGGATGGCTGGAATTGGAATGAACGTAATGCACGATGGTAATCATGGTGCATATTCTTCTAAATCATGGATTAATAAATTCATGGGTGGAAGCATCTACATTTTAGCTGGAAATGTCTACAATTGGCAAGTGCAGCATAATGTCTTGCACCATACTTATACCAACATTCTGGGTCATGATGAAGATCTAGACGCCGGTAGAATTATTCGTTTTTCTCAAAATGCAGAATGGCGTCGTTTTCATAAATTTCAACATTATTATTCGTTCTTTTTATACGGTTTATTGACATTCAACTGGTCACTAACTACCGATTTTAAACAAATGCGTGCATATCTAAAAAGAAAATTATCCTATGGTGAGCCTCAGAATCCGGCACGTTTGTGGACTGTTTTGGTCATCACAAAAATAATTTACGCGCTAATCTGGGTTGTTCTGCCTATCGCTTTTGGTGTTATTTGGTGGAAAGTTTTACTTGGTTTCTTTGTGATGCATTACGCAGCGGGACTAATCCTAAGTATTGTTTTTCAATTAGCGCATGTCGTGGAAGAAACCGACAATCCCATTCCAAATGAAAATGGCGAAATGGAAAATACTTGGGCTATTCATCAACTATATACCACAGCGAACTTCGCTCCGAAAAACAAAATTGTCAATTGGTTTACTGGTGGATTAAATCACCAAATTGAACATCATTTATATCCTCACATTAGTCATGTTCATTACGGGAAAATCGCTCATTTTGTCAAACAAACCGCCGAAGAATGCAATCTACCCTATCACGAATTTAAGACCATGCGAAGTGCCGTAGTAGCGCATTATAAGCACCTGAAAGATTTGGGACAAAACCCACAAATAGCCTAAAAAATAAAGACGCTTCCAGAGCGTCTTTTGCTTTTAACCATTTTTAGCAACTCTTTAAAAGTACCTTATGAATCACCTTCTTTCCGACAGAATTAATAATTTATCAACCTCTCAAACCTTGGCAATGGCAGCATTGGCAAGAGAATTAAAAGCACAAGGAAAAGACATCATCAGCTTAAGTTTGGGCGAACCAGATTTCAACACCCCAGATTTCGTCAAAGCAGCCGCAAAAAAAGCCATCGACGAAAATTATAGCACCTATTCTCCTGTCGAAGGTTATTTAGAACTCAAAGAAGCCATCTGCCGAAAATTCAAAAGAGACAACAATCTCGACTATAAGCCCAACAACATTGTGGTATCTACAGGCGCCAAACAATCACTATACAACATCGCCCAAGTCATGCTCAACGATGGCGACGAAGTAATTCTTCCCGCTCCTTATTGGGTAAGCTACTATGAAATCATCAAAATGGCGGGCGGCATTCCAATTGAAGTTCCCACTTCTGTTGAAAGCGATTTCAAAATCACGCCAGACCAATTAGAAAAAGCCATTACACCCAAAACAAAGATGATTTGGTACAGCTCTCCTTGCAATCCAAGTGGTTCTGTTTACAACCGTGACGAATTAACAGCCTTGGCAAAAATCATCGAAAAACACCCGAACATCTTTATCGTTTCTGACGAAATCTACGAACACATCAACTTTTCTGGAACTTTTTGCAGCATTGCTTCCATTCCAGGAATGTTCGAAAGAACCATCACGGTCAACGGAGTTGCGAAAGCATTCGCCATGACAGGTTGGAGAATTGGATATATCGGCGCTCCCGAATTTATTGCCAAAGCCTGCACGAAAATGCAAGGTCAAGTAACAAGCGGCGCCAACAGTATCGCACAAAGAGCCACTATTACAGCAGTTGACGCAGACCCAAGCGTGCTTGACGACATGGTAGCAGCTTTCAAAAGCCGACGTGACTTGGTCGTTGGATTGGTAAAAGAAATCCCGGGTTTCAAACTCAATGTTCCCGAAGGTGCCTTCTACGTTTTCCCAGATGTTTCGTATTATTTCGGAAAAACGTTGCGAGGTCAACTGATCAAAAATGCCGATGACTTCTCCATGTATTTGCTTTCAGAAGCCACGGTCGCAACGGTAACTGGCGACGCTTTTGGAAACCCAAATTGCATCCGATTTTCCTACGCCACCAGTGAAGCCTTGCTCACCGAAGCCATGAAAAGAATCAAAGAAGCAGTCGCTTAAAAATAGCAATGGCCTCAAGTTTACTTGGGGCTTTTTTTTATAAATTTGGGCGTGACCACAAGGGTCGGGCTATTCGTTACAATCTTTTTTGTTTGTCACCCCGAGCGCAGTCGAGGGGCTCTTACTGAAACAAAAAAGGATTTTCACTTCTATCCCTCACGCAGTCCAATCTAACGAACAACTATGAATTACAAAATACTACTCCTAGGCTCCGGTGAATTGGGCAAAGAATTCGTCATCGCAGCACAACGCATCGGTCAAACCATCATCGCAGTCGATAGCTACGAAAATGCGCCCGCCATGCAAGTCGCCGACGGTTTTGAAGTCATCAATATGCTCGACGGTAACGCCTTAGATCGCATCGTAGCCAAACACCAACCCGACTTTATCGTGCCCGAAATCGAAGCCATCCGAACGGAACGTTTTTACGACTACGAGCAACAAGGCATCACGGTTGTTCCTTCAGCGAAAGCCGCTAATTTCACGATGAATAGAAAAGCAATTCGCGATCTAGCCGCCAAAGAATTGGGTTTGCGAACCGCCAATTATCGCTACGCCACCACAGCGGAGGAATTGACAAAAGCCGTCGCCGAAGTAGGATTGCCATGCGTGGTCAAACCTTTGATGAGTTCCTCCGGAAAAGGACAATCCACCATCAAGACCGAGAGCGATATAGAAAAAGCTTGGCGCTACGCCGTAGAAGGCTCCCGTGGCGATGTGGTTGAAGTCATCGTAGAAGCATTCGTCAATTTCAATTCAGAAATTACTTTACTAACTGTTACTCAAAACGGCAATCCAACATTGTTTTGCCCGCCCATCGGCCATCGGCAAGAACGAGGCGACTACCAAGAAAGTTGGCAGCCAGCGCTAATTTCTGATGAAGCGCTCAACGAGGCAAAAGAAATGGCAGCGAAAGTCACTGAAGCACTCGGTGGCGCTGGACTTTTCGGCGTCGAATTTTTCCTAACCAATGAAGGCGTTTATTTTTCAGAATTATCGCCACGCCCACACGACACGGGAATGGTAACATTGGCAGGAACGCAGAATTTCAATGAATTCGAATTGCATCTTCGCGCCATATTAAGTTTACCTATTTTTGAAATCACATTAGAAAAAGCTGGAGCTAGCGCAGTAGTTCTAGCTTCCGAAAACTCAAACAACCCCTCTTTTTCTGGTTTGGAGAAAGTAGCTATTTTACCAAAGACAGATTTTCGTATTTTTGGTAAACCAAGTTCACGACCTTATCGAAGAATGGGCGTAGTTTTGGTCAATGATCTCGCTGAAAAGCCTATCGCAGAAGTAGTTGAAAAAGCGAAAGCCGCGGCCCAACTAATCACCGTTAATTCATAAAATATGAAATCACTACTTACCCTTATTCTTTTCCTGTCGATAAGTTTGGGTTTTGCACAAGACAAAAGACCTCAAAAAATGGAGATTGTCGAGGTTGCTTGTGGCCAATGCCAATTCGGAATGCAAGCCAAAGGCTGTGATTTGGCCATACGTATTAAAGGAAAATCGTACTTTGTAGATGGTACCAAAATCGACGAACATGGCGACGCGCATGCCAAAGATGGCTTTTGTTCCGCCATCAGAAAAGCAGAAGTGATTGGCGAAGTAAAGGACAATCGATTTGTAGTTTCCTATTTTCATTTGTTGCCTATTCAAGAGTAAAAGCGATGACTCCAATTCTTGATAATATTTCTAAAATTGTTGACCTTACATCCGACGAAGAACAACGATTGCTATCCAAACTTGAAACAAAACAGTTCAAAGCAAAGTCAATCATTTTAAATGCTGGAGAAGTTTGCCAATATTCGTACTTCGTCAATTCAGGGTTGCTCCGCAGTTTTACCATTAATGATCATATTGTTGAGCATGTCTTAAGCTTTGCCTGCGAAGGCTGGTGGATAGGCGATATGTACAGCCTACTTTCCCAAAAGCCAGGCAATCTATTTGTCGAAGTTTTGGAAGACGCAGAAGTCGTTCTGCTATCCAAAGAAAACCAAGAAATCCTCTATCAAGAAATACCAAAACTAGAGCGGTTTTTCAGAATTCTAACCGAAAACTCTTTAGTCGCCAACCAAGAAAGACTCATGGATAATATGAGTCTTTCTGCAGAAGAACGCTATGAGAAATTTTGTAAAAAGTACCCGACGCTGATACAAAAAGTCTCACAAAAACAAATTGCTTCTTACATCGGAGTAACTCCAGAGTTTTTTAGTAAGATGAAAAGTAAACTGTTGCGGAAATAAAAAACCACCAAGTTAGCTTCGGTGGTTTTGCAAATATATTTTTTCTATTTATCGATTTGCCTTTTCGAGCTAGTGGGGAGTAACAATATACTCCCCCTTAAGGCAGCGGACGGAATAACCGTTTGTCTTCTCTGAACTGTTTATTTCTGCGGAATTACCATTCCTCAGCCATATGAACCTACCTTCTGTTGCATTTGACGCGGTAGAACTCCACCAATAGCCAGAGATATTGATAGCGAGAAATGTACCTCTATCGGGATCTAGACTACCGCCCACGCGAACTCCACCTGGAAGACCTGTAAAACCACTGCTGTTAGTAGCGCCAATATTTCCACTGAGATTTGTCCAAAGCTGAGGGTCTACTGCTTTCATTTTTCCTCCTGCTATGTTTAGTCCTCCTAAATAAGTGGTTAACCTACTCCATTCAAAATCTTTCGGTATATGATAGCCAACAGGGGCAAGACCTCGAGGGTCATTGACAGCATACCAATTGTATAGTTTGCCATAAACGAGTCCGTTAGCGGTATTGTTTGCATAGTAACACCAAGCTCCTGTGGTTAGTGCTACCCATTGATTAAGGCTGCCCACTTGGGGAATGGGGTCGCCATTTCTGTAGCGACTTACATTTAGGTTTCTTTTCATCCAAACTTGGGTACCAATCTGCACGTCGTTATTCTCTGGTGCGCTGGGTCTTAAAGCCGCTTGGTTTTGTTTTTTAGTTTCTTCTTTAGAACACGAAGCTATTAGTAATGAAGTAACCGCTACAACCAGCGCTAATTTTGTTAAATGATTTTTCATGAATTGTATTGTCTTTTGGAGTCTCATCAGCAGTACTTTACAAATTAAATTACAA
This sequence comes from Flavobacteriaceae bacterium, assembly GCA_947459635.1. Taxonomy (GTDB): domain Bacteria; phylum Bacteroidota; class Bacteroidia; order Flavobacteriales; family Flavobacteriaceae; genus Flavobacterium. Next base: position 11,142 of record CANHEA010000018.1, on the reverse strand, counting down.
AGCAAAACTGTATTCGTAACGAAGTTAGTCAAAATTTCCTAGCATCTAGTAATGAAACCTTTATAATTTTTATATAACAATAAAAGAAAACCTTGAGTTTCATTCCGCTTGAAAAATTAATTGGCAATTAAGACACTTGAGAAGTAATCATTCTTTCATCAATTAATCTTGTATCCTAAAATTTGTGTCTTTGCGACTTTGCGACAGCAATCATTTCTTAATCTACATTAAGCCACAAAACCATTCCATGATTGTAAATTTGTATTCAAATAAATACTAAATTTATCCATCATGAAAAATACAATCTTACACAAAGCCAATACCCGCGGACATGCCGATCACGGTTGGCTCAACGCACACCATACTTTTAGTTTTGCTAGTTACTATGATCCGAATCGCGTTCAGTTTGGCGTCTTACGGGTTCTAAACGATGATATTGTTGCAGCAGGAATGGGCTTCGGTACACATCCTCACGATAACATGGAAATCATTACGATTCCGCTAGAAGGCGATTTAGCGCACAAAGACAGCATGGGCAACACCGAAATTATCAAATTTGGTGATGTTCAGGTGATGAGCGCCGGCACCGGAATACAACATTCCGAATTCAATCCGAATCATGATCAAAGAACCAATTTGTTGCAGATTTGGGTGTTTCCAAAAGAAAGAAATGTGGAGCCGCGCTATCAACAAATTACTCTTGATACTTCGGATCGTCATAATCAATTTCAGCAAATTCTTTCTCCAAATTCTGATGATGATGGCGTTTGGATTCACCAAGATGCCTGGTTTCATATGGGCAATTTGGATGCTGGCACTAGCGTAAATTACGAGCGCAAATTGGAAGGCAATGGCTTATACGTATTTGTAATCAAAGGCAGGGTCAAAGTAGACGGGCAGCAACTCGAGCAACGCGACGGTCTTGGCATTACCGACTTCAATGAAGTAATTTTTGAAGCAACTTCGGATGCCGAATTACTATTAATGGAAGTTCCAATGTTAGCAAACTAAAACCATGGAAACAGAAGTATTACAAAAAATCAACGACAAAAATGGATTCTTTTATATTGATGTAAATGGAAATCACGAAGCCATGATGACCTTCGTTTTTGCCGGCAGCGACAAAATCATTATTGACCACACCGAAGTAAAACCTGGAAATGAAGGCAAAGGTTTTGGCAAAAAAATGGTTGTAAAAGCAGTCGAATATGCCCGAGCAAACAACATCAAAATCATTCCGCTTTGTCCATTTGCAAAAAGTGTTTTTGATAAAGTTCCTGAATTGAGCGATGTTCTTTAAGCGACGAAAAAACAATCCATTTAAAAAAGTACCTCATGGGAAATCTCTTAGAAAATAATATCGAAGGTAGCATTGGCACTCAAAAATTCTTGTGCACCATTTCGTGGCGCAATGGCACGCTATTGATGGACGAACCAGAAAATGTAGGTGGACAAAATATTGGACCTGACCCATTTTCAACTTTTCTGGCTTCTCTAGGTGGCTGCACTTTGTCAACACTCCGAATGTATATTGATCGAAAAGGATGGGATATTCCAGAAATAAAAATCTCCTTAAATTTAGCGCAAGAGATGAATCCTGATTTCGAAACCATCATCACACGGACGATTACCTTTTCGAACGATGTGGATGAAGCCACGCGCCAACGGCTTTTGATTATCGCTGAAAAATGTCCAGTTTCTAAAATTTTAAAAAATAAAATAACCATTCCAACAACTATTTAATCATGGATGCAAAAGATTTAAAAAAGGAATATTCCAACGGAGAAGTGACTATTGTTTGGCAAAACAGCAAATGCATTCACTCGGCCAATTGTGTGAAAAACAATCCCGATGTCTTCAAACCCAAAGAAAAACCTTGGATTAGTCCAGAAAATTCAACAACTGATAAAATCATCGAAACCGTCAACAAATGCCCATCAGGAGCGCTAACCTATTACAAAAATTCTTAATGAAAAAAATTATCGCCTTTGCCGGCTCTTCAAGCAAAAATTCTATAAATAAGCAATTAGTCACCTACGTGGCTTCTCAATTTGAAAATGTTTCCTGCGAAATCCTAGACCTCGATGATTACGAAATGCCTATCTATTCTGCAGATCGCGAAATCGAAAGTGGTGTACCAAAATTAGCCATCGATTTTTATGAAAAATTAGGTTCGGCGGATTTGATTCTAATATCGATGGCGGAACATAACGGAGCCTATACCGCTGCTTTTAAAAATATCTTCGATTGGACTTCACGTCACAACAACAAATTATTTCAGCAAAAAACGATGTTCTTAATGGCGACTTCTCCCGGTCCACGCGGCGGATTAGGCGTTCTTGAAATTGCAAAAGATCGTTTTCCTCGTCATGATGCAAATTTGGTAGCCACCTTTTCTTTACCTAGTTTTCGAGACAATTTTGACCCAGCAACTGGCATCACCAATGACCCAATTAAAAATGAATTGCAATCAATCATGAAAGCTATTGCATTCTAATAAAAATGCTACTTTTGCTTTTCAAACTTTGAAAAAAACATAACTATTAGCATTAATAAGATGCTGAAGCAAATACCGAATCAAATGAAAGCATACGTTTTTCCTGGGCAAGGAGCGCAATTTACCGGAATGGGTAAAGATTTATATGAAACTTCAACTTTGGCCAAAGAGCTATTTGAAAAAGCCAATGATATTCTCGGGTTCCGCATTACGGATATCATGTTTGCAGGAACTGCCGAACAATTGAAAGAAACCAATGTTACCCAACCTGCCGTTTTTTTACATTCGGTAATCTTAGCAAAGACTTTAGAAAACTTTAAACCAGAAATGGTCGCTGGACATTCCTTAGGAGAATTTTCTGCTTTGGTGGCCAATGGCGCTTTGTCTTTTGAGGATGGATTAAAATTGGTTTCACAGCGTGCACAAGCGATGCAAAAAGCTTGTGAACTCAAACCATCCACCATGGCTGCTGTATTGGGATTAGACGATAAAATTGTAGAAGATGTTTGTGATTCCATCGACGGGGTTGTCGTAGCAGCTAACTATAACTGTCCAGGGCAATTGGTTATTTCAGGTGAATTCTCAGCCGTTGAAAAAGCTTGTGAAGCCATGAAAGAGGCGGGAGCCAAACGTGCTTTATTATTGCCCGTTGGTGGCGCTTTTCACTCGCCCATGATGGAACCTGCTAGAGAAGAATTGGCGGCTGCCATTGAAGCTACTACTTTCTCAACTCCTATCTGTCCGGTATATCAAAATGTAACAGCAAGCGCGGTTTCTGACCCAAATGAAATCAAGAAGAATTTGATCATACAACTGACCGCGCCAGTTCGTTGGACGCAGTCTGTACAACAAATGATTGCCGATGGTGCTACTTCGTTTACGGAAGTTGGTCCCGGAAAAGTATTGGTTGGGTTGGTAAATAAAATAGACAAGGAAGTCGAAACAATTTCCGCTTAATTAACAACTTAATTTGAAATAAAATCCTCATAAACAACCGTTTGTGAGGATTTTGTTTTTACATTTGATTGAATCTTTAATCAAAATCCTATGAAACGCGACTACAAAGACTTTACGATAGGAATAACTTTTTTCTTTTTGTTTTCAACCATTTTCATGTTTGGGCAAAATGAAACTAATGGTTCTAAAGTAGATGGTGGTTGGTATGCATACTCCAAGAACGATGTCCAAAATCCTTGTATTAGTGCGGCGGAGTATGCTCGACTTGAAAATGAAATAAATGTCAATTTGGAAAAAATTGGACTTGCCAATAGACCTGCTAACACTGCATTAACAACTTCACTTAATTGGCCTTTGCGCCCTGCGACTGGTTTTTCCCAATGTGAATACCACTTTATTGGCGCTTATGTAGATCAGAATATTGCAGCTTCGGCCGTTCAAGATTATAACTGTGAAAACAATACTTATGATGGTCATCAAGGAACAGATATTGCGATTTGGCCATTTGGTTTTTATAAGATGGACCATAGTCAAGTTGAAGTTATTGCCGCGGCAGATGGTACAATTGTTCAACGAGCAGATGGTAATTTCGACCGGAACTGCGGTAGTAATACATTAACTGCTAATTCCATAATCATTCAACATGCCGACGGTAGTTATGCGCTATATTGGCATATGAAAAACGGAAGTGTTACTTCAAAAACAGTCGGGCAAACCGTTGTGGCCGGCGAATATTTAGGAGTTGTAGGAAGTTCCGGAAGTTCTTCAGGTCCGCATTTGCATTTTGAAATTCGAACTTCAACAGCGACAAATTCTTATAAAGATCCTTTTTCTGGAACGTGCAATTTATTGAATGGCAGCTCTTGGTGGGCGACTCAAAAACCACATACCAATCCAGCAGTTGTAAAGGTCTCAGTGAATACTACAGATTTGGCGTCTCCTGCTTGCCCGACGACTGAAACACCAAATGAAAGTGACTCTTTCACCATTCCATTTCAAGGAGCAGGATTGGCGCCAGGTTATGCAAAATTCTATATTTTTCAAAGAGAAGCCACGGTCGGTACTAGTGTCGATTTGAAGATATTAAATCCAGATGGGAGTACATTTAACAGTTGGACTTATCCAATTTCAACTTTCTACAAAGTCAGTTATTGGGGTTTTTCAAAAGTACTGCCCACTACTCCTGGGATTTATACTTTTCAAGCGACCTACAATGGCATAACTTGTTCTAAGATATTTCAAATCCAGAATCTATTGGGTATTACAACAAACGAACCAACCGATTTAGTGCTTTATCCTAATCCAACAAACGATCAATTGCACCTGACAGGAAATGCAGTTGAAAACGGGATTTACTCCCTTTCTTTAATGACTATTTCCGGTCAAATCATCAAAACAGAACGATTTGAAATTCAAAATAACGAGTTAGGAAAATCGATAAGCGTAGCGGAATTCCCTAGCGGCATATACTTTTTAGTTGTGACAGGGCCCAATTCTAAAGTGATAAAAAAAATCAGTAAACAATAAAAAAATCCCGAATTCAAATTCGGGATTTTTTATCTGATAATCCTACAGTCTTAAAGTCTTACAATCTAACTTCTGATTTTCTGCTCCCATTTCCAAGCGCTGGTTAACGCCTGCTCTAAAGTAGATTGCGCTTTCCATCCCAGCACCTCATTGGCTTTATCGGTATTGGCGTAAGCCGAAATGATGTCGCCTTCTCTTCTTCCAACAATTTTATATGGTAATTTTTGGCCGCTTACTTTTTCGAAAGTGTTGATTACTTCTAGCACAGAACTTCCTGTTCCTGTTCCTAAATTAAAGATTTCAACTTTAGCAAGATTCTTTTTATTAATCAAGCGTTGCAAGGCAATGACGTGTGCTTTGGCCAAGTCAACCACGTGAATATAGTCGCGAATGCAAGTCCCGTCTGGAGTTGGATAATCATCGCCGTAAACCGATAATTCTTGACGCAAGCCGATTCCAGTTTGGGTTATAAATGGAATTAGATTTTGAGGAACACCGATAGGCAACTCCCCTATTGCTGCAGTTGGGTGCGCTCCCATGGGATTGAAGTAACGCAATAAGATGGAATTGATTCCACTTACTTTACACACTTCATTGATGATTTCCTCGCCAATTTGCTTGGTGTTTCCGTATGGAGAAAGCGCTGCTTTAATAGGCGCATCTTCAGTAATCGGCATAACATCGGCTTCGCCATAAACGGTGCAGGAAGAACTAAAAATAAAATGAGCTTCCGGTTTTTGTTGTAATTCTTGCAAGATATAAACAAGCGTATTGATATTGTTTTCATAATACAACAACGGATTCTCGACACTTTCGTTTACCGCTTTAGAAGCTGCAAAATGAATTACGCCATTGATGTCCGAATGTTTTTTGAAGAAATTTTGGACTGCGGATTTTTCTCGTAAATCCATTTTTTCGAAAATAGGCGTTTTCCCTGTGATGGCAACGATTCCTTTTAGAACATCCTCAGAAGAATTGGAAAGATTGTCGATGATGACGACTTCGAATCCTTCGTTTTGCAATTCGACTACGGTGTGTGAACCGATAAATCCTAAACCTCCTGTAACTAATACTTTCATTTTTATTGAATACTTATTGGTGAATGTAGTGCCCTAGCCCTGATTGTAGTGTAAATCCTTTTTTGTTTTTCGAGATGTCGCTCGACTACACTTGGCTTGCCAAAAACAAAAAAGATTGCAACGGAAAGCAGGAAAAAGCTCCTAAAATTATTTAAAAAATTCTAATACTGAATTGGTGATATATTGAATTTGTTCGTCGTCTAACTCGGTGTGCATTGGAAGCGAAATGACTTCTTTGATTAATTGATTGGTCACTGGAAAATCTTCTTCTTTATATCTTGGGTCCGCGTAGGCTTTTTGGCTATGCAACGGAATTGGGTAATAAATCGCACATGGAATGTCTTTGCTGAGCAAGTGTTGCATCAACGCATCGCGATCAGCGCCAATAATTCTTAGCGTATATTGGTGGAACACATGGCAATCACACATATCACAAATAGATGGCGCGATGATATTTTTATGTCCATCAAATGCCGCAGTATATTTTCTTGCTGCATTTTGACGCGCTTGGCAGTAGCTATCTAACAAGGGCAATTTCGCGTTTAACACCGCCGCTTGAATACTGTCTAAGCGAGAGTTTACTCCCACTACATCATGGTGATAACGAACGTACATTCCGTGATTTACGATTCCACGAATCTTGTGTGCCAGGGCGTCGTCATCGGTAAAAATTGCACCTCCGTCGCCGTAACATCCGAGATTTTTAGAAGGAAAAAATGAAGTGGAAGCTACATGGCCGATGGTTCCCGCTTTCTTTTTGGTTCCATCAGAAAATTTACAATTGGCTCCAATGGCTTGGGCGTTGTCTTCGATTACGTATAAGTTATGCTCTTTTGCTATTTGCATGATGGCTTCCATATTGGCGGCACGACCGAACAGATGTACTGGCACAATTGCTTTGGTTTTTGGGGTAATAGCTTTTTTGATTGCTTCAATAGAAATATTCATATTAACCATATCGACATCTACCAAAACGGGAGTTAATTGTAACAAAGCGATTACTTCAACGGTTGCCGCAAAAGTAAAATCGGCAGTAATTACTTCATCGCCAGGTTTCAAATCTAATCCCATCATCGCGATTTGCAGGGCGTCGGTTCCGTTGGCGCATGGAATGACGTGCTTTACGTTGAGATATTCTTCAAGGTTTTTTTGAAAAGCATGTACTTGAGGACCGTTGATGTAGGTGTTGGTATCTAAGACTTCTTGAATAGAAGCATTTACAGTTGAAGCAATTTTATCGTATTGACTTTTAAGGTCAACCATTTGGATTTTTTTCATGTAGCAATAAATTAAATGCAAGCAAAATTAACAATTAAATGATGGACAACAACAAAAATTCTGCAAACTAATGTATTTTAGCAACACAATTATTGAGCTATGTTTTTTTTGTATAATGTATTGGTGATTTTTGCTAGTTTTTGCCTTAGAATCTTGGCGATTTTCAATTCAAAAATGCGGCTTTTTGTAGCAGGACGACGCACGGTATTTGATACTTTGGCGTCTAAGATCAACGCAGAAGACAAGACCATTTGGTTTCATGCCGCATCTCTTGGCGAATATGAGCAAGGATTGCCCGTGATGGAAAAAATGAAGCTGCTCTATCCCAATCACAAAGTTGTTTTGACATTTTTTTCGCCTTCAGGTTATGAAGTTCGAAAAAACAATACGGTTGCAGACGTTACAGTTTATTTGCCATTAGACACAAAGCGCAATGCTGTACAATTTATTGAAATGGTGCATCCTGAAATGGTGTTTTTTATCAAATATGAGTATTGGCCTAATTATCTAGAGGCGTTGAAAAAAGCGTCGATTAAGACATTTCTGATTTCGGGAATTTTCAGAAAAGAGCAATTGTTTTTTAAATGGTACGGCGGATTTTACAGAAAAGCATTGGCAAGCTTTGACCATTTTTTTGTGCAAAATTCCACCTCAAAAGAGTTGCTTTTACAATTGGGTAAGTCAAATGTGACTGTCTCAGGTGACACGCGTTTTGATCGCGTCGCTGCGATTTTGGAAAAAGACAATCGTTTGGATTTTATCACGGAATTCAAAAATGGGCAATTAACCATTGTTGTAGGTAGTTCATGGCCAAAAGACGAATCGCTACTTGTTGCTTATATTAACGCCACTTCACATAATATCAAATGGATTATTGCGCCACATAATATCAAAGCGGAGCAGATTCAAGAATTGCAAAAGTCGATAACGAAGAAAGCGGTTTTGTTTTCTGAAAAAGAAGGAAAGAATTTGGCAGAGTACAATGTGTTTATTATTGACACCATTGGAATTTTGACCAAAATTTACAGCGAAGCAGATATTGCGTTTGTTGGTGGTGGCTTTGGTAACCCAGGCGTTCATAATTTATTAGAACCCGCGACTTTTGGTGTTCCCATCGTTATTGGCCCGAATTACAGTCACTTTGCCGAAGCGACCGCTTTGGTTGACTTGGGAGGTTGCAGCGTGATTTCAAATGCAAAAGAATTAGAAGAAACCTTAGACAATTTATGTCAAAATAAAGAGGAGCGCTGGGAGAAGGGGCATATTTGCAGCACTTTTGTAAAAATGAACTGCGGAGCAATCGACATCATTACGAAGCACATTTCCGCATTGTGACAACTATTGAAACTGAACTAAATTTGTAATAAACCATACTAAACCATGAAAATTTTAAAATCACTTTTATTATTATTTGTAATGCAACTGCATGCCCAACAAGGCGGCATGTGGATTCCTTCGCTACTCCAAGGAATGAATGAAAAGGAGATGAAAAACTTGGGAATGAAAATGTCGATTTCGGATATCTATGACGTCAATAAGTCGAGTTTGAAAGATGCAGTACCGCAATTTAACGGTGGTTGTACATCTGAGGTAATTTCACCAAAAGGCTTGTTGTTAACGAATCACCATTGCGGATTTGACGAAATTCAGAGCCATTCTTCTGTTGAACATGATTATCTCACAGACGGTTTTTGGGCTTATAAAATGGAAGATGAATTACCCAATCCGGATTTGGAAGTTACTTTCATTGTCAAGATTGAAGACGTAACCACGAAAGCACTAGAAGGCGTTGCGGCTTTGAGCACTGAAGCAGAAAAACAAAAGAAAATACAAGAGAACATTGCGGCTTTGAGCAAATCACTTCCGAAAGAAAGTTGGCAAGAAAATAAAATTAGAACTTTTTTTGAAGGCAATCAATACATGCTTTTTGTGACCGAGAGTTACAAGGATGTTCGATTGGTTGGTGCGCCACCATCGGCTATTGGAAAATTTGGTTCTGATACAGACAATTGGGTTTGGCCGAGACATACGGGAGATTTTTCATTATTCAGAATTTATGCAGATAAAAACAATCGTCCTGCGGCTTATTCTAAAGACAATGTGCCTTATACCCCGCGACATTTCTTGCCCATCTCATTAGATGGCGTTAGTGAAGACGATTTTACTTTGGTATTTGGATACCCAGGAAAAACCAATGAATATCTGCCTGCCGTTGCTATTGAGCAAATTGTCAATGAATTGAATCCTGCAAAAATTGAAATTAGAGACAAAGCGTTGAAAGTTCAAGATGGTTTTATGCGGAAGGACAATGCGATAAAAATTCAATACGCTTCAAAATATGCCGGAATTGCCAATTACTGGAAAAAGTGGATTGGAGAAACGCAAGGTTTGAAAAAATCAGATGCTGTAGCAAAAAAGAAAAAAGAAGAAGCGGCTTTTCAAGAGAAAGTTATTAAAGCTGGAAAGCAGGCAGAATATGGAACTTTGCTTTCTGATTTTGACAAGAACTACAAAGAAGTTGCTCCTTATGCATTGAGTCGTGATTACTTTATAGAAGTGGTCTTGCGCAATACAGAACTACTCAATGTGGCTTATAAAATGTATCAGTTAGAGCAGCTATACTCAACCAAAGGAGAACAAGCATTTACGGATAGAAAGAATAATTTGGTTAATGGTCTCGGTGATTTCTACAAAGATTTCAATGCTGGCGTCGATGAAAAAGTCTTTGAGCAACTCATTCAGCTCTATGCCACCAAATCTCCTCAGGCTTTTTTACCGCCAAGCTTAGTTAATGCTAACATCCCCGTTTTGACCAATTCGCTTTATAAGGATTCCAAGCTAACGTCCTACTCTGCAGTAAAGGAACTATTGACAGGAGATACAAAAACTATCTTGGCGAATCTAAACAATGATAAAGGATATCAGCTTGTCAAAGAAATGGCAGATAAATACATCAAAGAAGTTGCTCCAAAATATGACGAAATAAACCTAAAAAATATGGCACTTCAAAGAACCTATATGAAAGCGCAACTAGAATTGAACAAAAACGCACGTATTTTTCCAGATGCCAATAGCACTTTGAGGGTAACCTACGGAAAAGTAAAGGGATATGAACCAAAAGACGCAACTATATATAAACCTTTTACCTATTTAGATGGAGTATTAGAAAAATACATTCCTGGAGATTACGAATTTGATGTGCCAAAAAAACTCATCGACTTGTATAACACCAAAGACTATGGTCAATATGGTTCTAAAGGTAAAATGCCAGTTTGCTTTATTGGAACAAATCACACGACGGGAGGTAACTCTGGAAGTCCGGCAATTGATGCAAAAGGAAACCTAATTGGACTTAATTTTGATCGTGTTTGGGAAGGAACCATGAGCGATATTTACTATGATCCTGCCATCTGCAGAAACGTTATGGTCGATATTCGATACGTATTATTCATCATTGACAAGTATGCAAATGCCAAAAACCTTATCAATGAAATGAAATTTATGCATCCAAAACAAAAAATAAAACAATAAAAAATAAAATTTTAATAAAATATTCAACAAAAAAAATATATTAACGTTAAATATTATACATTTTTCACTTAAGTGTCTAACAAACATTTTTTGGCATAATACTTGGTAAATAGTTGGCAGTTGCAACAGATCATAAATTTTGAAAAAAAAATTGAAAAATATTTTTCCATAATAAAAAATTTATATCTTTGCCTCGAATTAATAATTAACCTTTTATAATTAAGTAAGATGAAAAAAGTATTTTTAAGTTTAGCTGTTATCGCTGCATTAACT
>CANHEA010000017.1 GCA_947459635.1 Flavobacteriaceae bacterium | reverse complement strand
CCGTTGAAAACTACGTCCACTACTGGACCAATGATTTGTGCAACTTTTCCTATTACTTTTGACATTGCTTATGTATTTATTAAATAGCTATTTAGGTTTATGAAAATAGAGGGAAACAATGCCTCTTTTTTCCGAGTGCAAATATAAATTTTTAAAATATAAAATCAAGATTATTTTTATAAAAAAATATTCCTTTTTTGAAGTATTCTTAGTTCTAAGAGTTGAATTAAAACGAGTCGCTTAAAACCAATAAAAAAACCATCAACTTCATTGATGGTTTTAAATAAAATCTAATTGCTTTTTTACGGTAAAAAAGAAGGATAGCTCAACGGAAAATCTTGCGGTTTGTACTTCTTAAATGTAGATCCGTATGTTTTCTCGATGGCTTCTAAGAACTGGTTGGCAATATACGAATTTGCTCTTGCAGTAAGGTGAATTCCGTCCAGACCGAATGTACCTCCTTGCACGAATTGACTGGTAAAATGGTATGTTCCAAAAAGAATACCGCCATTACTTACCTTAGTTAAAACAGCATTGGCATCAACAAAAGCTAGACCCTTATTTTCAGCTATAGAGCGAATTGAACTGTTATATGCGTCTGTTGCAGTCTTAATTTCAGCAACTTCACTCGCCGTAAGCACGTTGCTATCTTGCATTGGATTTGAAATCCCAATCACATTAAATGGCGCGGGTGCCCCAACCTGATTGGTATTAATGAGAGAACGCGAAGTTAATAATATGTAATCTCTGTCGTCACTCGGCACGCTTCTAGCATGTCTAGCTTGTCCATATAAATTTCCTAAAAACCCTGCTGTTGTTGCGCCAAAAAGCGGCTCCAATACAGCTGCAATTTGAACTGATAGATTTGGCAATTCTTGGTCAACAATTAATAGTGGATTATTTGGTTCAACTGTTGCAATATTCCCATCGTCAGATAACAAAGTGACAAAACGGTTTGGCTGAGCAAGGGCAGTAGTTATTTGATTAATAGCTCCGAAAAGTTGATTTAATTGCGCAGCACTTGAAGCCGGCATAGCAACAGCTGTTATAGGATTGGGTGGTACTGTCGTAAAAAACGGCACCGAATTCACATAAGGAAGATTGGCCACAACGCCTTTTGCTCCGCCAGCAGTCATAGCATCTACAATTGCCGAATAGGAGTTTGCAAAGACTGTTGGATCTGTTATGTCGTTACTTCCGTACGTAGCTGGGTTAATGTTTCCTGTTTGATTTACACCGACTCCCCCTGAAGTCGCATAGCTTAACACATCGTTATTTCCAATCCATAAAGAAAAAAATGTAGGATTTTGAGCAACTGCATCTTCAACAACAGACGTACTTACTGAAGATGCAAATCTGACAAAATATGGGTTGGCAGCTCCACTACCAACTCCACCAACGTTACCATAGGCAGGAGCTAATAAGTGAAAGCTCTTAGCTCCCGGAACTCCCATGTTGTTAAAAGGCCCAGTTAAGACATTCAATATGTCTGTGGTAGGAGAAGCGCCAGGCAAAGGGACTGGAGATGAGCCATTAAATATTAGTCTTACACTCTGAATTTGCAAGCCACCGGCTAGTAAACCGCCCGCATTATCATTCATATACGGTATTTTAAAATCACCTCCTCCTACTAGTGCAAACTGGTCTGCCAATAATTTTGGATAAGCATTCATTTGCCCTGATTTAAACAGAGCGCCGTCGCTATAACCGGCAGTCAGTGAATTGCCTAGCGCCACATATTTACTAAAGTCTGCTGATCCTGCTGAAACTGCTACCTCTGGTTCAATTCCGGAGGTGTCTTCTACTTCTTGCGAACAGGATACAATTCCCAAAGAAGCAATTAGTATCCATTTAATATTTTTTATCATAATTCTAAAGTTTTAATTGTAATTAGGGATTTATTGTCCATGAAACCAAATACTGTTGTCCTATGCGACCAGCTCCGATAACCTGCAGGTAGTCGTCACCACCAATATTAGAGGCGCTTACTTTCAGTACTGATTTCAATACTGGAATTCCGTAAGTTATTTGTGCATCAAAAACAGTCACTTCTGGAATTGTTCCGTCAGCAAAAGAAGATTGCCATAAATATTCGCTGCTCCATCTTGCATTGACATTAAATCCAAAATTTCTAAATAATTTTTCGTTTCCAAAAGAACCTTTCACTCGGTGTTTTGGCGTATTGAATCCAGCTATAAAAGACGGGTCTCTTTCTTGATCAAATTCGAATTGTGCATGATTATAATTAATGCCTAATTCGAAGTCTTTATACACTTTTTTAGACACTCCAGCTCCAAATCCTAGCGAAGTAATTTGCGTTGCTGAATTGGAATAAATTTGGAATGTTCTATAATCTCTGTTCCGAATCGCTTGAATGGCAACGTCGCTAAGCGGCAATCCTTCTTGCGCCACACCAAAAAATGGAATCACTAATCTGCTGGTGCTTAGAAAATCATTATAAATATTATAATATCCATTAATATCGATCGACAAACCATTGTCTAATACGGACTTGTATCCCAATTCAAATGCTTTTACTTGTTCAGGTTTCACATAACTAGGTATGGCAGCTAATTTCAAATCTGCCGTGTTTTGAGTGATAGCAAATAATTTTATTGAAGGATCCGTAAATGCCGGTTTTGTATAGGCATCAAGTCCTGAAAATGTAACGTTGGCAGGTTGCCCTGCAGCTATACCCGCGTCGCTCGTGTCAAGTGTTTCTGAATAGCGCGATGGATTGTCCGCTTGAGAACCTATTAAAGCAAATGGACCTAAATCTAATCCAATAAACAAATCCTGCGTAGTTGGGTTTCTGAAACCGGTTTGGAATGAAGTTCTAAACACATGGTTTTTCTTTTCTCCAGCGGCATAAACCAAGGAGATTCTAGGAGAAACGAAACCTTTGAAAAATTCTGATTTATCGTAACGAACCGACCCTGTTAGCTTCAATCTATCATTGAGTACTTTTTTCTGCGCTTGCACATAGGCGCCAAGTTCTTTGTAATTAATTGGAGCATCATAATCCGTAAAAATGGATCCTTGCGAATCTAGAACGTATTGTCTAAATGAACCTCCAACTTGGAACTCCGCAACCTTAATAATATCTTTAAAGTTATAGTTAGCATCCGAGTGATAAATTTTCGACTGATCTATAAATTTAGCTCCTTGGGTAAAATCTGGATTTTGAACTATTCTAGCTAGTGCGTTTTTATATTCTGGTGTTCCCACTTGAAAACGCGGCAATCCCCTTGGAACTAGCCCTATAGGATTGGCACCAAACTGAGGTAATCCAGGCAATTGCGTCACATTGTTGTCTGCAAAATTTCTTGCAAAAGTGGCCGCTTGCTCTCCTGTTAGTCCAAATCCTATTTGAGATTTAATATAAGCCTCTCCATAGTCTTGGTACCAACTTTTGTTGTTTTTTGCTGCTGAATTCACGTTCCATGCGGCAAATCGCATGTCATAAGAGTCTCCTGCATCTTCAGTAGTCATATATCCTCTTACAAAGAAATTTTTTCCCTTGAACTCTAACTTACTTTGTTGCATTATAAAGTTCTCTAAACGGTATCTATTTGCTCCTTGATATACCGTGTTTCCAACACCGACTTTATGTTGCATGATGATTTCAAAATCATTTTTCCATGGCTTAAAATGTAGGGAAAAATCAGCTTTAACACTTTCAATCTTGTTGTCGTTTAGATCTTGTTCTCTATAACCTGTTCTGCTAACTGATCCTATATTTGGAATAAAATTGGTTACTTCATCACCGTATAAATTCAGTCCGTCATAGTTCGGGTTATTTTCATGACCGATAGTGCCTCCAGATATACTTCTCTGGTCAGCCGGAATCCATTCCGTAGCTTTCATCAAAGTAATATTAGCTTTCCCAGCGATATATTCATTAAACTTATGAGCTGCACGCATTCCAAAATCCCAATAATCATTTGTCCCAGCTATATCCTGCGTGGTTTGTCCGTATTTAGCATATGCACTGATTCCTGGCGAAGTAAATGGGCTTTTGCTATTCATGAATAAAACCCCATTGAACGCTCCTGCTCCATATAAGGCCGAAGATGCTCCCGGAAGTAATTCTACATTCGCGGCGTCTAATTCCGAAAGACCGATAAGGTTTCCTAATACAAAATTCAATGCCGGTGAGGAATTGTCCATTCCGTCAACAAGTTGCAAGAATCTGTTGTTAGCAATCGTAGCAAATCCTCTGGTATTAATGGATTTAAAATTCATGCTACTGGTGTTCATATGCACTTCCTTAAGATTTTCTAACCCGTCATAAAAACTGGGAGAAGTTGTAGCTTTGATATCTTTCAAACCCATTCTTTCTATCGTTACTGGAGATTCCAAAAGGCGCTCGGGAGTCCTCGATGCTGAAACAACAATTTCGTTCAATTTTGTTTCTTCATCACTAAGAACAATTGTAACTTTTTGATTATTAGAAGTAATTGAAACATTCTTTTTTTCAAATCCTACACTTGTAATTTCTACTTTGAAAGGCAGATTTGCCGAGGATGTCAGTTTGAAACTACCCTCGCTATCGGTGGTTGTTCCAGATGATTCTCCGACAACTCTAACATTAGCTCCTGGAATGGGCTGATTCATACCGTCCATAATCGAGCCTGTTACTGTATTTTGCGCTTGAATAACACTGCAAAATAACAATGACATAATAAATAAGTACAATTTCATTGGGTTTAAATTTTGTTGGTTTATGAAGCCAATGTACAAATATTTTCAACATTCGTAAAAAACCCAAGTGATAATTTCACTATTCTCAACCACTATTCTATCTTACTAACAATATAGCGAAAAACATTTCTTTTTAAGATTTTCTTAACGGTCAAGCAAAATTTGTAAAAAAAATATTATGCGCACCTACAAAAGCGACCTATATTTGAATAAATCACAATATGAATGAGATAATTAGCCATAAAAAAAGCGAGAATTACACTCGCTTTTTAAAATTTTTGTTGATAACTTTTATTCCACAGTTACCGACTTTGCTAGATTTCTCGGTTGGTCTACGTTACAACCTCTCATTACTGCAATGTGATATGACAATAATTGAAGCGGAATTGTGGTTAGTAATGGAGATAAAGCATCTGAAGTTTCCGGTACTTCTATAACATAGTCCGCTAGGTCCCGAACTTGAACGTCACCTTTTGTAACCACCGCAATAATTTTCCCACTTCTAGATTTAATCTCTTGGATATTACTTACCACTTTGTCGTAATGCCCTTGTTTTGGTGCAATTACTACTACTGGCATTTGTTCATCAATCAATGCGATTGGTCCGTGCTTCATCTCTGCTGCCGGATATCCTTCTGCATGAATATATGAAATTTCTTTTAACTTTAAGGCTCCTTCCAACGCCACAGGAAAATTATATCCTCTACCCAAATACAAACAATTGGTAGCGTCTTTAAACTTAGCAGCGATTTCTTTTGCCTTGTCATTGGTTTCCAAAGCTTCTTTTACCTTTTCTGGGATAAGTTCCAATTCTTGCAGGTATCTATGGAAGTCTGAATTAGAAAGTGTTCCTTTCGCTTTTGCCAAACGCAAAGCAATCATGGTTAGAACTGTAATTTGGGTGGTAAACGCTTTGGTCGAGGCTACTCCAATTTCTGGTCCAGCGTGCGTATAAGCTCCGGCATGTGTCTCTCTAGAAATGGACGATCCAACCACGTTACATACACCAAACACAAAAGCACCCCTTTCCTTCGCCAGCTTAATTGCTGCTAAAGAATCTGCCGTTTCTCCAGATTGTGAGATAGCAATCACGACATCGCCTTTATTAATAATCGGATTTCGATATCTAAACTCCGACGCATACTCTACTTCCACAGGAATACGAGCAAACTCTTCAATAATATATTCCGCAACTAATCCGGCATGCCATGATGTTCCACATGCAATAATAAGAATACGTTGTGCGTTCAGAAATTTCTCTAAATTGTCTTCAACACCAGCCATTTGAATTACTCCTTGATTGGCATGCAAACGTCCTCTATAAGTATCTTTAATTACACTTGGTTGTTCGTAAATCTCTTTCAACATAAAATGATCGTAGCCGCCTTTTTCAATTTGCTCTAAGTTCATTTGCAATTCCTGAACATAAGGATCTACAATGGTATCGTCTTTAATTTTTCTGATTTTCAATGGCTTATTCAAGCGCACGATGGCCATTTCTTCATCCTCTAAATAAATAGCATTTGAAGTATATTCAATAAACGGAGAGGCATCTGACGCAATAAAGAATTCATCATTACCAACACCTATGGCTAAAGGGCTACCTAATCGAGCGACTATAATTTCGTCTGGGTTCTTTTTATCAAAAACACAAATAGCGTAAGCACCCACAACCTGGTTAAGCGCAACTTGTACAGCTTTTCCAAGTTTTAAATTCTCTTTGATTTGAACTTCTTCAATAAGATTTACCAATACTTCAGTATCCGTGTCAGATTTGAAGGTATAGCCTCTTTTGATTAACTCCTTTTTCAGCGGTTCGTAATTCTCAATAATTCCATTATGAATAATGGCAAGATCTCCAGAATTGGATAAATGAGGGTGTGAATTCACATCGTTAGGAACACCATGTGTTGCCCATCGCGTATGCCCCATCCCAATATTTCCTAGCGTAGTTTTTTCTTTTAGAGATTTTTCTTCCAGATCCGAAACTTTACCTTTTGTTTTCGAAACGTTCAAATTAGCGCCATCATAAAGCATAATTCCAGCGCTATCATAGCCTCTGTATTCTAATCTCTTTAATCCTTTTATAATAATAGGATAGGCTTCTCTAAATCCGATATAACCGACAATTCCACACATAAATTAGTTTTGTTTAGGTTTAGTATAATAAATTTTAAGTCTTATTCTTTTATCTATTGGCACATTTTCGCCACTTCCATATAATATAGTTCCAAGAGGATTCACAATAGAAGCTGATGGCATTTCTTTAATATCATAAGTTGGCATTGAAGATTTCAATTTCTTGTTTGTAATATCTCCAATATTTTCAGTAACCACCAATCCCAATTTCACGTTAGTTGAATCTGCGTTTTGGATTAATCCTCTAATGTGATTTGTGATTCTTAATTTGTAATACGTTCCTCTAGCGTCGGTCTTTTTGATAATTCCACCAAAAACCGACTTAGCATATTTAGGCTTTGAAGACGGTGTGTTTTGATCTGAATAATAATCTACCAAAGGTCTTTTGTTATTGATGTCATACAAATAAATTCTATTGGGCTCATACGCTGAACTACCCATCGCTGCATTATCAATATAGAAAGTCAAACTAGCATCATTTACCAGCCATTTACTTGCTCGTAGTTCTTCTAGTTTATCTGCAACGCCGTTGTTATCTGCGTCAGGACCAAACAGATCAATTATAGCCATCGAGCCCTCACCACCCTTCAGTGTTAGGCGGTCTGAAATTGCAGGTGCTGACAGTTCATTTTGAAAAAAACCCACTGACTTCCCATTTAGGTTTAAGATTAGAGTTTTGTGATCTATCCCAGGAGCAGGATTCTCTGTGGTTGGAGCCGTCTTAAATTGCTTGTATCTGATGGTTATTTTTCCTCCTTTGATATTTAACATTGCTAAATTTCCATCATCGCTTCCTGAACTCTCTACTTGAAAATAAAGACCTCGGAAATACTCTTTGAAAACGTTGTTATTGAGGAGTTTTACTGTTGGCGCATCAAGAATTTTATTTTTAAAGAAATTAACATCTAAATCTAATTTTATACCAGGTGCTGATCGCACATCTGCTGGCTCCGGAGTCTCGTCAGTAGGTATTCCTGGTTGTACTATCTCAGAGGCGCTAAAAACGAACTCGTCATTTTGACTCAAATCTCCTGAAGTATTCAGTTTATCTCCACGTACTATATAAAATGCATCGTTTTGATTGCTATAATACCTTTGGATGTCTTGTGTAGGACTTGTTGGATCGATGTCATTAATGTAGTATTTTGACTCAAAAACACTCAATTTAATCTTCGAATTCGAAGGCCCATAAATGGAATCTAATCGATATGTACTCTCGCCATCTGTATTGGTTGACAATTTTGTACTGAAGTAAGGGACGGTCAAAACTACGCTTTCTATTTCGGGCTGTAAAGCATCATCAAATGATGGATTAATAGTATTTAAGAGCACTTGTACTGCTATACTTGCCTTTGTTGTGCCAAAAACCGGATTCTTATAAATTCCAAGTGCATTAACCGCTAGATCAAGTGTTTCCACTGGACCTGTAATTTGGCTGATTGCATTTACGTCATAAAATTCTGGAGTTCCTGTTTCAAAATTATCATTGCCAATAATATTCGCACCAATTTCGTTTGAATCATCATCACAAGAGATAAAAAGCACCACTAAAATGGAAAATAAGATGGATTTTAGAAAAAACCTTTGTTGCATAGTTTGTTGTTTCTTTTAGTTATAGAACCGTATTCTTGTAAAAGTTAGTATACGCTTCAGCAAACTGATCTTTCGGCATGAAAGGTAAAAAAGGTTTGCCCGAGGTTTCAATAAATTTTGTTAAAATTGGAGAAAGCGACTCTGATGCTATGATCACTGCGTCTGAATGAAGAATGGACGTCATCAATATATTTTCATAATTAGGCAAGGCCAAATTGGCAATTGATTCGGCTGGAACGCCATCAAATTTCACCTTATTGATCATTTCTAAATCTAAAGTACCTTCAAAGGATTGACTATAAACCGAGGTGACAATTTTTGTGTCTGCAAATAAAGCTTCGTCTTTATAATAGTGCTTCATATATATGGGAAGCATCGACGCCATCCAACCATGAACATGAATAATGTCCGGAACCCAATTTAATTTTTTAACAGTTTCAACGACTCCTTTTGCAAAGAAAATGGCTCGTTCATCGTTATCAGGATATAAAGCGCCTTCCTCATCTGTAAAAGTAGCTTTTCTCTTAAAATACTCATCATTGTCAATAAAGTAAACTTGAATTCTTTCCTTCGGAATTGAGGCCACTTTAATAATCAATGGCATATCCAAATCATTTACCACCAAATTCATTCCCGACAAGCGAATTACTTCGTGCAATTGATGTCTTCTCTCATTAATATTGCCATATCTTGGCATAAAAATTCGAATCTGCCCACCCTGATCATTGATCATTTTCGGAACATCGTAAGACATCAAAGAAACTTCATTCTCAGCCAAATAAGGCACCACTTCAGATGATACGTATAATATCCTCTTATCCTCCATATTGTAATTTACTTTTACTTATTGCCAACAAAAAACAGGCAAAATTACAAAAATTTATGCAGGTATTAACTAAAATCTTAAGTTTGCATTCTATTTCAAGAATACTTTGATGAAAATTTTCGAGAAGCAAGCCGAATTGAAGTCGTTTTTAAAGTCCATATCTACTGCAAATTCCACCATCGGCTTTGTTCCCACAATGGGCGCTTTACATGAAGGGCATTTGTCGTTACTCAAAGAATCTGTTCAAAACAACACGACAACTGTGATCAGCATTTTTGTTAATCCAACGCAGTTCAACAACCTTGAAGACCTTGAAAAATACCCTCGGACTTTAGAATCGGATGTGCATAAAATCAAATCTATTTCCGAATCAATTGTAGTTTATGCGCCGACGGTTTCGGATATCTACGATGGCAACACAACTTCACAACATTTCGATTTTGAAGGATTAGAAAATCAAATGGAAGGTGCGTTTCGCCCTGGGCACTATGATGGCGTTGGTACAATTGTCAAAAAACTTTTTGAGATTATTCAACCAACAAACGCATACTTCGGAGAGAAGGATTTTCAGCAGCTGCAAATCGTTAGAAAACTAGTTGAAAAACTAAAAATGACTATAAATATTGTCGCTTGTCCGATTTATCGAGAGAAAAGCGGTCTTGCTATGAGTTCAAGAAATGAACGGCTAACCGAAAATGAAAAAAAGGAAGCGGCGCTGATTTATGAGATTCTAAAGACTTCAAAATTGATGTTTCAATCCAAAAGCGCCACACACATATCGAACTGGGTTGAAAGAGCTCTAAAGAATCACAATAATTTTAAACTAGAGTATTTTCAAATAGCCGATGAACGCGATTTATTGCCTTGCGTTCGAAAAAATAAAAATAAGAAATATCGTGCATTCATCGCTGTTTTCATCAATAATATTCGATTAATCGATACCATTTCATTATCCTGAACAAAATGCAAATTGAAGTTATCAAATCAAAAATACATCGCGTAACCGTAACAGGAGCAGATTTGAATTATATTGGTAGTATTACAATAGATGAAGTTCTTTTAGAGGCATCCAATATTATTGAAGGTGAAAAAGTTTCGATTGTAAATGTCAATAATGGCGAAAGATTCGATACCTACGCCATCAAAGGGAATCGAAATAGTGGCGACATCATTCTGAACGGTCCTGCTGCGCGAAAAGTTCAAAAAGGCGATGTGATTATCATTATGTCGTACGGCCTACTTGAATTTGAAGAAGCAAAAAAATTCAAACCTGCGTTGGTTTTTCCAAACGAAAAAAACAACTCACTCACTTAGTTTTCGACAACAATGAAAAAGAAATGGCTCCAGAAAAACAATGACTTTACTGCTGACGAAGCCTCTGATTCCATTTCATTTTCTCAATATGTCAAAAGACAAATCGGAAAATGGCTGGCCATTGTCTTACCCATCGCATTGGGTTTCTTTCTGATTTTCTACACCTACAACAAGTTTACTCCCGAACAAATTCTTGAAATTCAAAGCTATTTTAAGAATGCCGATTACTCCTACTTATTTATTGCCGCAGGAATTGCAGTTTTAGGCAATGCATCAAGAGCCTATCGCTGGAAATTTTCGCTGGAACACATGGGCTACGAATCGTCTTTTAGAAATAATTTTATGGCGATTAGCATCGGCTATGTTTTGAACTTGACAGTGCCAAAATCTGGAGAAGTTTCGAGGGCATTAATCGTAAAAAAATACAACAATATTCCTTTCGACAAGGGATTTGGGAGTATCGTTGCAGAACGAATAATAGATTTTTTGGTTTTATTAATATTTATGCTGATTGCTATATTACTACAATTTAGCATTGTAAAATCATTCATCTTAGATAAGCTACCACTTTATCAAATTTTGTTATATGCCGGATGTGGTCTGTTTGTTTTCATTGTTTCGCTTTTGATCTATCATTACTCCAAATCGAAATATATTTTGTTATTAAAGGAAAAAATTTCTGGCGTACAAGAAGGTGTTTTTAGTATTATCCACATGCAAAAAAAAATGGCGTATTTATTCCATACCGCATTCATTTGGTTATCTTATCTACTAATGTTCTATGTCGTTTTTTTTGTTTTTCCCGAAACAAGCACGTTGAGCTTTAGTGCCGTAATAACTTCTTTTGTTGTGGGAAGTATTGCAATTGCTTTTACCAACAGTGGCTTTGGTTCGTACCCATTTCTTATCTCAAAAATACTCTTGGTTTATTCTATTTCTGAAACTACTGGAAATGCATTTGGATGGATAGTCTGGACCTCACAAATGATTGTCGTCCTCGCTTTGGGTTTGATTTCTTTTTTATATTTACCCGTATTTAATAGAAAGAAATAAATCAGTATCTTGCTACTTATTTTAATGAAGTATTATATCCAACTTGACCAACATGAAAAAAATTGCCTTCTTGCTTTGTCTTTTTAGCACTTTGTTGAGCTATTCACAAAAAATTATTGAAGAAGTTTTTTCTCCGAAATTGAACGAAAATAGGGAAATAACTATTGGACTTCCAGCCTCTTATATCACAAATCCCAACAAAAAATATCCGCTATTGGTCGTTTTGGATGGAGACTATTTATTTGACCCTTTTCAAGGCGCCTTAAATTACGGTGCATATTGGGATGATCTGCCTGAAGTAATAATTGTAGGAATCACACAAAATAAGAATAACGAACGGCAAACGGATTGCGCAGTTGATCAAACCACTGGTTTGCCAGATGAAAAAGGAAATAAATTCTTTGAATTTATTGGCATGGAACTCGTTTCTTATATGGAGAAGAAATACCGAATTGCGCCTTTCAAAATAATTGCCGGACATGACTTTACTGCGGGATTTTTAAATTTCTATTTATACAAAGAACGTCCTCTTTTTGATGCTTATATCTCCATGAGTCCGGAATTACCTGTGGCCATGGAAAAAAACATCCCAGATCGTTTTGCAGTTTTGGAACAACCCATATACTATTACCAATCTACCGCTGACGGCGACGTAAAAAAAATGCAAACAAGAATCCGAGAATTAGATGCCGCCGCAAAAACAATCAACAAGCCAAACATAAACTACCGTTTCGATGAGTTTAAAGGCGCCTCGCATTACTCCTTAGTGTTGCACTCTATTCCAAATGCTTTATATCAATTTTTTGCGGTTTACCAACCAATTTCGACAGCTGAATTCCTAGAAAAAATTGTGGTATTACCATCTGGCTATGTTGACTATTTGACCAACAAGTACGATGTCTTAGAGAAATCATTGAATATAAAAATGCCGATGCGAATCAATGATTTCAAAGCCATTGAAGCTGCAATTCTAAAGAACAATGCCTTCGATGAATTCGATAAGTTGTCGGATGTCTCTAAAAAACAATATCCAAAATCAATGTTAAGTGATTACCATAAGGCCATGTTTTATGAAAAAACAGGAGATATTAAAAAAGCGATAAAAGCCTACCAAAGTGCCTTTCAAAAAGAAGAAATTGGAGATTTAACCAAAGACATGATGCTAGACAAAGCTGATGAACTAAAGAATCAGTAATCGCCATGGCTAAAGTGAAAACTTCTTTCTTTTGTCAAAACTGTGGTTCGCAATATTCTAAATGGCAAGGACAATGCAATGCTTGCAAAGAATGGAATACAATTGTTGAAGAAATCATTCAAAAGGAAGAAAAACCAGATTGGAAATCGATAAGTCCAACGCAAAAAAAAGTTTCCAAACCACTCAAAATTAAAGAAATTGATTCCACTCAAGAAGTTCGGATGAACACGCTTGATGGGGAATTGAATCGCGTTCTTGGCGGTGGAATTGTTCCAGGTTCTTTAATACTTCTTGGTGGTGAACCCGGAATCGGAAAAAGCACTTTATTGCTCCAAATATCTCTAAAATTGCCGTATAAAACTTTGTACGTTTCTGGAGAGGAAAGTCAAAAGCAAATCAAAATGCGAGCAGAACGAATTACACCAAACGGTGATAATTGCTACATTCTTACTGAAACCAAAACGCAAAATATATTTCGACAAATAGAGGAAATTGAACCCGAAATCGTCATCATTGATTCGATTCAAACCTTACACACCGAATACATCGAAGCTTCTCCCGGCAGCATTTCACAAATACGAGAAACTACCGCCGAGCTAATCAAATTTGCCAAAGAAACCAATATTCCTGTCATTCTTATTGGTCATATCACCAAAGACGGAACCATTGCCGGACCAAAAATTCTAGAACATATGGTCGACACGGTTTTGCAATTTGAAGGCGACCGCAATCATGTGTACCGTATTTTAAGAGCGCTTAAAAACCGCTTCGGCTCAACGTCAGAATTAGGAATTTACGAAATGTTGGGCAGCGGTCTAAGAGAGGTTTCCAATCCGTCAGAAATACTAATTTCCCACAAAGACATTACGCTTTCTGGAACTGCCATCGCTGGTACGCTAGAGGGAATGCGCCCACTTATGATTGAGATTCAAGCGCTCGTGAGCACCGCAGTTTATGGAACCCCACAGAGAAGCACCACAGGATATAATGCCAAAAGACTCAATATGATTCTTGCCGTTCTAGAGAAACGAGCGGGCTTTCGTTTGGGAACCAAAGACGTCTTTTTGAATATTACTGGTGGAATTTCCATTGATGATCCTGCAATTGATCTCGCTGTTGTTGCTGCAATTCTATCCTCAAACGAAGACATCCCCATTGGTGAAGGGTATTGTTTTGCCGGCGAAGTTGGACTTTCGGGCGAAATTCGTCCCGTCAACCGAGTTGACCAACGTATTCAAGAAGCAGAAAAATTAGGCTTCTCGACGATTTTTGTTTCAAAATACAATAAGATTTCTGTAAAAAATACGTTAATTCAGATACGACTAGTTTCAAAAATTGAAGATATCGCCAGCGAATTGTTTGGTTAAGCATACAACACACTCCAAAAAATGAAAACGAAAAAACAAAAATTAGTATTAGGAGCGAAAATTCTGAGCGCTGTTTTTGTGCTACTCCTTATTCTAATGATTGTTTTTCGTGATGCTTTATTGCAGAAAGCAATTGTCGTGATCACAAAAAAGTTAGATCGCGAATACGATAGTTCCTTTTCTATCAAAAAAGCTGCCTTTGAAGGATTAACTGGAGTTCAAATGGAAGACATTATTCTAGTTCCGCATCAAAAAGACACTTTATTTCGAATTCACAACATCAAAGCGAGCGTCGGTTTTTGGCATTTGCTTACAGGCACCATACAATTAGAAAGTCTGCAGATTGACAATGGCTTCCTGCAGTTGGTAAAAGACGAGAACGGTCGCAATTTCGATGCCTTTCTTCCGAAAAAAGATACAGTCGATACTGGAGAAAAACCCAACTACGCAAAGTTGGTATATCGAATATTGAATCGCGGATTAAATCTAGTGCCAACTGATATGCATCTACAAAACTTAACGCTTCGGATGAACGATATGGGTAAAAAAGCTACGATGCATTTGAATAAATTAGTCTTAGAAGACAAACAAATGGAATCTTCAATCGTGGTTCAAACCAACACTTTTACCCAAAGATGGAAAATAAAGGGCTTTGCGGATCCGCGAAACAAACAGACAGACATTCGCTTTTTTAATATTGACACAGGCAAAATCAAAGTGCCTTATTTCGACGAGCGATATGGCATTAAATCAAGTTTTGACTCGATTCGTCTAAACGTCTCTAATATTGATATGGATGGCGACGAGCTGCACATTGATGGCTTTACGTCGATTTCTAATTTTACCATCAATCACCCAAAAATTGCCAGTAAAGATGTAGTGATTAAAAAAGCAAGATTTGATTACAACTTTCTGTTCGGAGAAAATTTTGTGGCTATTGATAGCAGTTCGACAGTGCAACTCAACCAAATTAAATGTCATCCCTACGTTTCGTACAATAATGAAACAGACAAGATTTATACGTTGAAAGTATCCATTCCAAAAATGAAAGCGCAAAACTATATTAGCTCACTGCCAGAAGGATTATTTACCCATTTTGTTGGCATGGAAGCGACTGGAGAATTTGAATATAAACTGAATTTTGTATTCAACAAAAACAAACCTAACGCGTTGGTTTTTGAGAGCAATCTCAACAAAGAGAATCTACAAATTACAAAATACGGCGAGGCAAACTTAAGCAAGCTTAACGGCGAATTTGTGTATCATGCCATTATTAATAACAGTCCGCAACGTGGCGTATTGGTTGGAGCGGCTAACCCAAATTATACGCCGTTAAGTCAAATTTCTCCGTTCTTACGAAAATGTGTACTGACCACTGAAGACCCATCGTTCTTTTCTCATCACGGGTTTATCAAGGAAGCTTTCAAACAATCGATTGTAAAAAACATTCGGACCAAAAAGTTCTCCCGTGGTGGCAGCACGATTAGTATGCAATTGATTAAAAATGCTTTTTTGACCAGAGAAAAAACGTTGTCCAGAAAATTAGAAGAAATCTTGTTGGTTTATATACTCGAAAACAATCGAATTGTGAGCAAAGAAAGAATGCTTGAAGTATACTTTAATATCATCGAATGGGGACCAAATGTTTATGGAATCGGAGAAGCTTCACAATTTTATTTCCAAAAAAGGCCTTCGGAGTTAACGCTGAACGAATGTTTGTTTCTGGCCAATGTAATTCCTAGTCCAAAGAAGTTTATGTATCAATTTAATAATGAAGGAAATCTGAAACCTTTCGCCATTTCTCGTGACAAGCAACTAAAGAACATCATGATGCGCCGAGGGCTTATCGTTTCTGACGACACCATCAATCAGTTTCCGATACATATTTCCGGCAACGCCCAATCTTACATCAAAATTGTTGATGAAAATCCAACAGAAAAAGATTCAACTAGTATTGAGGAGTTTGAATTTTGATAGGTTATAAACACCTAATCCCCAAATACTTTACCTTATGTTTGTGTTATGTAATTCACAGATAAAGAGATATGTTTTCAAATCATTTATCTATATTTACCGTCCAAAACAAAATAAACAATTGCTATGAAACAAATCTTTACTTTACTAACAGTTCTTTTGAGTTCGTTTTCTTTCGCTCAAAGTATTAGTCTTACTTCTTTCGCTACAGGATTTAGCGGTCCAGTAGAAATTGCACATCCTGCAAATGATGCGCGCTTATTTGTGGTGCAACAAAGTGGTGCCATTAGAATATTAAATCCAGATGGGACCATCAACCCAACTAATTTTCTTACGCTTACGACTGCCACTATATCAACCGGTAGCGAAAGAGGTTTGTTAGGATTAACCTTTCATCCTAACTATGCTACCAATGGTTATTTCTATGTGAATTATACCAATACTACTGGGAATACGGTAATTGCTCGTTATACTGTTTCTTCTAATCCAAACATTGCGGACGCCTCAAGCGCAACCATTTTGCTAACCGTAACACAACCATTCGCAAACCACAATGGTGGAAGTTTAAAGTTCGGTCCTGACGGGTATTTGTATATCGGAATGGGAGACGGTGGAAGTGCTGGGGATCCTGGAAATAGAGCGCAAAACATCAATGAAAATTTAGGCAAAATATTACGCATCGATGTTGATTCTGCCTCGCCATACGCTATTCCTGCAGACAATCCTTTCGCTGGAGATATAACTGGAAACGACGAAATTTGGGCAATTGGAGTGCGTAACCCTTGGAAATTCAACTTCGATAGTTTGAATGGTGATTTATGGATTGGAGATGTGGGTCAAAATCAAATTGAAGAAATTGACCATGTGGCAGCTCCATTATCTCCTGGACTAAATTTCGGTTGGAAATGTTACGAAGGAAATAGCGTTTATTCTAATTGTACAGGAACAAATTACACCTTTCCGGTAGCACAATACGTTCATTCTGGCGGTGCATGCTCTATAACTGGGGGCTATGTTTACCGTGGATCATTATACCCAAATCTAAATGGGAAATACCTATTTGCCGATTATTGCAATAATAAGATAGGATATATAAACGACGCTGGAACTATTGTATGGACTACCGCCTTTTCTGGCACCAATTTTTCTACCTTCGGCCAAGACCTTAATGGAGAATTGTATGTTGCTGGAGTAAGCAATGGCGTTATTTATAAGATTGTAGACACTTCTTTGGCTACAAATAGTTTTGATAAAGACACTTTCGATTTATATCCAAATCCAGCAAGTAGTGAGGTTTATCTAAAAACAAAAGGTATACAATTTCCTGCAACAGTAACTGTAGTAGATACGACAGGAAAAACAGTGATGCAACAAGCTATAAATTCAGATGCAACTGCACTGTCAATTGGTAATTTGCAAGTCGGTTTATATATTGTTTCGATTAAGGATCAAGCTGGTTTGAGTATCAGTTCTAAATTATCGATAAAATAAAAGATTTGCCACAAAGCCACAAAGCCACAAAGAACTATAAATCCTTTGTGGCTTTGTGGCTTTGTGGCATTTTTTACAACTGATTCAACATCTTAGAAATTTCATCCAATTTTGGCGTTAGAATAATTTCGATTCTACGGTTTTTGGCTTTCCCATCTGCGGTCGAATTGCTCGCTACTGGCGCATATTCACTTCTTCCCGCAGCAGTAAGATTTTGTTGATTGATGCCTTTGTTTTCCCCTAGAATATTTACAATAACCGTAGCTCTTTTGGTCGACAAATCCCAGTTGTCTGCTATCGGTCCAGAGCCATTGAAAGCGTCATCATCTGTATGTCCTTCTATCAGCACTGCAATATCTGGATTGGCTGCTAAGACTTTTCCAACTTCCACGACTGCTCGTCTTCCTTCTGAACCTACCGCCCAACTTCCGGAACTAAACAACAATTTGTTTTCCATAGAAACATAGACTTTCCCGTTTTTCTGTTGCACGGTCAATCCTTTTCCTTCAAAACTATTGAGCGCACTCGACAAGGTCTCTTTTAGTTTTTTCATATTCGCATCTTTGGCAGCCATCAAACTTTCAAGTTCTGCCAATCGTTGGGAACTGGCTTGAAGATCGGTCTTTACTTTATTCAATCGGTTTTGCTCGGCGGTTAACGCTTTTTCTTTGGCATCTAGTTGACTCAAGAGCTCTCTGTTTTTACTCATGTTAGCTTGCAAGGCGTCATTACTGTTTTTCTCTAAAGCGGCGTAAGAAGCTTGCATGGCTTTGTAGTTGTTATTGGCGGCGTTGTAATCGGCTAGATTCTTATCGCGCTCTAATCGTGTGTCGCTCAATTCGCTTTTGATGGCATCGTAGGCCATTTCTAAATCTGCTTTCGATTTGATGCAGTCATCGGTCTCGTCTTGAATGCGGCGATTTTCTTTTTTGAGATCGGCGTATTTGTTTTCGAGATCTTGGTAAACTTTCTTGGTAACGCAAGAGGAGGTCAACAAGAGTAAACTGAATAAAAATGCAAGCGTATTTTTCATAATTAATAATTGATTATCTATTGATATGTCTTTGTATTCAGGTGCCTAGCCCTGATGGCAGCGGCATCCTTTTGCTGCTTTCCTTAAGCAGGAAAAGATAGAGCGAACAGCAGGTTCCCGGCTCCTATTAATCTATCTCCACCATGGTCGGGCAATGGTCGGAATGCTTTGCGTCTGGAAGAATTACGGCTCTTTTAATTCTGTTTTTCAACGGCTCGCTCACTAAGCAATAATCGATGCGCCATCCTTTGTTGTTGCCTCTGGCGCCCGCGCGGTAACTCCACCACGTGTAATTGTCTGGCTCTTTATTTAACATTCTAAAACTATCGATGAAGCCACTTTTCATAAAATTATCAAGCCAAGCGCGTTCTTCGGGCAAAAATCCTGACACGGTTCTGTTGCGAATCGGGTCGTGAATGTCGATGGCTTCGTGACAAATATTGTAGTCGCCGCAGATGATTAGATTGGGAATTTCCTCTTTAAGTTGGTTGATATAGTTTTGAAAATCATCCATATACATAAACTTATGGTCGAGGCGATCGATGTTGGTTCCCGAGGGTAAATACAAACTCATCACGGAAAATTCATCAAAATCGACGCGGAGATTTCTTCCTTCAAAATCCATGTGAGCAATCCCGGTTCCGAATTGAACATTATTGGGTTTTACTTTGGATAAAATCGCCACACCGCTGTATCCTTTTTTCTCGGCGGGAAACCAAAAATGATAAGGATAACCTGCTAGTTCAAAATCAAGTAGTGGAATTTGTTCCGGCGTTGCTTTGATTTCTTGAAGGCAAATCACATCTGGATTGGCTTGTTGCAACCAATTGATAAATCCTTTTGAGATGGCAGCTCGAATTCCGTTGACGTTGTAAGAAATAATTTTCATCGAAGGCGTTTATTTTTAGTCTTTCAAATGTAATAAAAAAGGATAAAGTAAAATGGAGTTTTTTGCTATCTTTGTTTCTGTCTCGATAAACAAATACAAACATGGGTTTAGTTACCGCAAAGGAAGTTGCCAAAGCAATACACGCCGATAAATATGGGGTTTTAGGAACTTTTGCTGGTTGGTTGATGATGAAAGTGCTTAAAATTTCTACCCTCAATGATATTTACGACAGGAATAAACACTTGCAAGATGTGCCGTTTCTGAACGCCATTCTAGACGAATTTCAAATCAAATTTGAAATACCTGAAGAAGATTTCAAACGATTGCCCAAAGACGGCGCGTATATTACGATTTCCAATCATCCGTTGGGTGGCATTGATGGGATTTTGTTGTTGAAATTGATGTTGGAGCGTGAGCCTAATTTTAAAATTATTGCCAATTTCTTGTTGCATCGGATTGATCCGTTGAAGCCTTATATCATGCCGGTGAATCCGTTTGAGAATTTAAAAAACGCGAAATCAAGTGTGATTGGAATCAAAGAAACCTTACGCCATTTGAGCGACGGAAAGCCTTTAGGAATGTTTCCTGCTGGAGAAGTTTCTACCTATAAAGATGGAAAATTGATGGTGGACAAAGTATGGGAAGAAGGCGCGATTAAGGTCATTCGCAAAGCGCAAGTGCCTGTGGTTCCGATTTATTTTCACGCCAAAAACAGTCGATTGTTTTATTTGCTTTCTAGTTTAAATCCGACTTTACGAACGGCAAAACTTCCTTCGGAATTACTAACTCAAAAAGATCGTGTGATTAAAGTTCGTATCGGAAAACCGATTTCAGTAGCAGAGCAAAATGAGCATAAAACTATTGAAGAATACTCAGAGTTTTTGAGAAAGAAAACCTATATGTTGGCCAATTCTTTTGAAAAGGATGTGCCGTTTTTGTCGGCTCCCAATCTCAATAATCTGAAACTTCCTAGAAGTCCAAAAGAAATTGCAACGCCTGCTAATCACGAAAAAATGGTGGCCGAGGTCGATAGTTTGAGAAACTCAGATTCGAGGTTGACACACAGTAAAAACTACGAAGTGTTTTTTACAGAAGCGCATAAAATTCCGAACATTCTACATGAAATTGGTCGTTTGCGTGAAGTAACTTTTAGAGAAATTGGAGAAGGAACCAACAACTCCATTGACTTAGATAAATACGATCAGTACTATCATCATTTGTTTTTGTGGGATGAGGAAGCGCAGCAAATTGCGGGTGCATATCGCATGGGATTGGGTTCTGAAATTTTTCCAAAGTATGGTATTGACGGGTTTTATTTGCAGGAATTATTTCGATTTGAGCCCGAATTGCACGACATGATGAGCAAGTCGATAGAAATGGGAAGGGCTTTCATCTCCAAAGACTACCAACTAAAACCGATGCCTTTGTTCTTGTTGTGGAAAGGAATAGTGCACACCACGCTGCATCATCCGGAACATAAATTTTTGATTGGCGGTGTGAGTATTAGCAATCAGTTTACGGATTTCTCCAAATCGTTGATGATTGAGTTTATGAAATCGCATTATTACGATCCGTATATCGCGCAGTATATTCATCCCAAGAAGGAATTTCGAGTGAAGTTGAAAGATGCGGATAAGGACTTTATTTTTGATGAAGCCGAAGCTGATTTGATCAAATTCGATAAGATTATTGACGAAATCGAACCGGGGACTTTGCGTCTTCCGGTATTGATTAAAAAATACATTAAGCAAAATGCGCGTGTGGTTGCATTCAATGTAGATCCGCTATTCAACAATGCGATTGACGGGTTGATGTATATTCGAATTGCCGACTTGCCAGAAAGCACAATGAAACCAGTGATGGAAGAATTTCAGGCGGAATTGGAGCGGAAGTTGGCAGAAAAAGGCGAAAAGATCTAAATCTCAACTACTCGCCAAGGCGGATTTTTCCTATTTACCCCTGCGTAATACAATATCAATTGGTTGTTATCAAGATCTTTTAATCGTGCTTCCCGCCACAACCAAGGTTTGTCGTTGGGCATTTCTTCAAACTCAAAACCTAAATCGATCAGTTCATTGACCTTTTCATCGAGATGATCGACTTCAAAATAAAACCAAGTGGTGCTATTATTTTGCTCGTCAGATTGATGCAATGAAAAAGTTAATTCGCCCATCGGGCATACGAATCGAGCATATGTTGGAAGTGATTTGACAATTAATTGCAAGCCTAATTGTTCGTAAAAATCGATTGATTTTTCTACATCGCGAACGGAAATCGTGATTTGATTGAGGTTCATTAAAACCAGGCTTTCTTATTCTCTTGATAGATATGATAAAATTCCTCATCTGTTTTAGTTAGATAGATGATTCCTTCAATCAGTCCAATAAAACTACCGGCGATTCCACAGGTAATGATTGAAAGCAGAATTTGAATAATACCTTCGCGGGTGTAACCTAAAATAAATTTATGAATACCCAATCCGCCGAATAATATCCCGAAAATACCAGCAACAACTTTCTTGTTTTCGGGTTTAAATTGTGGTTCTTGTGGTTGGTTCCAAGCTTCGAATTTTGTGTTTTCCATGACAGTAGTTTGTTAGATTGACTTCATAAAAATATAAAATTTATTGAAACGCACTATCAATAGGTTCCCAAAGTTCGATTTTGTTGCCTTCCGGGTCGAGAATCCAACCGAATTTTCCGTAGTCGAACGTTTCCATTTCCCCAACAATTGTTACACCTTCTTCTGCTAGATTTCGCAAAAGTACTTCAAGATTCGTTACTCTGAAATTTTGCATGAATTGCTTTTCGCTGGGTTGGAAATACTTTGTGTCGTCTTTAAAAGGCGACCATTGTGTACAGCAGTCATTTCCGCTTTTGTCTTTCCACCAAAAAGTGGAACCGTAGTCATCGGTTTTGAGTCCAAGATGTTTACCATACCAACCCACCAATTCCTTTGGATTTGCTGATTTAAAAAATACTCCTCCAATTCCTGTTACGCGAACTTCTTCGGTTATTGTTGTTTTGCTACTGAAGTACTTTTCTTTAATCTTATCTACAATCACTTGTGCTAAGCGTTCTTGACTTTCGAATGTCCAGCCTGCGATATGTGGCGTCAATAAAACATTTTTGG
The DNA here is from genome assembly GCA_947459635.1 of Flavobacteriaceae bacterium. Taxonomy (GTDB): domain Bacteria; phylum Bacteroidota; class Bacteroidia; order Flavobacteriales; family Flavobacteriaceae; genus Flavobacterium. Next base: position 17,693 of record CANHEA010000017.1, on the reverse strand, counting down.
ATTCTAATAAATATTGATACGCTTCAGGCAAAGCCGCAGCATCTAGTGTTTCGAACGATAGATTTTCATATTCAATAACATCCAAACCTGCACCAAGAATTTTACCTGTTTTCAAAGCTTCTACCAAGTCTGCCGTTACGACATTTTTACCGCGAGAAGTGTTGAGCAACCAAAAAGGCTTTTGAAAGGCGTTAATGAAATCTCGATTGACAAGACCGTTGGTTTCTGGTGTCCATGGGATATGTAAACTTAAAACATCTGCTTTTTGCTGCAATTCTTCCAGCGCAACTTGCTTCGCATTGGCATCTCCTATTCCGGTTTGAATATCATAAAACAATACTTCTACCTCAAAACCTCGTAACTTTTTTGCAAAGGATTTGCCCATATTCCCGTAACCGATGATGCCGATTGTTTTTCCGTCGAGTTCGTGACCACGATTGCTTTCTCGGTTTCGTTGTCCACTTCGAACTTCTGCATCTGCCACATTTAGTTTGTTAAGAAGCGACAAAAGCATGGCCAACGTGTGTTCGCCTACAGCATTCCGATTGCCTTCAGGCGCCGCAATCAGTGCGATGTTTTTGGACGTTGCGTATTCACAGTCGATGCTTTCGAGGCCGGCGCCGACGCGTGCAATAAATTGTAAATTGGTTGCTTTGTCGATAAACGTTTTATCAATATTGAATCGACTTCGGATTACAATTCCATGATAGTTGTGAATTTTAGACTCGATAACTTCTTTGGATGAAGTAAAATCTTCGTCATTGATGAATCCGAATGATTCCAATTGCTGTTTGAGAATCGGATGATTGCTATCGATGTGGAGGATTTTGATTGCTGACATATTGAATTGACCTTGAAAGTTGATTCAAAAATACGATTTTGATTTGGAATCAGGTGTGCATAAGGGATGGAAGCGGCATCCTTTTTTTGTAAGAGAAAAGCCCCTCGACTGCGCTCGGGGTGACAAACAAAAAAAGATATAGCGGACAGCCCGACCCTTTTCGGGGAATGCCCAAAAAAGTGGAACACGAATGACACTAATTTGCACTAATTAATAGGTGTTCCAACTATTCTTTGATTTTTTGGAGTGAGGTTTTGATGCCTTTGATGAGTGAGGAACTAAAGCCTTGATGCTCCATTTCGTTGAGTCCAACAATGGTGCAACCTTGTGGTGTGGTTACGCGATCGATGAGTTGTTCTGGGTGAATTTTTTCTTCCAACAACATTTTGGCTGCACCTTTGGCGGTTTGCGCTGCGATGGATAAAGCCGTTTGAGAATCGAAACCGATTTCAATCCCGGCTTGCATTGAAGCGCGAATATAACGCAGGGCATAAGCAGTTCCGCAGGCTCCTAAAACGGTGGCGGCGTCCATCAATTTTTCTTCGATTACTGGAGCCGTGCCGAGTTGTTGGAACAAATCGATAATAGGTTCTGCGGCGACTTTGTCTCTTTCTGTATAAGAAATACAAGTTGCTGATTCGCCAAATTGAATGGCAATATTGGGCATAATTCGAACAACGCTGCAAGAGTCTTGGGTGATTTGTTGAATCGTTTCGATGGCAAAACCGCTGACGGCTGAAGCGACAACTTTACCGGAAATAAAAGGTAATATTTCAACGAGAACGCTTGCAATTTGATACGGTTTTACGGTGAGAATAATCAAATCCGCTTTTTCAAGTTCTTGCGTATTGGAGGTCGTCACTTTGATACCTTTTTGTTCTAAGAACTGAATGCTCTGAATATTTCTGCGGCTGATGCTGACGGAATTATTGCTGGTATAGCTTGTGATTCCTTGCGCAATGGCTACGCCTAAATTTCCTCCTCCGATAATGTGAATATTCATTGTTTTCGTTTTAATTACAATATTTTACCACTTAAGAACAGCGCAGAAATTGAAAAATAGATAATCAGTCCAGTGACATCAACCATCGTTGCGACAAAAGGTGCCGAAGCAGTTGCAGGATCTAATCCAACTCTTCGCAATACGAAAGGAATTAAGGAGCCGGAGAGTGTGCCCCAGAGCACAATAGCGACTAAAGAGCACGAAACGCTTAAAGCAATCCAAATCCAATATTCGCCATAATCGTAAATTCCTGTTTTTTGCCACACCATAATCCGAATAAAACCGATAATTCCAAGTATGGTACCGAGTAACAATCCCGATAAAATTTCTTTTTTCATCACGTACCACCAATCGGATAATTGTAATTCTTTAAGCGCCATGGCACGAATGATGAGAGAAGCCGCTTGTGACCCTGAATTTCCTCCGCTGGAAATAATCAGCGGGACAAATAGTGCCAGAACGACTGCTTTCTGAATTTCAACATCGTAATAACCCATGGCTGATGCGGTGAGCATTTCCCCTAAAAAAAGGATTACTAGCCAAGTCGCTCTTTTACGAACTAATTCCCCAAGACTGGTTTTGGTGTATGATAAATCTAAGCCTTCGGTTCCCCCGAATTTATGGATGTCTTCGGTGTCTCTTTGTTCAATTACATCTAAGATATCGTCAATAGTAATTCGACCTACCAAGCGACCCAATTCGTCAACCACGGGAATGGCTTCGAGGTCGTATTTTTGCATGATTCGCGCTACTTCGACATCTTCATCATCTACTTTTACAAAGTTGAGTTTTCGAATATAGACTTCACTAATTTGCGTTTTGGTCGAGGTGGTTAATAAATCTTTAAGCGACAAACGACCTTTCAAACGGCCTTCATCATCAACAACATAAATAGAATGTACTCGTGAGATATTTTCTGCTTGAATTCGCATTTCTTTGACGCAGGTCAATACGTTCCAGTTTTCATTGACTTTAACGAGTTCTTTGTGCATGATTCCACCGGCAGTGTCTTCATCATAACGAAGCAAGTCGACAATATCTTTGGCATGCTCAACGTCTTGAAGTTCTGAAATTACTTCTTCTTTTCGGTCTTTGGAAAGTTCCGCGATAATATCGGCAGCGTCGTTGGTTTCGAGTTCATCGAGTTCTTCTGCGATTTCCTTTGGTGATAATCGACTTAAGATTTTCTCTCTCAAATCCTCATCAATTTCCAACAAAATTTCAGCCGTTTTGTCGCTATCTAAAACTTTAAAAATGTAGGTGGCTTCGTCAAAATCTAATTCTTGTAAAATCTCTGCAATATCAGCGTGGTGCAGGTCGTTTAAGAGGGCTTCCAATTGCTGGTCATCCCTTTGCTGCACAAGGTCTTCTATTTGAACTAAAAATTCTTTGCTGACTTTAAATTGCATCGGCTTCTATTTTTTGAGTTAGCGCAATGAATTGCTCATAAGACAATTGCTCTGGTCGGAGGTCAAAGATAGTATCTTCTCGTAAATTATCCGATAAATTTAGAGTTTTTAAGCTATTGCGTAAGGTTTTTCGACGTTGTTGAAAGGCAGTTTTGACCACTGTAAACAACAATTTTTCACTGCATGGTAAGGTGAAATTCTCTTTTCTTCTCAAACGCAACACGCCAGATTTTACTTTTGGTGGCGGATCGAATACAGTTTCACTCACCGTAAACAGATATTCTGCATCGTAAAATGACTGCACCAAAACAGACAAAATTCCGTAGGCTTTGGTTCCTTTCTTTTCACAAATCCGTTCGGCGACTTCTTTTTGAAACATGCCGGAAAACTCCGGAATTTGGTTTCGAAGTTCGAGCATTTTAAATACAATTTGCGTCGAAATATTGTAGGGGAAATTACCAATGATTGCAAATGGTTTGCCTTCAAAAACCTCGTTGATATTGTATTTTAGAAAATCTTTCGAAATAATTTTACCATGCAATTTCGGATAATTATTTTCTAGGTACGTAACTGATTCGGTATCAATTTCGATGACGTAGGTTGTCACGGGTTTTTCTAATAGATATTTGGTCAGGACGCCCATTCCTGGGCCTATTTCTAGGATATCCGTGTAACCTTCAAAATTTAGAGTGTCTGCAATGGCCTTCGCAATACTTTCGTCTTTGAGGAAATGTTGTCCGAGGTGTTTTTTGGCTGTTACTTTTTCCATGATTTTTTTTTGCTCGCAAAGACGCTAAGGCGCAAAGATTTTTAGCTAATTTTTGAGGAAGATATTGAATCTTACGATCTTAAAATCTTACTATCTTTATTCTAATTGTTATTTGGCCAGAATTCAGAAATCACTTCCAATTCGGTGCGGAATGCCATCATTTTATCTGCAAAAAGTCGTTGTCCTTCTTCGCGTAATCTCGGGGCGTCTTCTTGATAATACTTATCTAATGTGGCTTTGCTATCCGTTGTATACTGGGTAGCATAAGTTGTTCCGCCCATTTCTTCAACGACAAGTACTTTGGTCATACGTGCTGAAGAAAATTTGCCTGTGGCTAATACTTCTGGAATATGTTTCTCTTGCATCCAATGCAGCCATTGGTCGTGAACGGTGTCGTCTATGTTGATGGTGACGTTGTATAGAATCATTTGATATTAGATTTTCGATATTCGACTTGAGATATTAAGAATCGTATATCCCAAATCATCCCTCGTAATTTATAATGTTGTATCGCCTCGCAATTGCCTAAATTTCTTCCTCGCATCGGTAAAGTAAATACTGTCTTCGTGGTGAAAAATAATTTGCTCGTAATACGATTTTGCTTTCTCGACGTCTTTCAATTGATTGCTATAAATCTCTGCCGCAAAATAGTAGGCTTCATCTACATAAATGCAATCCTTGAATTGATCTATAATGGTTTGATATTGTACTAAAGCCAACGTATAGTCGCCCAATTTTTCATACATCCTTCCCAAACGATACAAGGTAACTGCTTCAATTTCTTGACCTTTGAACTGTTTCAACATCTCCTGGTATTTCGCCAATGCTTCTTGATTCTTATTTTGATAAACCAGATAATCGGCTTTGGCTAAGACTTTCAAAGCAGTCAAAGTAGAATCTGCGGCAGTATTGTCATTAATCAATAAAAAATACTCCAACGCATCATTGGCAATCAGTTGTGTCGATGCGGATTTGAGCTCTTTGAATTGTTTCTGCGCCCAAGTAAAATCAGCTTTGAAATAGCTGGTTTTTGCCACTTTAAGACTGGCTTCGTGACCCACCACATCGTTTTTCAAATCCTCCTCTATTTGGGAATAAAAAATCAACGCTTGATTGAATTTCTCTTCAAACAAATAAATATCACCCAACTCCATTTTGACTTCCGCTTTTTGATATTCGTTCAACGGCAACTCCAGCGCGGTTTTCAAAATATTTTTACCCTGTTCTGGATTCTTCAAATTGAAAGCCGTGAAATGTGCTTGCAGCTTTTGTAGCGACAACGAATAGGGACTAACGCCAAATTCTTTAATGAGGTTTTCAATGTCGGTGGCGATTAACGGATAGTCTTTTTCGGTGGCTGCATCGATTCGAATTTTCATCAAATACGTGTGCGATTGAATTAACAATTCGAGGTCTTTGGTATTGTCTAAGACGAAAGTGTATATAGCGATGGCGGTTTCTTTATCACCATCTTCAACAGCCATTTGCGCTAAGTTCAGAATGTTAAAGAAAGTCTCTGGATTTCTTTTATAAATTGCTTTTTGTTGTATAAAAGCTTTTCCGAATTCTTTTTGCTGTACGTAAAACCAACTCAAATAGTCGTTCCAGAAAACATCTTGACTTTGTTGCGTTCTTAAAATTAAGGCTTTCTTGAGCGCTTCGTTAAATTTGATATCGGCGTCTTCCGTCATGAATCGTGTCAATTGATTTTGAATCACCACGTTGTTTTGCGGATTGGTGTAGGCTTCCAAGAGATATTTTTCAATCATCATGTCGGTCTTGCCAATTTGACCGTACAACTGCGCCAATTGAAAATTGAAATTGAATTTTGGCTCCAATGACAATCCCAATTCATAAGATTGAATTGCCAATTCTATTTGCGATTTTCTTTCGAAAGTGCTTGCTACATTATAGACTTCGTTTGGGTTTTTCTTGATTTTCTCTAATGCCTCAGTGAAATACTTCTTGGCGTTGGTATCATCTTTCTTCAAGAGATAATTACATCCCAATTCAACCAATAAATTAGATTGCTGGTATTGTTGGTAGCGGTCCTTTATACTTTTTTCACCAACATCAAAAAGTTGAAGCTGTTGGTTGCACTCTATAATTCTCTGGAAATAATAGGCATTGTAGGGCGCAGTTTTAAGCAATTCTTCAAAACTAATCTTGGCTTTTTCAAAATCGCCTTTGTCGAAATAGTTTTGTGCCAATTGTTCATTTTGCGCCAAAATGAGACCTGAACAAAGAAGCAGTATTAATAAAACTATTTTTTTCATGAAGTACGTTTAAAAACAACAATGTACTAAAGTAACACAATTGTGCTGAAATTAGTACATCGCTTTTAAAAGATTAACTTTTAGTTGATGATGTCAAATCCGGTATACTTGCGCAATACTTCAGGAACTACAATTCCATCTGGAGTTTGATAGTTTTCCAAAATGCCAGCAAGAACTCTTGGCAATGCCAATGAACTTCCATTTAAAGTATGTGCCAATTGATTTTTACCATTAGCATCTTTGTAACGCAACTTCAATCGGTTGGCTTGAAAAGTTTCAAAATTAGAAACCGAACTGATTTCCAACCAACGATCTTGCGCCGTGGAAAACACTTCAAAATCGTAGGTCAATGCTGATGTGAATCCCATGTCACCGCCGCACAAACGTAGAATTCTATATGGCAATTTCAATTCTTGCAACAAAGTTTTCACATGTTCTACCATGCCGTCTAAGGCTTCGTAAGATTTGTCTGGATGCTCGATGCGAACGATTTCTACTTTATCAAATTGATGCAAACGATTCAACCCGCGAACATGCGCGCCGTAAGAACCTGCTTCTCTGCGGAAGCATGGGGTGTAGCCTGTGCATAAAACTGGCAATTCGCTTTCGTTAAGAATAACATCTCGGAACAAATTGGTAACAGGAACTTCGGCGGTTGGAATCAAATACAAATCGTCAATGCCTACGTGATACATTTGTCCTTCTTTGTCTGGCAATTGTCCAGTTCCGTATCCTGAAGCTTCGTTTACGAGATGCGGCACTTGGTATTCTTTGTAACCCGCTTCTGTATTCTTATCGAGAAAGTACGTAATTAAGGCTCGTTGCAATCGGGCACCTTTACCTTTATATACTGGAAAGCCTGCGCCGGTTATTTTTACACCCAATTCAAAATCGATGATATCATATTTCTTTACCAATTCCCAATGCGGTTGTGCGCCTTCATGCAAAACCGGAATTTCACCTTCTTGAAAAACCGTAATATTTTCTTCAGGTGTTTTTCCTTCAGGAACGATGTCTGCCGGAAGATTAGGAAGCGTATATAATTTATTGGTAAGTTCATGAGCAAGAGCTTCCGCTTTTTCCGAAAGTTCTTTGCTTTTTTCTTTCAAAAGAACTGTTTTTTCCTTTAGAATAGCCGCCTTAGATTTTTCGCCGCTTTTCATTAATTCCCCGATAGAAGCAGCTAGTTTATTAGCTTCAGACAAAACATTGTCAAGTTCAACTTGCGTGGCGCGTCGTTTTTCATCCAATTGAACTACTTCTTCCACGACAGCTTTTACATCTAAATTTCTTTTAGCTAATGCCTTGATAACCTTTTCCTGATTTTCTCTAATAAATCCTATTTGTAACATTTTCTACTTTTTATTGTTGGAAGTTGTATTTCTACTTTCGACGGCAAATTTAATCAAATGTTTTGGATATGTAGGAGCAATTTTAAAAACTTGGAAGCATAGTGTTTGCGGGGTAATTGTATAAAAATTAGCATTTACAGTAAAATTAACATTCGTTTGTTGAGGAATTAATTAAATTAGCCAAAATATTCTAAACATAATGAAAAATCTCTATCTATTACTCGTTTTTATTTCTTGCACTTCTTTGTTGGCTCAAACTTTTGATCGTGAATTTGAAGATTTGGTTCAAGCAGAAAAGAAGTCTGCCAGCAAGAGAATGGCTCTTGTTACGAACCCAAATACTTATAATTACGATGTGACCTATCACAGACTACGATTAAATGTAGATCCTGCGCAACAATTCATCAGTGGAGAAGTTACCACCAAATTTATTGCGAAAGAAGACATTAGCACGGTAACATTTGATTTGTCTGATGCTTTAGAAGTCAGTACAGTAATCCAACGAGGTGTAAATTTAACATTTACCAGAAGTGGCAATAACGAACTTACGGTAAACCTACCTGTAGTTCAAAATACGAATGTTCTAGATTCTATTAGCATTAACTATTCGGGGGTGCCAACCTCTTCAGGATTTGGTGCTTTTTCGGTAGACACACACAACGGATCGCCAGTACTATGGACTTTGTCCGAGCCTTTTGGTGCCATGGAGTGGTGGCCATGTAAGCAAGATTTGAACGATAAAGTAAATAACATTGATGTCTATATTACTGCGCCATCAGCATACGTTTCTGTATCGAATGGCTTAGAACAATCTAAAATTGCTAACAATGACGGAACAAGCACTACGCATTTTGAGCACAATTATCCTATTCCAGCCTATTTAATTGCGATTGCGGTTACTAATTATCAAGTATATAATCAGCAAGGAGGCTTGGGCACCGCTGCGAGTCCATTTTTTCCAATCATAAATTATATGTATCCAGAAACTGCGTCAGAAAACATCGCAAGTGTGGCTGTGACGCCTGATATTATTAATTTCTATGAATCGGTATTTGTACCCTATCCGTTTAGAAATGAAAAGTACGGACACTGCCAATTTGGTTGGGGCGGTGGAATGGAACACACTACGGTATCGTTTATGACCGCTGGAAATTCCGGAGGATATACACGAGGTTTGATTGCGCACGAAATGGGGCACCAATGGTTTGGCGATAAAGTAACTTGCGGTAGCTGGAAAGACATTTGGTTGAATGAAGGATTCGCCACTTATTTGGCATCGATGGTGATTCAAAATTTTGATGGCGAAAATGCATTTATCGCAAATAAAAATAGTATGATCACCTCCATAACTTCAAACACTGGAGGTGCAACTTATTTGACGGATGCAGAAGCAACAGATGTCAACAGAATTTTTAGCACTCGACTTACTTATAACAAGGGCGCTATGATTTTGAATATGTTACGTTTCAAATTAGGGGACACCAACTTTTTTCAAGGGTTGCGCAATTATCTAAACGATCCTGTGTTAGCTTATGCGTATGCTGTTACCCCAGATTTACAAAGCCATTTAGAAGCTGCTTCAGGAATGAATTTATCAGAATTCTTTAGTGACTGGGTATATAATCAAGGGTATCCAAGTTATTCGATTACGGCTCATAACATAGGAAATGGTCAAGCTAAAATCACTATCAATCAGACCCAATCTAATGCCTCTGTTTCCTTTTTTGAAATGCCGGTGCCAGTGCGTTTGACTGGGACAGGTGGACAACAACTTGATTTGATTTTGGAAAACACCACCAACGGGCAGCAATTTACTGTCAACGTTCCATTTACGGTAACAGGAGTGGCATTTGACCCAAAGAAAGACATTATCTCCAAGAATAACTCCGCTACTTTAGGCGCAACAACTTTCGAATTGGAAAGTAGTATTGCTATATACCCTAACCCAGCAACAACCGCTATTTCTGTTGATATGCCAAATTCATTAACTTTAAAATCTTGTGCGATTTTTAATGCCTTGGGGCAAAAAGTCAAAGAATGTAGCACGAAAGTTATTGCAGTTGACCAATTATCCGCTGGTTTATATATACTTGAAGTGACTACAACTGAAGGACGCATCCTTAAAAAATTCATAAAAAAATAAACCGTACCAGATATATGCTAGAAAGTAAGGTGAAAACCTTACTTTTGTGCGTTTAAAAAGAACTAAAATCGAACAATGGAAATAGTTATCAAGCTTTCTCAATTCTTATTGAGCCTATCTTTACTGATCATACTGCATGAATTTGGACATTTTATTCCCGCAAAATTATTTAAAACCAGAGTAGAGAAGTTTTATCTGTTTTTCGACATTAAATACTCTTTATTGAAAAAGAAAATTGGCGAAACCGAATATGGAATCGGTTGGTTGCCGCTGGGAGGATATGTGAAAATCTCCGGAATGATTGATGAAAGCATGGATAAAGAACAAATGGCTTTGCCTCCACAACCATGGGAGTTTCGTTCTAAGCCGGCTTGGCAACGCTTGATCATTATGCTTGGCGGTGTAACAGTCAACTTTATTTTGGCATTCGTCATCTATATTGGAATGGCGTTTTATTATGGAGATTTGTATTTGAACAATAGTGAATTGAAGGACGGGATTGCTGTAACCTCGGAAGTTGGGGAAGAAATGGGTTTTAAGACCGGCGACAAAATCCTTTCAATTGATGGTGAAAAGGTAGTAAGATTCAATGATGTTCAGAACAAAATTTTGTTTGCTAAAACGGTCGTTGTTGAGCGTGATGGCATGGTGACAAACATTAATCTTCCTGTTGATTTGATTGACAAAGTTCTAAAAGGAGAAAAAAAATTATTCATCGACTGGAGAGAACCTTTTATGGTTGGAAAAGTAGCAGACTCCTCTGCAAATACAGCGTTGAAACCAAAAGATATTATTCAGTCACTGAATGGTGTTAAGACAAAATATGCAGATCAAGTAATTGCAATTGCAAAATCGAACAAAAGTCAAACGCTAGATGCCGTTGTTTTGAGGGATGAAAAAGAAGTTCCAGTAAAAATTCACATCAATAAAGATGGTAAGCTAGGGATATTTGCTGCTTCCTTTAAAATTACCAACTTAGAAAAATTAGGCTTGTATAAGTTTAGCAAGCAAGAATACGGGTTTTTTGAATCGTTCCCTGTGGGGATTGAAAAAGGAAAAGACCAATTACTTGGATACGGCAAACAGTTGAAAGCTATTTTTTCTCCAAGTACAGGAGCCTATAAAGGTGTGGGAGGTTTTAAAGCTATTTTTGATATTTTCCCAAAAACTTGGAGCTGGGAAATGTTCTGGAACATTACTGCATTACTATCAATAATGCTTGGAGTGATGAACTTATTGCCTATTCCTGCTCTCGACGGAGGACATGTCATGTTTTTATTATACGAAATGATAACAAGTAAAAAACCTAGCGATAAATTTATGGAAAACGCTCAAATGGTTGGTTTTGTATTACTTATTACATTGCTGTTGTTTGCAAATGGAAATGATATTTACAAAGCAATTTTTCATAAATAATAATTTTTTAAAATTTTGCCTTATTTTGTTTGTGTAAAATAATTTTCGCATTATATTTGCACCGCTTTAAAAGTGAAATACACTTTCCTTCTTAGCTCAGTTGGTTAGAGCATCTGACTGTTAATCAGAGGGTCCTTGGTTCGAGCCCAAGAGAGGGAGCAAAAGCAGAAAGGCTACCAGAAATGGTAGCCTTTTTTTATTCTATTAATAATAATGTCAAAACTCTTACAAATGAAAACAATTAAAATTCTATCTAGTTTCTTATTGATTCTAATTTTCACACTAGCGTGCAGTAGTAGTTCTAGCAGCGACGGCGACGCACCTAGTTGCGCTAATTTAGCAGCCGCTACTGATGCCGCTGAAGTAGCCTTCAACAATGCTACAAGCAGTAATCAAGAGCAATTGTGTAATGCCTATAAAACAGCTTTGCAAAATGAAATTAATAGTTGTGGAGATCCCTCAGGTGATTTGCAAGCGAGGTTTAATGATTTGAGTGATTGTAACGTAGCGCCTATAAATCAAAGTGTAATAACTGTTACTGTTGGCACTCTAGTAAAAACCTTTGAAACAAACATTACAGTAACTACCGTAGGTCCTAATAGACAAATTCGGGCTTATGACAATGCGTCAGTTACCGATTTCATTTATTTCACAATTCCGGTAGGAACAACAGGTGCAAATAAAATTTCCGATTTCAACATCCATCTGCTTTCCTCTGATTATAATATTATGCCTGTAGATGAAGGAGGAATCTGGTCTTCCAATATTACGGTCAATTCAACTACAGCAATCAACGGAACCTTTTCTGGTTATGTTACTTCTCCTACCACTGGCGCAGATCTTGATTTGACGCAAGGAACCATTAATGTCGTATTATAAGACTTATTTGATTTTACAAAAAATAATTAGGATCTAATGTATTGACGATAAAATAAAGAAGAAAGCCTCTGCATTAGTGTAGAGGCTTTTTTGTTTTTACAATAGTTCAAGCTTTATGCACAAGTTGTCTACTAAATCTACAAGGGAAAACCGCGACTTTTATGATTTGCAATTCCTAAGTTTAAGACTAGTCTAATTTAGTCTCGCTGTAGCACTCACTCATTAACAAACGGAATAAAATAATTTGCCTCACGTTGGCCTAAAGTATCATAAGCGCTCGTACTATAATGAAGTACATCTTGCATACTTAAATCTTCTGTTGATTGCGAAATGGTTCCCCGAACATTAGCTGATCTAGAGGCATTTTCAATCAGGAAATTACTTCCAATACTTTGTTGCCCTGCCAATATTTGGCTGTACGAGGTTGCATCAAACGGATTTGTTGCTGATTTTGTTTCTGGAATAAAGATTCTCAGTTTATTGACAGGATAACCGTTGCCGCCTGTTATTTGATTTTTTACAGTAGCCGTTAGATAATCTATTGTTCCGTTAATTACTGCTGTCAAATTAGCTTTATAGGTTGATCCCGCAGAATAAGAAATGGTTCCAAAAGCAGCTCCCGTATCAACCCCTGCAATTGAAAATGTATTGTTGTCAATTTTGGTCACGTTATAAATTCCGATTGGCAAGGTCGACAAATCACTCGAGTTGGTAACCGGTATCTTATATCCTGTGCGAAGTCCGTGTGAATTTTCAGTTATTGTCAAAGTTGTTCCGGTTCTTGTCCATGACAAATTAGATCCGCCCACGACAGCATCATTGGCGCCGTGAGTCCAAATAAAACCTCTGAAAACCGGCGTTCTTCTATAAACGTGCACCAAATCATTCAGTGCTTGTGGAATAACCGCGGTGGTGAATTTTTTAAAGTAGGAAGCAGAGCTAGCGACATTCCAATCTCCGAATGCACTTTGATAAAGCGGAATACTTCCTATGCCATATTTAATAATAAAAGTATCAGCAACGGCTCCCATGGCTTTTCCAAACCTCATTTCTGCGCCATGTAACGTAGTAGTATATTCCGTCGGAATTGTTTGATTGGTACCCAAAAGTAATTTGCCTAAATACGTTGTATAATCATATGAGGTTGTGAACTGGGGTATACAAGCCCGTGAAATATTCCCTGTCAAATCTGAAGCAATTTCACTATTTAATCCTCGCCCTGCGCAGTTTGAATCTCCAGCCAATAAATAAACATTTATTGGAGTGGGTGTAATTGTAGCAAAATTTCTGCTATTCATCGATGTAACCTCTGTAGCGGTTAGGGCGCGGTTAAAAATCATCACATCCTTAAGGTAAACATTTACAGACGAAATGCTGTTACTTGCTAATGTCATAACACCTGCGGCATCTGCTGTGCTTGGCGACAAAGTGATTGTTTGTGATGCGACTTGATTACCATTGACAAACAACTTGGCAATGTTTCCAGACTTCGTGACCCTGATCGTATTTGTTGCATTTGGCGTTAGCGAATTTAGGCCATTAAGACTAATGTATGCACTTACTCCATTTCCTATTCTTACTTCACAACTATTGTTTCCGTTGACTGAATTTATTCTTACTAATATTCCTTTAGCAGCATCTGAAACACCATTTGTAGAAATCAATGCACGATAGTAATTTCCTGATGCAGGTGGACAAATAAAAGCAGTGCACCAAACATCGAAATTACTGCCATTATGCAAAAAATTATAGGTTGAATTACTGCCAGTTGTGAGCTTAGCACCTTGCTCAAAGTACCAGCCCTCGCCATTATATATTGGTTTACTCCCTAAAGTCCCCACTGTCGCTAATTCCTGTCCGGTTCTTGCTGTTGCACTGTCAATAATATTCCCTTTTTGGCGAATGCCATTGTTATCAGTTGTCGATACGTATGCGTCTCTATATGGATTCACCCATAAAAGCGGAGAAAGGCTCGCAGGATTAAAGGCTTCTCTCATTTGTAGCAATGTTGGCCAAATAGTCTGCGAGTTGGTTAAAAATGAAATGAAAAACAAAACCAAAAGAAATTTTTTCTTCATAATTCCTTATTTAAGTGCTCTTAAGGTAAAATCGAAACGGATATTAATGTCTATAATTTTCTATATACTTAGCGCTATATTTGATGAAGCACATCACCCAAAATCTGAAAATATTTCCTTTTTTCAGGCAATGTAGCATTACTATTTGTCAGCATTAACGCAAGTTGCCACTTTCTTCAAAAAATAATTGATAAAAATATGAAAAATCTGCCACGTTCAATTAAGTTCTTGTTTAATATTTTTAAAACAACATTGAGTGACATCGGGAGATCATGATTCTCATGCAAGCAACTAGATTATAGTGATTATATACTCATCTTAAGAAATTTTATTAAATTCAGTAAATTGTAGATAACTCCTATATTAACCTCAAATAATTTAAAAATTTGATGCTAAATTCAGATAGATTTGATATTTTTTTATTATTTTTATCATCTCATTTATAGTTGTTAGTATTCGAATTTCTTCTTGATTTTGTTGACGAGTTAACTAAAAATCATCTGCGACGTTCAAAATAGCCTAATTATGGCAATTAATGAAATATCAATAAGTTACCAATGGTAAGAAAACTACTTTCTTTTCTTTTATTTTTTATTGCATCAAACAATGCTTTATCACAAACTCTAACTTCAAATAAGACCGTTGTTAGTAATAAATTACTGCCGGATAATAACAAAGATTCTCTAAAATTTGAGGTAAAAACCAAAGTGGAAGTTCCAAAAGAGAATTTTGCGCCATCCCTAAAAGCCTCTCCTGAGATATTTTATATCGTAAATGATAAGCCAGTAAGCCGAGAAGAATATCTGAAACACAACAAAAAGAACCAATAAGACTTAGCACGTATGAAGTTCAATTTTCCTTTTTTGTGTGCTATTTTCATGTTTATATTTTTTACAGAGTATAGTTATGCCCAGCCTGCAAATGACACTTGTCTGACTGCAGAACCTTTAGCCGTAGGATCTGGCAGCTGTACTTCCATACTGTACACAAATGTTGCAGCAACAACAATTGGTAATCCTGCAACACCCACATGTTGGGTACCCAATACCATGAGCAATACCGTTTGGTTTTCATTCGTTGCAACAACTCCTGACGTTGAAATTTCGACCAATTTTGCTGGCACATTAGGCAACACACAGATTGCAATTTATAGTGGTGCCTGCGGTGCTTTCACACAAATTGGATGTCAAGAAGATGTTAATACTGTAGGAGGTTTGCTGCATACGGATGTTATTTTACATGGCTTAACACCTACAAACACCTATTACATTGCCGTTGATGGTAATGGAAATACTACTGGAACCTTTGGCGTCTGCGTACAAACATCGCTTCCTATTGGTCCAGCCTTGCCAACTCAAGATTGCGCAGGTGCACAAACCTTATGTAACCTTAACTCAATTTCTGTCCCAGATGGAGTTGGAGGAATTGGTACTACTCAAGAGGCTCCGACTTGTTTTGGTGCCCCGGGGGAAAGATCTTCCAACTGGTATACTTTCACCGTTGCAACTTCTGGTACTCTAGCATTTACAATTGTCCCCACGACCTCCATTGATTATGACTTTGCCATCTTTAATACAACAACTTCTTGTCCTGGTACAGAAATATCATGCAATTGGAGTGGCGTTCTTGGGGCAAACGGTACAACTGGATTAGGATGTGCTGGAGTTCAGTGCAATCCGACATTTGCTGTCACAGCAGGTCAAACCTATACCATATTAGTTGATCGCTTCACTGCTGCGTCTAATGCTGGATTTACGCTTGATTTCGCTGGAACAACTGCTACTTTCGCAAGTCCAAATCCTACTTTTACTGCAACAACAGCTTGCATTGGCAGTCCAACTCAGTTTACCAATACCACCAATGGCAATTTTACCTATAGTTGGAATTTTGGAGATGGATTTACTTCAAATCAGGAAAATCCTTCCCACACCTTTGCCACAACTGGTCCACATTCTGTTACCTTATTGCTAACTGCCGTTCCTGGCGGCTGTCAAAATTCAATTACTCAAACTGTCAATGTAAATCCATTGCCGACCGTAAATGCAGGCGTAGGAGGTTCTGTCTGTCCTGGAGCATGCATCAATCTAAGTGGTTCCACCAATGCAGTAGGGTCTGTGGGACCTCTATCTTTTTCTAATAACACCTCTTATGCTGTTCCTGATGGAAGTGTCGTTGGTGTAAATTCGCCAATTATTGTCTCAGGAATTGCCCCAACGACAGTTGCTAACACTTCTATTGCATCAGTTTGCATTAATTTGACACATACTTGGGATTCGGATTTGGATATTTTTCTTCAAGCTCCAAACGGAACATTAATGCAATTATCAACAGATAACGGAGGCCTTGACGATAATTATACCAACACCTGTTTTACACCTACAGCGATTAATCCTATAACAGCGGGAGTAGGTCCTTTTACAGGAACTTTTGCTCCCGAAGATTCTTTTACATTATTAAATGGTAGTAATTCTAATGGAACGTGGAATTTGTTTGTTCAAGATGATTTAACGGGAGACATTGGTAACATAACAGGTTGGACTATTACATTCAATAACAACATTCCTCCTTTTACTTGGTCGCCAACAACAGCAATGACAAACGCAACCACGTTAAGTCCAACAGTATGCCCATTAGTTCCTACTACTTATACGTTAACTGCAAATAATGGAGTAGGTTGTACTGCCACTAGTCAAGTCACAATTGGCATCACTGCAGGACCCACGGCAACTTTAGCTTATCCGTCAGCAAATGTTTGTACAACTAGTGGGACCCAAGCTGTAACTTTATCTGGTACAGGTGCCTATACTGGAGGAACATATAGTTCAACCTTAGGCTTAACAATAAATTCAGGCAGTGGTTTGATAACACCAAGTTCAAGCACTCCTGGCCCCTACACTATTACCTACACAATTCCAGCTAGTGGAAGTTGTCCGGCAACTACTACAACTACTACAATAACGATTAATGCACAACCGAATGCAGGTGTCGATGGAAGTGTGACTGTTTGTGATTCTTCTATCACTTCTATTGATTTGTTTTCTTTAATCACTGGTGAACAAGCCGGCGGTGTTTGGACTAGAACTTCTGGTGCTGGTGGAACTTTCAATGCCGCAGCAGGGACTTTTGTGCCGGCTGTTGGTGCTTCTTCTTCTACTTTTACTTATACACTTACTGGTGTAGCTCCTTGTGTGAATGATGCTTCACTCGCTACCATCACTATTAATCCACAACCTAATGCTGGTGTAGATGGAAGTGTGACTATTTGTGATTCATCTATCGCTTCTATTGATTTGTTTTCTTTAATCACTGGTGAACAAGCCGGTGGTGTGTGGACTAGAACTTCTGGACTTGGTGGAACTTTCAATGCTGCTGCGGGAACTTTTGTGCCAGCTGTTGGTGCTTCTTCTTCTACTTTTACTTATATACTTACTGGTGTAGCTCCTTGTGTGAATGATACTTCTATTGCTACGATTACGATAAATCCACAACCTAATGCTGGTGTAGATGGAAGTGTGACTATTTGTGAT